>CBFGRU010000024.1:0-20701 GCA_965651255.1 uncultured Phycisphaerales bacterium
AAAGAAGACCACCGCGAAGAAGACTTCGACGAAGAAATCCGCTGGTTCGAAGAAGATTCTGGGCAAGTCGCGCAGCGGTGCCCTGCCGGCTGAACCGCCGAAGCCCGATGCGAACGGCTACATGATCATCAACGGGCGTCGGGTGCGGGTGATCGCGTCGAAGGAAGGGGCGGTGAAGAAGAAACCCAAGCCCGCGCCGCCGCCGCCGGACACCGAAGCAGAGAAGCAGCGGCTGAAGAGCATCAAGACCTCGCTCTCGAAGAAGGAACTGACGCACTTCCGCACGCTGCTGTTGCTGAAGCGGTCGGAGTTGGTGGGCGACCTGAACTCGATTGAGACCGAAGCGCTGCGCTCGAACGATGGCGATATCTCACACATGCCGATTCACATGGCGGATATCGGCTCTGACACGTACGAGCAGGACTTCATGCTGGGCCTGGCGGAGAACGATCGCCAGTTGCTGCGCGAGATTGATGAGGCGTTGCAGCGCATCGAAGATCGGACGTTCGGCGTGTGCCAGTTGACGGGCAACATGATCGGCGCGGCCCGGCTGGAAGCGAAACCGTGGGCGAAGTACTCGATTGAGGCGAAGCGCCTGCTCGAGAGCGGTCAGGCGTCCTGATGGCCGGTGAGGCAACGGTTGTTCCGAACATCAGACAATCGCCGCGGGCGTTCGGTTCGGGCGCTGCGTGGCTGATTCTCATCACCGTGTTCATCGCGGCGCTCGGCGTTGACCTGTGGACGAAGTACGCGACGTTTGCCAACGTCGGCCCGGTGCCGGTGGTGATCGAACGCGACCTCGTGCTTGCGGATGAATCCTACGACCCGACGCGCGGCACGCCGCCGCGCACACTCATTCCCGGCGATTTGCTTGATCTGCACCTGGTCATGAACCGCGGCGCGGTGTTCGGCATCGGGCAGGACAAGCGGTTTTTCTTCATCCTCTTCACCGTTTGCTCACTGATCGCGGGGGTGCTCGTTTTCGGATTCTGGACCGGGCCGCGGCAGTTCGTCGCCCATGCGTCGATTGCACTCATACTCGCGGGCGGAGTCGGGAACCTGTACGACCGTTGGTACTACGGCGCGGTGCGCGACTTTCTTCACCTTTTTCCCAGGCGGAATCTGCCGTTCGGATGGAACTGGTTCGGTGGATCGAGCGAGATCTTTCCGTGGGTCTTCAACCTGGCGGATGTTTTTCTGCTGACCGGTATGGCGCTGCTGATGATTCACATTCATCGGATGGATCGCAGGAAGGCGGCGGAAGAACGCGCTGCCAAAGCAGTCGCGGCAAGAAACGGGGCAACCCGCGACTGAGCCGACATTGGCGGGTCGTCGCTGTCATCAGAACATGCGAAGTTGTACACCCGGCGTCGGGGCGGTATCGCGCGGACTGGCGTGTACGGCCTGCCATGGTGAAGGAGCATGTTGCGAGGTAATGGTGAGCCGATCGACCAATTCCGGCGCACGTTGCTCGTAGAGGTGTTGAATGATCTTCGGGTCGTTGCACTGCTGGGAGAGATGCAGCAGGGTGATGCTTCCCAATTCTCGCTGGGCGCGGATGGCCAGCACTGCTTCGAGGGATTCATCGTTCGAGAGGTGGCCTCGGCCGCCCATGATGCGCCGCTTCAGCATGAGGGGACGTGTGCTGGTCAGTTGCAGGTTGCGATCGTAGTTCGACTCGATGGCCAGTGAATCGACGCCGAGGAGAAAGTCGATGAACGAATCGGTGATGCGACCGAGGTCGGTGGCGAAGCCGAGCGAGCGGGAGAGGGGCTTGAGCTCAGTAGGCACGCCGGGCGCGGAGCGATGGTCTTCGCTGATGCGGAATGCGACGACACCCTCATCATCGTGGGCGAGAAGTTTCGATCGGACTTTGACACCCGGCAGAACGGAGAAGGGCTGTTCGTTGAAAAGCGAGATGCGTGCCTTGGGGACACCGTTTGCCTTGGCTCGGTAGCGATGACGCTCGTGCAGGTGAAGCGTGATGTTCCGATCGACGAGGACTTTGCACCAGCCGCGGTGCAGATGATCGGCATCCAGGTGCGTCAGCAGAACCGCTTCGACATCGTCGATGGAAAGCCCGATGTGATGCAGGCGGCGGGTGGTTTCGCGCGGTGAAAGGCCGGCATCGATGAGCAAGCAGCGCGACCGAGTGCTCTCACGATCTGAACGGGTTGACTGTTCACGCCAGCGCACAATGGTGGCATTTCCGCGCGAGCCGCTGCCAAGCACGCAGTATTCAAAGGCGGTTGTGCGATCGGCGGCGCTGTGCATGCCGTCAGCGTACCGTGCGAAGGGAGATGAGTCACTCTGCGGCGTTACTCATCCACCCCGACCGATGGAGAGACGCCCGGTGCACACACCGCGCCTGGAAGAGGTGATGAAGTCCAGATACTCCTTGATGATCGGGTCATCGGCGCGGGCTGTGAGGAGTTCAACCGCCTTGGAGAGCGCGTGCTGTTCGCGACAGAGCACTTTGTATACCCACTTCACAGTATCGATCTGCTCTGGCGTGTAGCCGGCCCGACGCATGCCGATGAGATTGATGCTCGCAACGAGATTCACTTCGGTGACGGTAAAGCACGGAGGCACATCGCGAGAGGCGCCGGCATTGCCGGAAAGCATGGCATGATGCCCGACCCGGCAGAACTGATGCACCCCGGCGTTGCCGCCGAGCACGACACGGTCTTCAACGGTGACGTGGCCAGCGAGCAGGGCACCATTTGCAAACAGGCAGTTCGAGCCGACGATGCAGTCGTGGCCGGCGTGAGAGTTCACCATGAAGTAGTTGTCGTTGGCAATCGTTGTCGGCCCGGCGTCAGTCATGGCGCGGTGAATCGTGACCGATTCGCGAAACGTATTGCCATTGCCGATGACGACGCCGCAGCCGGGTTGATCGTGGTCGAAGCTGATCGATTGCGGCGCGAAGCCGATCGAGACAAACGGGTACAGCCGGTTGTTCGCGCCGAGAGTGACAGGTCCGTTGATGTAGACGTGGCCGCGCAATTGCGTACCCGGTCCCAGGGCAACGGGGCCAAGTGTGCCATCGATGATGCACTGCGGCCCGACGATGACATCGTCGGCAAGCGAAACGTCACCTTCAATGCTGGCGGATGGATGCACGTTCGGCATGGCGAGAGTGTATCCCGTGCGGCATATGCTTGTTTGATGACCGTGTCCAAAGGACAATGGCCGTGCATGATCCCGCTGACGAGTTTCGCCGAACCGTTTGACCTTGAGGTCCGCGATCTCGGGAGGATCAGATACCACGAAGCATTGGATCTGCAACGCGCGTTGCAGGCCGATGTCATCGCGCAGCGGCAGCGTGAAGCGGGGCTGAACAAGACTATGTACCTGCTCCTGGTGGAGCATGATCCGCCGGTGATCACCGTCAGTCAGCGGAAGGAAGCCCGGCAGCATCTCATCACCAGTGAGGCGCAACTTGCTGAGGCGGGTATTGAAGTTGCGGAAACCGACCGTGGCGGCGACATCACCTACCACGGACCGGGCCAACTGGTGGTGTATCCGATTCTGGATTTGAACATTGTCGGCTTGCGTCTGCACGGATACATGCGACTGCTCGAAGAAGTCGTCATCGCGACAATCGGGGCGTTCGGAGTCCGCGGCGCCCGTGACACCTCTGCCACAGGGGTCTGGGTGAACAACGGAACCGCAAAGATCTGTGCCATGGGGGTGCGCGTTTCACGTTGGGTCTCAATGCACGGCCTGGCGTTGAACGTCACCACGAACCTCGACCACTTCCAGCACATCATTCCGTGCGGCTTGTCTGGACGTGCGGTGTCGAGTCTGGAGCGGGAACTTCGTGATCGTGCACCTTCGATGTCTGATGTGAAGTGCGAGTTCGTTGATCAATTCATCATGGCGGTCGAAGGGCTGCAAAGGACCTCGTGAATCTCATCCGAGGGTTCCTTCGAGAAAGCTTTTCCAGATTGAGTGTGTGAATTGATCGGGATCTCGATCGATGCCGAGTTTCGCGGCCCATCGAGTCAATGTGCGGACATCTCTGGTGAGTATCTGCAATGCGCCGGGGTGCAGACGTGGATCGATCGCCTGTGGAAAGTCGATGAGAATCGGCGCGCAGTTGCTCCAGAGAACGTTGTAGGGCGAGAGATCGCCATGCACGCAATGAAGATCAAGCATCGCCGCAATGAGATCAAAGATATCATCCAGGGCCTGTTCGACATCGTCTGATTGAAGGTCTGCATTCAGCAGATTCGGTGCAGCGGCATTCTCATCGCCAATGTACTGCATGACTAGGCCACGGTCATTCGCAACAAGAGGTACTGGAATCGGTAACCCCGCATGTGCGAGGCGGCGCATGACCTCGAACTCCTGGTACAGCCAGGTTCCGTATTGCACCTCTCGCCCGAACGATGATTTGTTGATCGCAGCACGTTTGATGCGCGAATCACGTGCCATATGCACGCGGCCGGCAAGATACATGCTGTCGTTCCGAAATCGGCGCGTTTCCAGTGGCCGGTGCACCTTGACGGCGACCAGCGGTGATTCGGGCGGAATGAGTCCCGTTTCAAGTGATCGCATGCCTGCCCGGCAACAATGGACAGTGGCTTCCTTACCGCTCTTGACTTCATACAGAGATTCTGAGATCCATCCCTCCTCGCGCAGTGCGAGCAGGCACTCTTCGTGGTCGGTCCCGTGCATGGTCCGATGCTCCTCCCGCTGGCGCGATCGATCTGCGCACAGCGCAACCTGTCAGAGACAGGATCAATGACTGTTGGTCAGACAACTTGTGGAGCTGATCGCCAGACACGGATGAAAAACGGTCTTCACCCTCGGTGCTTCGAGACGCACCGCACCTTCGTGCAGAAGAATCGCAACGGTTAAGAGCTAGGCACTCAACCGTCGTGATTCATTCTGGTCAACTGTCGGCCGCGACGACCAGCGTTGAATTGGTGGCAGTCATACGGCGACTCCTTTATGCAGGTGAGTTCAAGTGCAGGGTGCACTGGCACAAAGATGACACGGCCGATGATAGGCCGGACGAAATCAGCACGCTCGACTCGATACTTCCAGCTCGATTCAGTCAGTGCGATACTACGAGCTACTGGTTCCGCATGAAATCAGCAACATGTCGAAAGCGTGTATTCAGAAACGATCGCAAGTCGCCTTGAATGTTGCAGCGATCCATCGCCTGATGCATGCAAGACAGCCATTGGTCACGTTCAGATTCTCCGATGGGAAACGGTGCGTGTCGAGCGCGCAGCCGCGGATGGCCGTGCTTGTTGATATACAAGGGCGGACCACCCAGCCAGCCGGTGAGAAACTCGTACAGTTTCTCTCGCGAGCTCTTCAGGTCCTCAGGGTGCAGGCCCCGGATGTCGGCATACTCCTGTACGGAGTCCATATAGTCATAGAATTGCTCAACGAGTTGCTTGACCCCATCTGCACCGCCGATGGCATCGAACGGTGTGTTGTCCGGCCCATACACAGGGGAACCGCCCGATGCATTGGCCGCGTTGCCGTCCGATGGTGATGATGAGTGAAGCGGGAGCATGTTGACGCATGATAGGATGCCCAGCCGATGAGTTGAAACAGAATGTGCATTCGTGCGATAGCGCTCTGTGGCCGGATTCCTGAATAGACTCCCGCAATCAGTATGGACAACGGCAAAGACAATCCGATCACTGTTGAGGGAAGCCGCTCGTCAGCGGCAGACCAGACCGATTCGCCTTCTGAACCAGCCCAACAATCGACCGAACCTTCTGTGATTGAGACGCTTCAGGCGCTCATTGTCGCGTTTGTGCTGGCCATGATGTTCCGAGGTTTCGTCCTTGAGGGTTTTGTCATTCCGACGGGGTCGATGGCGCCGATTCTGCTTGGTGAACATACGCTGGTTGCATCGCCCCGAACGGGATTCGAGTATGCCGTTGAATCGAGCACGCAACAGACTTCGCGGATTCATCCGGATGTTGAACACGAGATGACGGATCCGATGATCGGGCCGCAGGAGATGGTTCAGCGAGTAACAAATTCTGAACTGATTTCACGCGCACGACCTGGCGATCGCATTCTCGTTCTGAAGTACCTGTATGGTCTGTACGGCCCGAAGCGATGGGATGTCGTCGTCTTCAAGAACCCTACTCGACCGCAACAGAACTACATCAAGCGGTTGATTGGACTACCGAATGAGACCGTTTGGCTGGCTGATGGTGATGTGTTCGTCCGTTCGACCGACAGCAATGACTTTGAAGACTTTCGCATCCAGCGCAAGCCCGAGTTTGTGCAGCGCGCCGTGTGGCAACCGATCTTTGATCTCAACTATTTCCCGGGTGATCCGACGGAGTTGTCACAGCCGTGGCCGCCGTGGCACGGTGATGGATGGTCGTTTCATGAGTCGGATCGTTCCGTTCGTCACGACGGAGCAGATGGCACAACGGCCATGTTGCGTTGGAACAATCGACTCCGTGCGATTGATGACTGGAACCCATACAACCTCGAAGAGCTCACGCCGGGAACCGGTTCTGAAGGGAGTTTCTCGGTAAGCGACCTGCGCATCGCAACGTCGATTACCCCAGCGAGTGATGGGTTGGTAACAGTGTTTCGATTGATCAGTCGCGCGCACCTCTTTGAGTGTGTTCTGACGGGCTCGAATGCAGAGCTTCGTTTTCGCGCTGTTGAAGCTGATGATGAGTCGTCGTACCTTGCGCGCATCTCAGGTTCGATCAGACCGCTGCGTGCCAACGAGGCGCGGCGAGTTGAGTTCTGGCACGTGGACCAATCATTGAAACTCTTTGTCGATGACCGTTTGATCGCTGAGTTGGAATACGACTGGGATGCCCGCACACGATTGGAGCATGCCACCGGGTCCATCGATGGCTGGCACTCGAGTCAGCCGGATCTTGAATGGCGGTTCGAGAACTCCGCTGTCACTCTGCACAACCTTCGTGTCGATCGTGATCTCTATTATGAACCAGCACGAATAGAACGTGGTGCTCCCGCATTCGGGACTCACCCCGATCACTTTGCGCAGCTCGGACCGGACCACTTCTTTATGTGCGGCGATAACAGCCCGGCATCATCGGACGGGCGCAAGTGGGATCCGCCGCACCCTCTCGTATCGCAGCAGATCGATCCGACACGATTCGTGGTCCATCGGCGGCTCCTGATCGGCAAAGCGTTCTTCGTCTATTTCCCGGCGCCGCACTCACTCACGGACGATGGTGCGAGGTTTGTTCCCGATTTTGGTAAGTTGCGATTCATCCGGTAACGTACTGTGAAAGAACCACAATCCGGGTGTTGATCATCATCGATCAGCTGGGGTCGGCTCGACTTCGACTTCCGAGCGACTGGCGCCGCGGTCCCGCGCGGCAGTGATGCGTTCCGCCAGGGCATCTCGAGCGCGGGCAGCCGTCGCGACATCCATCCCGAGTTCTGCAGCCATATTCGGTCCCAGTGAATCGTGGAACGTCAAAACCAGGCGACCCGTCAACATACGGCGTGAGAGTTGGACGTGCTCGAAGAGTCGCCACGGATAACGTGCGATAGTCGTCGTACCCCGTTGGACGAAGAGTGCGGTGGATGTTGACATCAGAACCGGGCGCGGCGTTTGGTGCGTTCGATGCCAGGCCAAGCGCGCAATCCGGCCGACAATCCAGGCGACACCCAGCCAGCCAATGAATCGGGCAGGAGAGAGCCACCACAAAATCGGGAATAGACCCAGCGGAAGGATGATCAACCAGAAGAGGACAGCGATGAGACTGATGACATCCGTGGCCCTTGCTGCGTGAGATGCGCCATTGCTGGTCCGAAGTATTGGAATCTCAATCGTAGAACCATCAATAACCCAGCCGCACTCGGCACATCGGCCTGGTTGGGGTGAACCAGTCAGGTCGTAGGCACACTCCGGGCAGTTCGAGAGACGAAATGGACTGGGCTCAAAGGTCATTCGATGTTGAATGCAAGAGGATAGGTTCAATCCGGTAGGTAAGGCGGGCAGAGCCGGCTGAAGCGTGCCGCTCGGATTCACGGTCTGGTCGCAAAAGGTGAATGCGAAGGTCAGTCAGGTGATGCTTCGCATAGGCGACTTCCTTGATGGCGGTCTCGGTGATTCGCCTACGATTGAGCAACTGATGCGCGAGATTCACGACCATTTTTTCCACCAGGCCAAGCGAGATGGATTCCTCTCGCGAGCAGCATACAAGCTGTCCGAAATCGATGATCGGAAGCAGGTGCTTTCACTAGGCGATGCAGTCCTGGACTGTGGTTGTGCACCGGGTTCCTGGTTGCAGGTTGCTGCACGGCGTGTCGGACCGAAGGGGGTCGTCATCGGCATTGATCTCAAACCGATTACGTTCCGTTTCCAGGAACCAAACATTCGAACCATCGAAGGTGATGTTCGCGAGGTGCGTGCTTCGGATCTGCTGCGTGACATCGGGCGGGAGCGGTTCGATGTCGTGCTGAGTGATATGGCACCATTCACGACCGGCGACCCGACTCGCGACCACTTTCGGAGCGCGCAGTTATGTGAATCGCTGGTCGAGCGATTGCCGCATCTGCTTAGAGTCGGCGGACATGTGGTGATGAAGGTCTTCGAGGGTGAAATGTATCCACAACTCCTGGCGCACCTGAAAACGGCATTCGGCAGAGTTAAGGGATACAAGCCAAAGGCGTCGAGAAGTGAGTCGGTTGAAATGTATGTCATTGCCCATGAGTACCGCGGTGACTCCACTCCGGTCGTTCATAAAGCTTCGCCAAACCAGGACGCATCACCGCCTCGGCCCAAGCCCCGCGCTGGCTGGGGCACATGAGCGCACGAATCGGTTGCAAGTCTGCGACTGAATGCGCAGCATCTGCGCGTTTCGCGCATGATTGGACTGGCTCGATTCACGCATGGTAAGTGTCGCAATTGTCGCGGGCTGGCGCGGGAATTGCTTGTGTCCTTCTGGTCGAGTTGACACGAGGAGACACACTGATGATTAATCCAATGCTGGCTTCATCTCTCAGCGCGCCGATGACGGCTCGCCAGTTGATTGATGTGCAGGACAAGGCCGGTCGATTGACACCCCAGGCCCCGGCAGTTTCCGCCGCGGCAGCTGCACACCGACCTCTCGCAGTGATTTCCGGGTCAACGCCGTTTACTGCGAAACAGTTGATGGATATTGCCGCGAAAGTCAAGGCCAATGCCGCAGGTGAAGTACATACCCCGATTCTCCAGAGTGTCCCTGAGAAACTGGCAGACACGATCATGGCCGCGCTGGACACCGATGGTGACGGCGCCATCAATTCGGCTGAGCTGAAGAACCCCAGACAGAATGTTGAGACATTCGACATGAACGGTGATCAGCGGATCACTCGCGATGAGCTGGCGCGGACGATTCATGAAAATCTTTCGCATCAGCTGGCAAGTCAGCCGGACTTGGACATCACGAGCTATATGAACCAGTGGCTTACTCGATTCGGGGTGAATGATGCAACGGCCGCAGACATCAGTTCAACCTCGAAGGGAGTCGGTCAATCAACCGGAAATGTGCCAACCAGTACGTCGATGCCCGCCGGTGCCATGCATGCCGCTGATGTCGACCTCGGCCGTGTTGGCGGAGTCCTGACGATGCCGGGACACACTGGCATGCCTTCCGTGGATTCGACGGCGGCGGACATCGAACTTGGCTCCACAGGCGGGCCGCTGCAGATGCCAGTGGCCCCCAACCAATCCCGTGGCCAGTCATCTGCGGCGGAAATCAACTTCGGACAGTATCGCGCAGCGCAGCGATCTGCGGTTCATTCATCACGCAGTGCTTCTGACGCAGTTGTTTCGACAGGACCGGTCACTGGCGTGGTCGATCAGTCGATCGACATCGACCGCGGCGACCGTCAAATGCAGACGTTCAACCGTGAGTACTACTCACGACTCTCCGCGGACCTCAGCGCTGAGCTTGACGAAGCAGGATTTGCCAGTCGTCCGCCGACCAACATTCGTGCTCTGATCGCGAACTTCGGTCTGGAATCGCATGGCACGCAATTGCTCATGAAGATGCTGCAGTCAAAGTACCCAGCCGGCCTGGGAGTGAATCTACGCGGCTGAGTTTACGAGTCCTCCGCCTGCAGTTGCGCATGCAAGTGCAACTGCCTAGAGCATTTCCCTACTGTGTGTGATCGACGCGGGTCGTCCAATCGACGGGTCGCGTCGGTCATTTCTTGAATGCTGGGTGACCGGTGTTATCAATTGTTGCCATCAACAAACGGCCGATCATCGTCTTCGGCATCGCGGATGACTCCATCAGCAGTCTGCGGCGTGATTGATGTCGATGTGTACCGTGTGCGACCCAAGATGAGAATCCGGTTTCCAGAGTCGTTGACCAGTGGAACGACGAGCACGAGTGATTCTCCAACCTTGAGCGGTAGTTGCAATGTCTCATCAACATCAGACTCCCCATGGACTCGGTAGAGGAGATACACCGCTTCATCAAGTGATCGTCCCAGGCCGAGCGTAAGAGAGTGGGCCTCGACATCGTCGCCGCCGAACGCCATGTGCGGAACATCCCATGTCATTGCCCCAAGATTCGGAAGGGTCTTGCTGCCAGTTTTCTGGGCCATTCGTTCACGTCCGTGCTCCCACAACCATGTTTGCAGTTGAGCTGCGCCCTCGGCGTCGATCTTCGTCCCGATTGCGATTCCCCGTGTGCCAAGGTTGATGTCAAAGCGCGACGCCACTGCTCCAAGGAATTCGTTCGGAATCTCGTCAGAGGTATCGAATGCGATCAGGGAAACGTTCCATCTCTCATTCGGATTCACCTCGACGAGGCCGTCATTGGAATCATCGCCCGGCTGGATCGCGCGGACCGTATAGGAGACCATCCGAGTATCCTGACCGATGAATCCGGTGGCAACCGCGACAAACGTTTCGCCCGACTGAAGCGTGATTCGCTGCAGTCCAGTCGAAATCGGTCCGCTCTTCTCGGCGATTGCTTCATTCTTGATGGGGACACCGAACTCCGTGTACTTTGCCTCAAGTCGCAGACCGCCCACGATCGGACTGACTCGAATCGTGGTTGTCGAGCCATCGTCCGGATCATCGGCATCGTTCTTCATCGAACCTACAGTAATCACCGCATCCTGACCCGGCCGCGTCATCACACGCGGTGACATGATGATTCCCTCCCCCTTCTGCTGGTAGTCAGCGAGCGCCGAGTTGAACTCACTCTCATTCAACGTATTCTTCGCGCGCGTTACATGAACTGATGGTGGTGGGGCGTTCAGAGTACTGCTTGCGGTCTGCCGCATATCGAAAGAAAGTTTTTCGTGTGCGAGCCACCCCTCGTAAACACGAACCTCGACGAGATAGGTGACAGTCTCCGGGAGCATGCCGGGCGATGTACTGCTCGCAGGCCGATGTTGAGTGGCACAGGCGATCAGTACAAACGAACAACAGACGGTCACGAGTGCTTGAAACCCACGAGGCCAGCGGCGACCGCCAATGAAGCGCATGGCGCGGAAGCGCGCGGGAAGATCACCTCCTAAGCCAAGGTGGCCGATTGCGGGCGCATTGAACCCGGCTCGAGTGCTCGTTGCAAGTGCGATGAGTTGCTCGCCGTATGCACGGCGCGTTTCGTGGTCCGTCGATCTGAGTGCATGTTCATCGCATGCGATTTCCATCAGGCGGCGCACTCGCGTTGCGGCGATCCATAAGGGAAAGATGGGCCATGCCAAGATCGTCATAATCTGGATCAGTGCGGACATGAGATGATCTCCACGCAGGAGGTGGGCGCGTTCATGGGCGAGAACGGTTGAAAGTGTTTCCTGTGGTACCGCCCGAATCAGGTCGGCCGGAAGGACGATACGTGGGCGCATCAGCCCCACGACTGCGGGGCCGAACGTCTCATGAACCTCAAGCCGCCGACACCTGGCCAGGTGCTGAAGATCTTCATCGGCTGGTGTGGATGTGCGCAAAACTCTTGCGAGCTGGATTCGTGCGCTGATCCATCGACCCGTGAGCACGATCATGATTGACATGTAACAGAACGGAACGAACATCCACCACGAAAAGTCAAGCTCGTGCGAATACTTGTTTACACCGAGCGCAGCCCCGGTCTCTTCAGAAGAGGCAGACACACCCGCACCGTCGCCGTTTGACACTGATTCAAAGTACCGAATCATCGGTGGTGTATCGCTGCCAGTCGTCCATGCGAGTGGACTTGCCCACTCCACTGGCAGGGCCAGCCGAGCAAACACAACGAGATACAACCCAAGTCTCCATCCGGCGCTGACGCGGCTTGAGAGCAATCGATCTAGAACAAGAGCCGCCACGAGCAGTACGAGCGTCCAGATGTTCATCCCAATGATCCACATTCCGATCGCTCGACCAAACTCGATGCAGGCGTCGTTGAATGAGGATAATGAACTCAAAACCAACATCACTCGGCTCCTTGATGAGTTGCCTGGTCATCGAGCATTTTGCGGAGCAGTTCGCGTTCACGTTTGGTCAATCTGGCATCGTTCGCGATGAAGCGAAGTGCCGGGGCCGTTGCACCGCCGAACGCCGCTCCAATGAATCGCTGCCACGCAGTCCGGCGTGCCTGGTCCGGCTCGATCGCGGCCGTGTACTCCCAAACATTACCGATCTGCCGACCGTTGACGAGATGCTTTCGGACCATGCGGTCCAACATGGTCTTGACAGTGGAGTAAGCCCATCCGCGTTCGTCACTCAGGGCCTCGGCAATCTGTGGGGCTGTGGATGGGCCTCGCTCCCAGAGCGCATCAAGGATTATCCATTCGCTGTCATTGGGGGTTACAGACATCAGGACTCCATGGAGTGAAAAAACAAGCTCGGGCGGTCTAGTCTCTACATTCGTCAATGTATCACGACAAATGTAGAGATCAAGGCGAATTGGAAGAATTCTTGACCGGTAATCCCGAGCTGATCCGTAAAGGCCTGGGGGCAAAGAGGTTGGCCGCTCGCACGCGGCGCGAAGGGTTACACCATTCTTGCGCCGGCTGCTCGGGCGCTTTCGATGATTCGTTCGGCGGTGCGGACAGCTGCGAATCCGGCTTCCGCATCGACAAGTGGGGCCTTCTCGCCTCGAACCGCTGCCAGAAAATCATCCATCTGGAGTTTGAGTGGTTCACCATCGGCAACATTGAGCGGCTCGACGTTGACCAGTTCGAGGTAATTGACATCGGAAAGGTCTTTGCCCGCTTTCAATTCCTCGCGCACACGAGCAAGTTGTTCAGCGTTCGCAGTTTTCCGCACGAGTGTGCCTTCTCTGCGCACGAAGTCAGCGGAGAGGTATGCGTCTTCTGAAATGATTCGGAACTTGCGCTCCGTCTTAAGTGCAAGGCGGCTGGCCGTCACATTCGCTACGCATCGTGTTCCATTTGCGTCGGCTGGAAAGGTTAATCGGGCGTTGCAGACGTCTTCTGCTTCACCGACGACACACACCGCATTCGCGACAACATCTTCCGGTTCTCTGCCCATGAACATCAGTAGAAGATCGAGGTCATGGATCATCATGTCATGCACAACGCTGACATCAACAGAGCGAAAAGTCATCGGGCTGATGCGTGTGACTTCAATGAACCGTGGATGCAGGCCATCTATCGCCCGAATCGCGCGCATGACCGGATCATACCGCACCACGTGACCAACCTGGAGGACAGCGCCGGTGCGCTCAGCAGCATCCGCGATTGCTCGCGCTTCATCTTCGTTCGGAGCCAGCGGTTTCTCAATCAGGCATGCAACCCCCGCCGCAAGGAGCGGCTCGGCGACTGATCGGTGATGTATTGTCGGCGTGGCGACTGTAACCGCATCGACTCCGGCGGCGATCAGGTCATCGACTCCTGCGTATCCAATGCCACCCCATTCAGCGGTGATCGCCTCTCTCCGTTCCGCACTCTGATCAACGACACCGACGAGTTCGGCATCATCGCGCGTGGCGTAGAGTCGCGCATGATGGCGTCCCATACGGCCCACGCCGATTACACCACATCGTAGTGTTTTCTTTTCGGAACCCTGGGCATGAGGTATGGTCATCGGAACATCAATCCCTTTCTTGTTCATCGATCCCGTCGATTCTTCCGAGGATCGTTTCGGCAAACTGTTGTCGCCGTTCAGCTATGCGCATGGTGCGATTGCGGTGCTCAATCGCATGCACCATGCTCAGAGCGATTCCGCGGATCAAAACGGTCATGCCCCAGGTAAATCCAATGACAATCATCAGTCCGCCGATCGCAGCGATCAACAGCAAGAACATCGAGAACAAGCCGCTCAAGAGTCCATTCGGGGCTGCGATGCCCAGCACCCAACTGATGGCGATTCCACCGCAGAGCATCAGCGGACCCCAGAACATCAGGTTCATGGCGGTGAGAGCCGACGATTCACGGACCCACTCAGCAAGTCCTTCGAGGACCATGGAGAGAATCATCAGGCCGAAGAGGCCGGTCGCAAGGGAGAGTAACGCAATGACGCTGAACGCTGTTTCAGCCACTGTGGGCTGGTTGACAATCATTGAATCAATCAACAATGTCAATGAAAACAGAATCCAACCGAACTGCAGAACCCGCGCGAGAAGACGCCTCTTGCTCCCGGCCACAAAGCCGTGATGCTGCGCCGCCGGATGATTGAAAGCCGGTGTCAGCCACCATACCGCCAGGCACCAGACCGATGCGACGACGAGTGCCACGATCCAAAGCGCTTGAACATCTGCGATCCAGCCAAGAAAGACTCCCGCGACGAGGCCAATCACGCCTGCGAGCGCAGCGGTTCCCGCAATTCCCCCGCGCAGAAACGCCTTCAGAATGTTCGTGGGCATCTGGTTAAGCGGATCGTCTAACCCTCGACCTGCAAGAATCATCACCGCGCCGCACTCCGGACAACTTCCACCGATTGGAAGTCCGCGCAGGTTGTATCCGCAGGCGAGGCAGGGCTGGTCATCCTGCACAAGCAAGCGACCGCCTTTCATAGACCGAGTTGCTGGCGATGCCGGGGTCAACATGCGGGCGATTCTAGGTGCATCTGATGTTGTGTGTGCTCACGATCGGTACGGGCGAATAGATTGCTCAACTTCTCGATCGATCGCTTCGCGTGTGGCCTGAATGCGGTCGAGTCGTGTTCCCGCTTGTGCGATTTCACGTGAATAGTGTCTCAGGAAATGCGCAAGCGTGCGAACGACCAGTGCTGTTCGGACGACCGCAATTGCCCACAACACAATGACGCCGGCAACCCAAATGTAGAAGATCCAGGGACCGCTGATTGGTGCGAGCATCACCATGATCGAACCGATCGCTGTCCAGAAAGCAAGATTGTACAGTCGTTCGCTTTCTTCCGAGAAGTCCGAGTGCCAGGCGCCAACAGACAGAACATGCAGGTGCAGCAAGGCAGCAGCACCACCGACAAGGCGAAGACACAGTGACGTCACTTCAGCGGTTAACGCTCCCTGGTTGATGGCGATCAGCAATAGGACATAGCCGGGTATCATCGCGAGTGCGCCCCAGCGAACAAGACGCCGTTCGCGGGCGAGCAGAGGACTTATTCGATCGAGTCCGGCCGGTGTTGACCACCATACTCCGATGGCCCAGACCGTTGCGACAAGAATCATCACGAGGGCGTACCTCGAGAGGCGCAATCCGTTCCCGAACACTGAGGCCAGGGCAGCCACTCGCAAGCCGACCGTCACGAGCATGCATGTCCACACGAGGAATAGTCCTCTAGCAACGACGGCGCGTCCCGACGGGTCGTCGGGAATGAGTGATCCCTGCGGTGCATCGCCCGGATCGCCAAAGTGTCCGCACTCCGGGCATCGCCCACCGGGGCGCAACCCTCGCAAGTTGTACCCGCAGGCCCGACAAAGTATGTCCTTGTCGATCAGCGGCGCGGCTTCCCCAGTGATCTCACGATACCGTAGGTATTTAGATGAGAAGAATCCCGACATACGTGACCGCTCCCGGGAGAAACGTACCACGAATCGCAGTTTCGGGAAACAGATTGCCAGATTGCCGCTCTTCGCTAACGCGGATTGGTCAGGATGCGGAGGGTTTCCACATATTCGCGGGCTTGCTCGCGCCGCTCAACAAAGACGGCGATGGGCTCGAGGAGGAAACGCGCGAATTCCATCATGCCGCGCGATTCTGCTGCTGCGATCCGTGTGGTGACGGCATGGCGGACGACTTGCGCGTTCTGTTCTCTGGCTAACGGCACCAGTTCGTTCAACTCGTGTGCCATCGCCGCCGTCTCACTTCGCAGCACCTCGGGCGTTTGAGAACCAAACGCGGCACGAAGCCCATCTGCAAGTTCGGGTGCCTTGAACGCAGCATCGCGAAGAAAGCTGTGCACCGCGTTCTGGCCTGGGTAGTGCGCGAGCATCCAGTCGGTCGTAATGGATGGATAGTTGCCCAGGAGCTCGTTGATTCCTAGAGGGTTGTCCGGCGAGATTCGGTGAAGCATGCGGTGAATTGGATTGAAGGCAGCCGCGCGTGAGTCATCTTCCACCAGTGCTCGACTCACCCCTTCCACCGCCAACTCCAGGGGATACATGGCTGCATGCGAGGACTCCGGCCAGGGCGTCTGCCCCAAATGGTCCGACATCGCGATGAGCCAACTCAGGCGGTTCCCGGCGTCCTCGATGCGCCCCTCATCCAACGCGATTCGCGCATCGACCGCAATGAAAGCGGCAAGAGATCGCATATCCTCAAGGTGGAGCAGACGGGCGCGCAATCCGTCGCGGTGCCAGCGGCGCTGGTAATCGAAATCGCACTTACGAATCTCTGCTGCTTTGGCCAGGGCGTCGCGCGTTTCGGTGAGAGATTTCAATCGTTGGGGTAACTCATTGTCAACCATGTGGTCGGCAAGGACCCACTCGCGAAAAGGTGTGATGTCCTGCGCAAACTCACGTTTCAGGGAACTGATCGCTCGTCGGTACCACGCCGCCGCATCTTGGAAGTCGTTCAGTGCATCTTCGGACTCGGCCGCCTTCGTCAAATCATCCTTCAACTCGGCCATGGAGCTGTAGGCCAGAAGTACGTTTTCCATCACGCGATCAAACGCGGGGACAAACATCAGGGCGACTGGTCCAAACTGACCCTGCTCAATGGCGTTCGTGACACGCGCCATTTCGCTTTGCGCAAGATTCAGATCTTCGATCTGAGCGGCCTCCACGATCTGCCGCATGGCTTCGTCGTATCCACTCATCGCAGCGCGGAAGCCGTCACCGTCCATCGCAGCAATCTCCGCGCCAAGCCCGAGCATGTCATCACTGGCACCGTACTGGGCAATGTCTTCAACGAATTGTGCTGCATCACCGGCTTCGGAGTAGGTTTGAATCATCCATCCTGCAAAAGCATCGCGCTCGCCTTGAAGGGCTGCGGCTACGCCAAACGGGTCGGGCTGAACGATTTCCTCCATCGTACTGAGAAGATCGCGCACTCCGGTCTGATCGATCGATCCTTCTCCGAGCATCTGTCGGATTGAATCATTCGAGGCAGCGAAAATTGCTGTACCGACGAGCGTTGATATGAGGACCGGATCGCTTGTTGCGTGATCGCTGAGTTTCATCATGCTGCGGAGATTGGCGGTGGCACCGCGCACGTCGCCTTCCATGATTCGCAGGCGGGCATCGGCCATGAGCAGTCGCGTTCCCTGACGCATCGGAGACAGGTGCGGAAGGAGCGTCTCTGGTCCGGCGGAATAGTCAATCTCGAAGTCGACGAATGGGCGGGCAGCACCAGCACGAAAGGCCTCGATCACCGGCCGCGCTCGACGAATCGCGGCTTGTTCTGCACGAGAGAACGTGGGGAGATTCCAATCGATGTTCGCCAGAATCTCCCGGTCCGCGGGGTCAATCTGATCGATCAACGCAAACGCACGCCGATACTCATCAGCGGCATTGTGACGATTTCCCTGTGCAAAGACACTCAGGGGGAGAAGAAGGAGTAATACCAAGCAGATGGTTCGTCGCGCAATGTCTGATATGTTCATGGTGCCTTGCACTCCTGCCGTCGCAGAGCAGCGCGCCCTGAGCTAACAGACTATTCGATCAGAACGCGTTCAGGTTGCCTCCTACGGCTGGTTCAGAGAATTGGACGTCACTAGCGGCGAGATGTGCCAAAACGATACCAAAGGATGCTCATGAATGAATCAGAACACCCCGCTTCGAACAATCCCACTTGCGCCCTATCGCCCGAATGAGACCCCGGAAGTCGCTTCACGCCGGTTCTATGACGTCATGCGGCAGAGGCGATCCGTCCGCATGTTCAGTGGTCAGCCAGTCTCGAGAACCGTGATTGAGAATCTTGTGAGTACAGCAGGGACCGCGCCAAGCGGCGCGAACAAGCAGCCGTGGCGATTCGTCGCAGTCCAGGATGCCGCCATCAAACGTGAGATTCGTCTTGCTGCGGAGGAGGAGGAGCGTGAGTTCTATGCTCGCCGGATTTCTGACGCTTGGCGGCGAGATCTCTTTCCACTCGGTACCGACGAGAACAAGTCATTTCTTGAGGTGGCGCCGTGGCTCGTTGTTGTGTTCAAGCTCATGAAGGACGACATGCTTCAGAACGATTCGGACCAGGTTTACTACGTGAACGAATCGGTCGGTATCGCCGTCGGCATGTTCCTGGCCGCTGCGCATTATGCGGGTTTGGCGACACTGACGCATACTCCCAGTCCGATGAAGTTCCTGGGTGAGATTCTCAAGAGGCCCGAATATGAAAGGCCTTACCTGCTCATTCCTGTTGGATACCCGGCGGAGAACTGTCACGTTCCGGACATCGCGAGAAAACAACTTGATCAGATCATGGTGATCGATCGCGTCTAGCACTCGAACGGATGGGTGAGCCCGGATGCGCTGTTCAGGGATCGATCATCAACGGGCTGACTTCCGTGGGATTGTGAATCACCGCGATGCGAATATCATCGTCAGTGGTTCGCAGGATTACGGGGTTGCTTCCGTCATTCAACGAAGCGATCAGCTTGCCGGGCGTTGGATTTCGCACAAGAAAACGACCAAAGCGCACCCGTGCAAGGGCTTGTCCGTTCACTGTTTCAGCATCGATTGCACCCGTCGAATCACCGCGAATGCGATAGTCGATGCTGCCTTCGTTCGTAATGATCGTCACGGGCTCTCGAATTGCCCAGTTCGTCATCACGCGAACATTGCCTTCGGTCGTCTGAAGGTCGATCGGCCCGCGCACGTTTCGTGCTTCAATATCGCCCCGACTGGTGCGGATTCGAACTCCGCTGCTGGCCGCGATGCGAATCTCGATGTGCGTACGGAGAAAATGCGGTTCCGGGTGTGTGGTGTTGGTTGTCACTCGGAGCGTTGCCGGTGATGTGGAATCATCGAGTTGTGCGGTCCAGGCAATCGTCTCGAGCGCCGCCTTCGCATCGTCATTTCGACCTTTCCCGAAGTTCGCGTGGCGCGTCACGGTGATGGATGCTTCATCCTGAAGTTCATCATCGACAATGACTTCCACATCGCCGCCAAAACACTCGACATCGATCGAGGGTGTGCCGGAAATGGTCAGCAGGTAGGCCGGGTCTGTCGCGCGCGGCCCAGTGCACCCCGAGAGAACGACACACACCAGCACGCTTGCGAACATGATGGCCAATGACGAATAGTTCAATCGCATTCGTTGCGCTCCGGTCTTGCTCTCTCACACGGTTCTCGGATCGAGGAATAACCCTCCCCGACTCGCATCTTTTACACTACGCGATTGTATCGACCGAAGTGCGGCTTACCATGCGGGGAATCGTGACCTATCGGACCTCGATCCCTACGATGTATCGCTGGACAGGGGTTTCGCTTGGACCGTTTCATGCTCGAAACGTCCTGGATGAGTCCAGAACTGTACCAGAAGGAGTCTTGAAATGACGATGGATCGGCGGACGATGATTGGCGCGCTGGGCGGACTTGCCTTTGCCGGACCCGTAGCACTGGCGGCGAATGTCACCGAAGGCGAAGCAGCTCGCCATCAGCAACTCGCGCGAGACGGCGGATATGACGCTGCGACCGGCAAGTACATCCTTCCGCCACTGCCGTATGAGTATGATGCGCTGGAGCCCCACATCGATGCGCAGACGATGCGGCTGCACCATGACATTCATCATCAGGGGTACGTGAACGGCTTGAACAGTGCACTCGAGGCGCTGAAGGCGGTACGCGAAGGCGGCGGCGGCAATGTGAAGGCCCTGAGCCGCGATCTGGCGTTCCATGGATCGGGACACTTTCTGCACACCATCTTCTGGAAGAACATGTCACCTCGTGGCGGAGGTGAACCGCGTGGGCCGCTGAAAGAAGCGATTGAGCGGTCATTTGGATCATTTGAAGCATTCTGGTCGCACTTCGCTGCAGCAAGCGGTTCAGTGGAAGCGAGCGGCTGGGGAATCCTGGCGTTTGAACCACTGAGCGACTCGCTCTTGGTCATGCAGTCAGAGAAACACCAGAATCTCACTGCGTGGGGTGTAATTCCTCTGCTTGTGATTGATGTCTGGGAGCATGCCTATTACTTGCGCTATCAGAACAAGCGCGGCGACTATATCAAGGCATTCAGAAACATTATCAACTGGGCAGATGTTGCTCAAAGGTACACTGAGGCACGCTCCGGACTCTCGAAGAGCGGGAATGTGCCGGGACTGAGTCGATAGTTTGGATATCGGCATCGGCCTGGTAATGCAGGAGTAGCCGCATGAAAGTCATCGGTTGTTTGCTGATGGTGGTGCCGGTCCTCCTGAGCGGCT
>CBFGRU010000025.1:0-20687 GCA_965651255.1 uncultured Phycisphaerales bacterium
CGGTCCCTGGCCGAAACTGACTGCCGCCGATCAACGTGGCGCGCTGGCCAACGTACGGCAGGCCAGTGAGAAAATCGCGCGCGAGGCAGAGTTGAATCTCAAGCCCATCGAGACCGCGCGACTTCTCATCTACCACGAGATCGACGCCAAGACCGCCACTGACTGGTCGGTGCGCATGGAGCAACTGCTCACGACGTTCTGCACCACATTCAATCTTGCGGCTGACCACAATCCGTTCTGGGGCAAAGCGGTGGTCTTCATCTTCGCCGATCACGATCAGTTTCGATTGACGCAGGCCTCATCACTCAACCAACTCGTACCGCTCAAGACGTTGAGTCTGACCGCATACGACGGCCCGCGCGTGTTCATCAGTCTGGTGAATCAGGCGAATCGATTTGAGTTTGAAGATCGCGTTCGGCAGGAAATCACGCGCGCATTCCTGCATCGCTACCGTGCGCCCAGGAGATTGCCCGCCTGGATGAACGACGGCATGGCGATGTACATCGGATCGCTGGTGTACGAAGAGTATCGACTGCCCGCTGACCTTCGCGAACAGGGGTTGCGACTGGTGCGAAGCGGTGTCAACGTGCGCGAGTTGCTCGCGAAGAGTTGGGCGGATGCCGATTGGCCGGGGCCGAACAACGAAGGGCACGCCGTCGCGCTTCTGGCAGCGGGGTACTTGCTGGAACATCACCGCCCCGCGGTGTTTGCCTGGATCAACGCGGTCAAGGATGGTCAGCCGTGGAATGAAGCCATGGAAGAACACTTCCGCCTGACCCCCGCGCAGTTCTTTGAACGCATCACAACCTACTACCGCGTCAACGACTGATGCCGATGCAGCATCAAGGTCGGCTGTCACTCGCGGCCGATCGCGCGGAGGGTGGTCATCGTGTCGATGACGCCGAGGTGCTGGCGACCTGACCGTCCCGCAGTTCCACAATCCGGTCCGCTCGGTCGGCGACGGCGCGATCGTGCGTGACCATCACGATGGTCAGGCCGTTCTCGTGCTGTTGCTCCAGCAACGCGAGAATCTCGCGCCCGGTCTTTTCATCGAGGTTGCCGGTTGGTTCATCGGCAAGGAGCACTTCGGGGCCGTTGATGAGCGCGCGGGCGATGGCGACGCGCTGCCGTTCGCCTCCGGAGAGTTCGCGCGGCCGGTGCTTCAAACGATGACCCAGGCCGAAGGAATCAAGCAGCGCCGCCGCACGCTCGCGCGGTTCGCGCGAAATCTTCGCGTACACCATGCGCTCCGCGATCAGGCCGGGCACGATGCCCGCCGCCAGCAGCCACTGCACCCACACCGCATGGCGCTTCGCCACGAGTGCCGGCAGCATCGTGTTCTCGAGCACGGTCAGTTCCGGCAGCAGGTGATAGAACTGAAACACGAATCCAACGGTGCGGTTTCGATAATCATTCCGCGCCCGGCGAGAGAGTCGGTGCACGGTTCGCCCGCGAAACTTCACTTCACCGCCATCGCGATCGGGTCGATCCAGATCGCCGATCAGGTGCAGCAGCGTCGATTTGCCCGAACCACTCGCGCCGAGAATCGCGACGCACTCACCATCGCGCACCGCGAGCGAGGCGCCCTTGAGAACAGGAACATCCACTCGGCCGAGGCGGTAGGTCTTCCGGATGCCGATCGCCTCCAGCATCACCTCAGCCGATGAACGCCGTCGCGAGTCAGGCGTGGGGCGGGTTGGTTCAGTGGGTGAAGAAATCGAAAAGCATCCTTCGTCGTCTCGGGGTCTCGGTACCGCTCATCATCATCATCATTCGTAACGAAGCGCGTGAACAGGGTCGATGTCTCCCGCGCGGCTGGCGGGTATGAGCGCACCGATTGCGCTGAAGATGATCGCGCCGACCATGGTGATCAGGGCATTGACGTGATCCACCTCATTCGGAATCTGCGCAAAGTAATACACGGCGGGGTCCCACACGAGGAACCCGGGATGAATCGTGATCCAGACCGATACGCCGGCCAGCGCGATCGTCAACATCGTCAATACGACGACCGGCAGAAGCGCCTCGCGGAATGCGCACCAGATCGATCCCAGGAAAAGGGTTCCGGTCAATGTGAAGGTCGCGATGCGCAGCCAGAGTGGGAATGGTTCGCCGAGTGTCTCGTGGATCGTGTTGATGTTTCGCACGACGAGCCACGCGAGGCCCAGGCCGATGATCGCTCCGACCACGCCCACAAACAGCCCGTAACGAACGAAGATCCACAGAATGCCGAAGCGCGATGCACCGACGGAACGGAGTATGCCGATGTCGCGTGTCTTCTCATAGACGATCGCCCAGAAGATGACCAGCACCAGTCCGGCGCAGACGATGTAGACGATGGAAAAGAGGATGCGCATCAGGTCGCGCTCTTTCTCCACCGGGCCGATGAACGCGCGCTGCCGTTCTTCCCAGGTCTGAACCAGAGCGCCCGCACCGATGCCGGGCAGCGGATCGAACGTGCCTTCCGCAAATAGCTCATCGCGCACCTGGTCGTATGCGGCCATCACGCGCGCTTTCAACACTTCAGGGGAAATCCCCTCACGCGCTTTGACCAGAATCATCGTCACCCGCGCGGGCACTTCGCCGATGATCCGCGGGTTTCCGAACTCATCCAGATCGTTCGGATCAACGCGCGGCGCCGCATCCAGGCGCAACATCTCCTGCGCTGATTGCAGCGGAATGAAGACCGATCGTTCATCAACCATGAAGACCCCCGACTGGCTTTCGTTCACCACCGGGAAGATTCGGTCCGCCGGGTCAAGGGGCCTGCCTTCAGGGGAAACAGGCAGCACCGACAGCGTCACGTTCCAGGTCGGCATCCACCACCGACCGATGACCGCATAGCTGCCATCCCGTTGTCGCTGGTTCGCTTCGGAAACATGGATGCCGATCACCGCGCCGGGTGTGCCGGCCGAATCGTTCAACGCCGATCCGAAGCGGCGCAAGGCAAGACCTTCGCGGAAGATGAGCGAGGCCTCTTCACGATTCGACCGCTGCGAATCCACCAGTCGCCGATCGCGGGCGAACAGCTCTCTCTTGAGATCATCATTCAGGAGGTCAAGCAGGCGACGAAGGTTGTCCGTGCCCATCGCACCCAGTCGGATCCTGCGATCTTCAAAGCTCATTCGGCGATCGGTCAGCAGATCACGATCACCCACCCAGATGATTGCTTCGATCTCGCGCCGCTGCTGAGGGGTGATCTGATCGAGAATGAAGGACCAGTGCTGCGCGAGGATCGCGACGAGAAGCGTGGTGGTGTGGGCTTCGGGAACTTCCTTCCACACCAGTGTGTCATCGAATCGAGTCACTTCGGCGAAAGATTGTGGCTCGATGCCCCACACTGTTACGACGCGCGTTCCGCCGTAGGGCATCTGAAGCAAGCCATACGCATCGACCGAGGGACTGGCCGCATCAGCGACATCCAGCGCCTCGAACGCATTGACCAGCCGCTCGTAATGCGGCATACCCGTCACCGGAGCCATCACCACGACATCACCGATCAGCGTCTTGCCGGCCGATCGAACCATCTCGACGAAGCCGCTCATGACGCTGACCACGATGATGACCAGCGCAGTGCAGAGCGCGACTGCCGCGACCGCGATCAGCGGAATGACGCGGCTGGTCAGGTATCGGTTGGCAAGCAGGGCGTGGTACATCGAGCGTCAATGGTGATGGAGCGCAGGTGATCAGGCATCTCCTGGATGGGCACAGTGTAGCCGGTTTCTTGTGGTGGCCGGGTCAGGCAACGTGTTCGCTGAACTCTTCCAGCAATTCACGCGGCGCGCCGATCGAGGCAATCGTGATGCGGCCGACCAGCGGAGCGGCTGCATCCTGAAGAAATCCTCTCTTCAAGCCGGCAAAGGTCACCGTCCGCGTGGCAATCACCGCGATACCCATGGCTTCACCCGTCTCCGCGTTCATTCCCGAAGGCACATCAACCGCCAGCACCGGCGCGCCGGATTCATTGATCCACTTGATATGGCGCCCGGGCTCACCGTCAACTGATCGATCCAGCCCGGTACCGAAGATGGCATCAACGATGAGGGCCGGCCTCGGTGATTGACTCAATTCCTCTAACGTGGCGGTCGGGGGGTTCATTCGCGCGCAGATCGCGGCATTGATGCCCGCATCGCTCTCGGGCGCGGGGTGGTTGATCGGTACGATGATCGGCTGATAGCCCTCGATTGAGAGGTGGCGCGCGAGTGCGTATCCATCGCCTCCGTTGTTTCCGCTGCCGCAGAACACGAAGATCGGCGGACTCGATGATGGCTCGGGCAGCATGTCGATCGCCACGGCCAGCAGTCCGCGCGCTGCGTTCTCCATCAACACCAGGCCCGGAATGCCGTAGCGCTCTACGGCGGCCTGATCGACCGCTCGAATCCCCTCCCGCGAGAAGACGTAACGTGATGGACCTTGCGGCGGACACCAGGGCGGCCACGACCGGGTGAAGTCATCATCACGGTCAGGGTGAGCATGCATTCGTGCATTCATGACTCTGGAGTCTATCATGCATCTCTGGCCCGTCGATTGAACCTGGCGTGTTGATGGCGCGCCGATGAGTCATGTGCCGCGTCTGCTTCGCATGGGTGATGTGCTGATTCATATTCTGCGCGGTGTCATACTCGCGGTGGCTGCGTTCGGCGCGGTGTACTGGTACATGATGGGCTGGCGCGTGCGGCGCGCGATGAGGCGCGAGCCGTTCGTCCGGGCCGGCCTTGCAACCCCGGAGCCGGCGGGCGGCTGGCCGCGAGTCTCGGTCATCATTCCCGCGCACAATGAGTCGCGGGTGATTGCGATGTGCGCCCGGCGGTTGCTCGCGCAGCGATACAACAATCTTGAAGTCATCTTCGTTCTCGATCGCTGCACTGATTCGACGCGCGAACTGCTCGAGGCGGTGATTGCGGACGATGATCGAGTGCGCGTGGTTGAGAATGATGAATGCCCCACGGACTGGGCGGGCAAGTGCTACGCGGCGCACCTCGGCGCACAGGAAGCGACGGGTGACTACCTGCTCTTCACCGATGCGGATACGGAGTTCGATGCGGACCTGGTGCACGCGGCGGTGGGGCTGGCCATTGCGCGCGAACTGGATCTTCTGAGTCTGCTCTCGACGTTGACCGATCGACACTGGTTCGAGCGCATCGTTCAACCGGTGGCGGGAACGGTGCTGCTGGCGATGTACCCGATCGACCGGGTGAATCGGCATGAAGGGGGACGATCATTTGCCAACGGTCAGTTCCTTCTTTTCCGCAGCGACAGTTACCGCGCGGTGGGCGGACATGCGCGTGTGAAAGATGACCTGCTCGAAGACATTGCCCTCGCTCGACAGATTCGCCGTGCAAAGAAGCGGCAGGGCATCTTCATGGCCGACGCGATGCTGCGCTGTTCCATGTACGACTCGTACGAGGCGTTTCTGCGCGGGTGGCGGCGAATCTTCATCGAGGCGTGCAAGCGCAAGCCGAAGCGGCTGCGCAAGGCAGCGGTTCGCCTGTGGATGCTGGGCCTCGGCGTTCCGGCGGCGCAACTTGCGGCGCTGGTCTGGTCGATTGCAGCGCTCATTGGTGATGGGAATCGGTGGCTCGCCGTGCTGGGACTCTTCATCGTGGCGATCGGATGGGTGTTGCAGGCCATCGCAACCCGTCAGACCTACCGCCTGGCCGGCGCGCCATGCTGGGCAGCGTGGCTGCACGCCTACGGCGCGATCGTTATCGGCTGGACGCTCTGGCAGAGCGCGCGTGACCTGGACCGTCGCACTCCGATCCGCTGGGGCGGTCGCGAATACATCCTCGAACCCGAACACTGACGATGAAGGACTGCCGGCTTCATGCGGATTCTGCTGACCAACGATGACGGCCTGGATGCGCCGGGCATTCTCGCGCTCTTTGATGCACTCCAGGGTCTGGGTGAGATCGTGCCCATTGCGCCGTTGACGGTGCAGTCGGCGACCAGTCACGGCATCACGTTTCTCGAACCGCTGATGACGAGGGAAATGCTCATCGGGGAGAGGATGATGGGTCTCGCCGTCGATGGACGACCGGCGGACTGCGTGAAGCTCGCGATCACGACGATCTGGCCGGAGAGATTCGGGCCCGGTTCCACACCTGACCTGACGATCAGCGGCATGAACATGGGTGCAAATGTCGGCATCAATGTGCTGTACTCCGGTACGGTGGCAGCCGCGGTGGAGAGCGCGTTTCTGGGCGTACCCGCCCTTGCGGTCAGTCTGCATCTTGGCGCACGGCAGGCGACCAACTACCGCCGCGCGGGTGAAATCGCCCGGCACACCATTGATGAGGTTCTCAAGCATCCGCTTGATGAACACGCGGTGATCAACATCAACATTCCGCGCACCGAATCGGCCGATGCGCCGATGCCGCCGCTGAGTGTCTGTGCCATGAATCTTGCGCCGGGGACCGACCGGTACGAGCGCCGGGTCAGCCCTTCGGGTGAGGCGTATTACTGGCCGACGGGAACCGGCCTCGATTTCACGCACACCGAGGCGGAGACGGATGTGGAAGCGCTCTTCGAGCGCATGGTGGCGATTACGCCGCTGCGCTACATTCTGACTGATCATGCGCGAATCGAAGCGTGGCGACAGCGACTGAGCACAAATCGCTCGCGGTGATCGAGCCCGCAGTCCGGGTTCGTTACGAGAGGTAGCGCACCGCGTGACTCTTGATCAATCGCCAGGTGGTTGCACCGGGATTCAACTGTAACTCCTGCACGGTCTGCGGGCTGACTTCCGCGATCATCGACGCTCCGCCAGCGAGTTCAACGATGATGTGATCGTTGTAGGCGGTGAGTTGCGTAATGGTCGCGGGAATCTGGTTGCGGATGGAGATGTTGGAGACCCGCTGCTGGGCGAGTGAGATGTCCGCCGGGCGAATACCGATGCGCACCTGCGTGCCGATCGGAAGGTCAGGCCGGTGCGGCGCCCGGAGATCGGCAGGATCATCCGCCGGGCCGAGGCGCAGGTTGGTCAGCCCCGCATCAGCATCGTGACTGGTGACGGTGGCTTCCATCACGTTGGTCAGCCCTCGATCCCGGATGACGCCCAGCGACACCGGGTCATGCCGCAACGTGTGGTAGGAATCATGTCTGACGATGCGACCGTGCTCCAGGAGCAGCAGGTCGTCGGTGATCTGCAGAATCTCTTCCAGCTCATGGCTGACGTAGAGCATCGGCACACCGACAACCGCCTGGACTCGCCGCAGCAGTTGAATGATCTGGGCGCGGAGTCGATGATCGACATTGGCGAGCGGTTCATCGAGAAGAAGCAGTCGCGGTTTGGCGAGGAGGGCGCGCCCGATGGCGACGCGCTGCGCCTCACCGCCGGAAAGGTCGTGCGTCGCGCGATCAAGCAGTGGTGTGAGTTCGAGAACATTCGCAATGCGCTTCAGATCATCCTGCGCGACGGAAGATCTGCGTTCGGGATGACCGTACAGCAGATTGGCTCGTACGGAACGATGTGGGAAGAGTCGCGCATCCTGAAACACGAGCCCGATTCGTCGTCGATGGGCGGGAACGTGCCGGCGTGGTGAATCGCTTGAGAGAACCGTTGATCCGAGGTTCACATGTCCGCGCGTCGGTTTCGTCAGGCCGGCGATGATGTGCAGAAGTGTCGTCTTTCCCGCGCCGGACGAACCGAACACTCCGGTGATGAGTGTGCGCTGCTCGAACGCGATATCGAGCTTGAAGCCCGGCCGCTGAAGAATGATGTTGAGCGACAGCATCAATCGCCTCCCGCTCCGATTCTCTGGCGGGCACGTCGGGCCAGCGTCTCGGAGACAATGATCGCTCCCAGCGCCAGAAGAATGGAGATGATCGCGAGTTTCGCGGCCTGCGCTTCGCCGGATGGCGTTTGCAGCTCGTTGAAGAGTGCGAGCGGCAGGGTTCGGGTGCGCCCCTCGATGGAGCCGACGAACGTGATCGTCGCGCCGAACTCGCCCAGCGCCCGGGCGAAGCACAACACCGCCCCGGAGAGGATGCCCGGGATCGCGAGCGGCAGGGTGATGGATGTAAAGACGCGCAACGGACTGGCGCCGAGTGTCGCCGCGGCCTGTTCAAACCGGCGGTCGATCAGTTCAATCGAAAGGCGCACGCTGCG
This sequence comes from uncultured Phycisphaerales bacterium, assembly GCA_965651255.1. Classification (GTDB taxonomy): domain Bacteria; phylum Planctomycetota; class Phycisphaerae; order Phycisphaerales; family SM1A02; genus CBFGRU01. The sequence goes on from CBFGRU010000025.1 coordinate 8,108, forward strand.
CACGAGGAGGGGCAGCCCGATGATCGCCGCCGCCAGCGCCGCGCCGAACAGCGTGAAAGCAATCTCGATTCCAAGCCACTCCCGTAACGGCTCACCCAGCCATCCACGCCGACCGAACAGCAACAGCAGCACATACCCCACGATCACCGGCGGGAGAATCAGCGGTAGCGAGACGATCGCCTCCAGAACGGAATACCCGGGGAACTTGCGCCGCGCGAGCAACCAGCCGATGGCGATACCCGGAACGAGGTTCATCACCGTGCTGACGAACGCAACAATCAGCGACAGCCGAACGGCTGACCATGCTTCCGGAGTGAGTTCCCACCACGCATTCACTGGCAACCTACTCCCTGATCACGGACAACCCCGACTCGCGGAAGATGACTGCGGCCTCGTCGGATCGTAGGAACTCAAGCAACGCTTCGGCGCTGCGTGCCGCATCGTGTGTCAACGCAACCTGGTATCGCACCGGCGAATGCAGTGATTCATCAATCTCCTCGGCGATGTCCACGGCATCGCTCGTGCCTGCATCACTGGCGTAGACAATGCCCGCTTCAACCTCTCCCATCTCCACCAGTCGCAGTGCCGCGCGGACATCGAGCGTCGGAACGAGACGCGGTTGCATGAGTTCATCAAGGCCGAGCGAGTGCAACGCCTCCATCGCGTAGCGACCGGCCGGCACATGCGCCGGATCACCAACCGCAAGGGATGCGGGAAGGTTGGTAAGGTTCAGCGTGCGCGAAGGCGCACCCTTTGGTACCACGAGGACCAGTCGATTGCTCAACAGATCCGAGCGAGTGTCGGGTCGTAAGAGTGATCGTTCTTCCAGATAGTCCATCCACTCGCGATTCGCCGAGAGAAAGAGATCAGCCGATGCACCATCTGCGATCTGCCGCGCCAATATCGACGATGCAGCAAAGTTGGCAAGGACGTCTTCGCCGGTCTGGCGCTGGTATGCTTCGAGTACCTGATTGATCGCGTCCGTCGTGCTGGCCGCGGCGAAAATCGTCGGCGTGCGTTCCTGATTCGCGGTCGATGGTGAGGGTGAACCGCTGCACGCGCCAAGCGATGCGCCGGTGGCAAGAGCGAGCATGCACCACCAGCCCGGCCACATCAAAGTTCGACGGTGCATGGTGCCGTTTACTCCTCCTGGCTGCGCAGACCGACCCGGCAGAGCGGTTCGCCATCATACAGAAAGAGAATCGACCCGGCCCGTCTGGCGCGAAAATCAAACATCAGGCGCATCGTCAGTTCAACACCGGTTTCAACGGCTCGGTGATCAGCGATTTCTGCGATGAACGGGCGTGGGCCGTCGCCGATGGTGGTCAGTCGTTCAAGCTGACTTTCGCGCAGGCCGCGCAAGACAACCGTGACCAGCACCGGTTCACCATCCGCCGTGTTCGGGAGCGCTACTTCGAGTGGTTCGGGCTGAACCTGGGGCAGGGGTGTGCGCGGGGGCACCGGCCACTCGCCCGGCTGCGGCACCGGCCAGTCGATGACGATGCGACCGAACCGGGGATGATCCAGTTCCAGTGCGCTCATGCGCGTGCGGTCATCATCGGCAAGGCCCTGTCGAACGACGAGGATCGCCGTATCGGGAGGCGCGGCGGCGACGATGACCTGCTCGACAAAGGCAGGATGCGACGTGATCGAGATCGGCGAGCCGTCCGCACTGGTGATCGTGATGCGATGCGGTTCATCGGTTGCGGCCACGCGGTACAGGTGCGTTGTACTCGATCGAACGGGAAGTTGAATTCCTCCCATGTACCCTTCAAACGTCGCGGTCAGGGTGTATGACACCTGTTGCTCAGCGCGATCGCCCGTCTGGTACCGGATGCGAACATCCAGTGCGCCGCCGGGCAGGATTGCCGACGTAGCGGTCTCGGCCCCGATGCACGCACAGGAGGGAATGAGTGCCGCGAGTGTCACGGGTTGATCGCCTTCATTGATGATGCGGACCAACTCCGGCAGCACCGCGTTCGGTGGCACCTCTCCAAAGTCAAGAAATGCGGGCTCGAACCGGACCGGCGGGGTGGTGGGGTTGACCAGGGGCGCGGTCTCGGAGCTGTCATTCGTGTTCCCTTCCGGAGCGGGCGTGGTCGAACGACCGACCCGCAGGCCGATAATGATCGCCGCCCCGGCCAGCAGGACGACCGCAACGATCAGAGGCCAGCGCGATTTACCATCGGGAGTGGGCATCGGCGGACGATAGGCGGACTGGATTGATTGCGCCAAACGCGTGAAGATGGGGATTGCAGCCGATCACGCCGGCTCGCGGGGGCTGGTTCGGCCATGATTCTGCGGGTTTCCGACGAGATTCTTGGTCAGCGGCCGAGGTGCTGCTACCTTAGTAGTGAACGGGTGCAGAGGCCCGGCTGAAGCTATCTGGAGAATTGAAGACATGCCTCGGACGTTTCGCGGACTGACGCCGTTCATCGCTTCGGTGCTGATCACACCCGCCCTGCCGGTCGTACCGGTGGCCGCCGATCAGTTCAACGAATCGGGATACAGCCAATTGCTGGCTCGTCTGGGGCTGGAAAACATTCCGACGGGTATGGGCATTGTCACCAGTCAGGTTGAGGTGCCGAACACCAGCGGCCATTACGCGCCAAACCAGACCCTCGCAGAATTCGACGGAAAGACATTCCTCCTTCGCAGCGGAAACACCGGTGGTAACAGCGGTCACGCAACGGCCGTGGGACGCAACTTCTACGGCAACACCGTCAGTATCGCGCCGGGCATCAACGAGATTCATGCCTTCGAGGTCAACAACTGGATCAGCAGCGGCTTTCTCAACTTCGGGCAGGGGGGTGCGAATCCACCGCTCGACCTGGGTGAGATCAAGATTATCAATAACTCGTGGGTCTCCAACGGAAGTGATGCGCAGATCAATGAACTCACGCGACGGCTGGACTACGCCATCGTCGATCAGGATCTCATCGTTACCTACGGGATGAACAACACCGCCGGGTCGATTCAGTGGAAGCTGCTCAGCCACACTTACAACGGCATTGCGGTCGGCCGCAAGGATGGCAATCATGAAGCCGGCATCACCTCGCCGGGCATCGATGGCCCCGGTCGCATGAAGCCGGAGATTGTCGCGCCGCGGCCGACGACCAGCGATGCGACGGGTCTCATCTCCGCTGCGGCGGCCCTGATGGTCGATACCGCTCGATTCACGAGCGGCCTGTCGAGCAACCCCCGTGCGGAACGGTCGGAGACGATCAAGGCGGTCCTTCTCGCCGGGGCCGAGCATCGAGCGAACTGGACGAACAATCCGCAGATCAGCGGTCCGCAGCGCGGCGTGACCAATCGTCCGCTTGATGTAAAGTACGGCGTTGATGTGGTGAACGTGAATCGAAGTCACCTCATTCTCACCGGCGGGGAGTATGACGGGTTCCTCGATGTGCCCACCTCCGGCTCGGCCCCGTCCGCCGCATGGGACTTCTTCACGCTGAATGATTCGACCGATGTGTACTACCGCTTTGACCTGCTCGAACAGAAAGATGAAGTTTCCGTACTGCTGACGTGGCATCGTCAGCCGAACGCATCGTTCACCGGTTTCGTGATGCCGAACCTTGAACTCGAACTCTTCCGGGTGAATGCATCGGGCGAGCTGATCTCACTGCGGGGCGATGCGGGCCTGCCGTACTTCGAACAGGGCAATATCGCCAGTCTCAGCTCGGTGGACAACGTGGAGCATCTCTACCTCAAGGGTCTGGCACCGGGTTCGTACGTGCTGCGGGTCAATCGGGGCAGTGACGGCCTGGGAGAGTGGAATGCAGCGTTGGCATGGATCATGCCCCCCGATTCGTTTACTCCGGCTGAGGCCGTTGATTTCAACATTGTGTTCGGTTCGCTCGTCAGTGGCGGATTGGCTCAGATTCAGGCGTCGGATGATGAGTGGATGCGCACCCGCTCACGCTTCGGCTTCACCGCGCTCGAGCCGAACCTGATGATCATGCAGGTCGGATTCGCTTCACCGGTCAGCGAATCGCCCGCCATGAACGTGATCATCGAATCGCGCATCAACAACCCCAACGGGACCGCCAATGTGCGTCTGCGCCGTTGGTCGAACAACAGTCTCGTCCCGGTGGGGAACTACTCCATCGGGATGACGGAGCTGACCAACCGGTTGGACGGCATCGACCCGTCCGGATTCATTCGCCCGGGCGATGGACGTGTCGAAATGCAGGTCAAGCATGTGGTCATGGCGGTCTTCACCGCCCTCGGCTTCGACACGTGGTTCGACCAGATCGCCGTCGAAGTGAACTGAGGTCCATCGTTTCGCTGTGCTGAAGACAGCCGATCCACGGCGGTGCAGGATCGTCCGTAGAGTGGGTACACTGTCGGCCCATGCGGCTGCATGCACTTTCCAGACAGTTGCTCGTTCTCGCGCTCCTTATCGGGATGGGCATCTTTCTGCTGTATCCGATCTGGCTGACGATTCAGGGCGGATTCGAGACCGCACCGGGCAGCGGCGAATTCACGCTGTATCACCTGTTGAACGTCTTTCAGGATCCGCGTCTGCTGGAAGGGTTGAGGAATGCCTTTCTGATCGCGATCTTCACGACGCTGCTTTCGATCATCATTGCACTTCCTCTGGCGATGCTCGGCGCTCGGTACGAATACCCGGGGAAGACCCTGCTCTCCGCGCTGGTTCTGGTGCCCCTGATTCTGCCGCCCTTTGTGGGTGCGATCGGAATGCGCCATATGCTCGGGCGCAATGGAGCGGTGAACACGCTGCTCATCGACCTCGGGTTGATCGACACCGGGATTGACTTCATCGGACAGGGAGGATTCTGGGCGGTCGTGCTCATCGAGGCGTTGCATCTCTACCCCATTCTGTATCTGAACGCTTCCGCGGCTCTGGCGAATCTCGATCCCGCACTCGAAGAGGCCGCGGAAAATCTCGGTGCCAGTCGATGGATGCGCTTCCGGCGCGTGACCCTGCCCCTGATTCGCCCCGGCCTCTTTGCCGGTGCGACGATTGTGTTCATCTGGTCGTTCACCGAACTGGGAACGCCCTTGATGTTCGAGTATCACCAGGTTACACCGGTGCAGATCTTCAATGGAATCAAGGAGATGAACAGCTCCGCCGAGCCGTATGCGCTGACGGCGGTCATGCTGCTGGCGGCGGTGGGAACATATGCGCTGGGCAAGCTCGCGTTCGGCGGACGCGCGTATGCGATGTACTCGAAGGCGTCGATCCAGGCATCAACGCAGCGCCTTTCGATCGGGAAGGGACTGCTGGTTGCCAGCGCGTTCCTGCTGGTGATCTTCATCGCCGCGATACCGCATATCGGCGTCATCGTGACCAGCTTTACACCCAGCGGTCAGTGGTACCGTTCACCTCTGCCGGAGGCGCTCACCCTTTCGCATTACGATGCAGCCCTGAGTCATCCGCTCGCGGTCGGATCGATTCGGAACAGTCTGTTCTACGCATCGTGCGCGATGGTCATTGATCTGGGGCTGGGGCTGATGATCGGATATCTGATCGTGCGGACGCGCACACCGGGGCGCGGATTGCTTGACAATCTGTCCATGCTTCCCCTCGCTGTTCCGGGGTTGGTGATGGCGTTCGGGTATGTCGCCATGACGTTGCGTTGGCCGTTCGGTGGGTCCATGCCGGCGTGGCTTGCCGGGATACTCGAACCGGTTCTTCCCGCTTCCTGGATGCAGGCCGTGAGCGATGCGCCGCTTTCCGGCCTGGCGGATGTGATTGGCGCAGAACCGAACCCGGTTGGGTTGCTCATCGTGGCCTACGCCGTGCGCCGCCTGCCGTATGTAGTCCGCGCGACGGTGGCCGGGCTCGAGCAGACCTCGCGCGAGTTGGAAGAGGCAGCCCTCAATCTCGGTGCCAGCCGCATGATGATGATCCGCAGGATCACGGTACCGTTGATTCTCGCGAACCTGATTGCCGGCGGCTTGCTCGCGTTCAGCTTTGCCATGCTGGAGGTCAGCGATTCTCTCATTCTCGCGCAGCGTGAGGAGCATTTCCCGATCACGAAGGCCATCTACATTCTCTTCGAGCGGCTGGGCGATGGGCAGTACCTCGCGAGCGCGATGGGCGTCTGGGGGATGGCGTTGCTGACCGTGACGCTGATCGGCGCGAGCGTGATGATGGGCAAGAAGATGGGCGCGATCTTCCGGGTGTGACCCGCGCGCTGACGCTCCTGATGCGCTTCGAATCCGTGGATTGCACGATCGAACAGAAAGAACCACCGCCCGGCAAGCCGGACGGTGGTACATCAAGGAGCGAGATCGCGCGATCTGCGGGGGAGTGGTTGCTCAGTAGTTGTAGTTCGGATGACGCTGCTGCGCCTTCTGCTTGTCCGATTCGTTGCCGACAACGTAACCCGTTCCGGCACCGACGGCCGCACCGATCGCAGCGCCTTCACCGGCGTGTCCGGATTGATGACCGATGATGGCGCCGGCACCTGCGCCGATGAGTGCGCCGATTCCGGCCCCGGCCTGGGCATCATTCTGGCAACCGGTCATGGCAAAGGTTCCCAGCGCGAGAGCGGTGATGGACCCGAACGTGATGAGGCGTTGTTTGCGCATGTGGCCGTATCCTTTCGGTCTGGCGGGATGTGCTTTCGTGCAGCCCGCGGGTGAACCCCGACTATGATGAGTTCGTCTCGCATCGCCGGTCGGTTCGGCGGGCTTCTTACATTAGTACACAGGAAACGATCGTGCGATTCCGTGATCTTTGGTTGTTTCGACAGTTGACATCCGCCGAACGCGCTCGCCGCTTTCACGAAGAGTGGTTGTCAGCGGCCATTCGATCGGGGCAGGCATTTCCGAGAATACCGGTGCGCAAAGTCTCCGAAGGCGGTTTCTCCGCCATGCTGCGGCGGCCCGGCGGGCGTGATGTGGCTGCCCGCTGGTGGGAAGATGCGTTGGAGAAGGTTCGTCCGTAAGCCGAAGAGAGTCTGAATCGAACCGATCATCGTGAGCGATCGACTGACCCGGCGTCGCCGCGACGCCCAGAAGGAATCATCCGTACCATGGCCATTCGCACGACCGTCGCCCCGCGTTACGTCTGGACGCAGATGATCTGGGCTGTTGCTTGCCTCGTGCTGGGGGTGTGGGGCTGTTACGACCTGTGGATCAAGATTCCCGCTCAGGAGGATCTGGTCGAGCGATATCGTGCCGCGACCGCTGCCTACGCCGAACTCGAACAGAAGACTGTGCGCACACCCGCGGAACAGGAACGGATGGAGGACCTGAGTACTGCGCTGGATCAGTTCACCGAAGCGCCGGAGCCGCCCAGCACGTTTGACCGCCTTACCCAGTGGATGTTCATCAGTCTGCTGGTGTGCGTTCCGTACTTCCTGTGGGATGTGAAGAAAGCTCGTGCCCGGATTTACACCCTCGAAGATGACGGGTCGCTGCATCTGCCGGGCGGCAAGCACTGGGCGAGCGAAGACATCGTCGACATCGACATGAGCCGCTGGATGAAGAAGTCGATCGCGATGGTCGAGCACCGCGATGGAACGCGCGAAAAGCTCGATGCGTATCTGTACCGCGACCTCGAGCAGATCATCGGGCGAATCGCCAACCGGTTCTATCCTGAGCAGTGGAACGCGGATGGGACGCAGATCAAGCCCAAGCCGGCTGATCAGCCGGATGAGCATGAGCACCGCGATGAGGAAGAAGATTCCCGGCCCGTTTCACCCGAATGACCTCCACCGACTGAAATCAGGAAGTCGGTCGGCGGAACAATCGAGTGAAGGAGCCCGGAAGTGAGTGTTGCCATGTCGAGTGTAGCGCCGAATTCGCACGGTCCCGCCTTTGCGGAACCCGCTCCGCGGCTTCGCCATGAGGCGATCACCGAGAGTGAGCGCAATTTCTCGATCGCGATCCACCTCTCGACCTTCACCTCGCTGATTGGGCTTTTTCCGTTCAGCCACATTGCGCCGCTGGTGCTGTGGTTGGTGCGAAAGCAGCATTCCGCGTTCAACGACGACCACGGCCGAGAGATGATGAACGTCATGCTTACGGCGATCCTGCTGTTGTTGATCTGTCTGCCCATCGTGGCGGTGGGTTGGCTGGCGTATCTCGCCTGGGTGGTGGTGATCATGATCAATCAGGTCCGGGCGGCCATCGCCGCAGGCCGGGGGGAGTATTTCCGGTACCCGATGACGATCCGCTTCCTGAAGTGATTGCCCCCTTGCCGGCCTTGCCAAAATCGTGGCGGCGCGCGATGATACGGGCATGAGCAACGAACAGACCCCCGACGTCCCACCTGCCCCGACGGGTGATGCCAGCCCGGAATCCACGCCGACAGCGGATACCACGCTCCGGAGTGATGAGAAGACCATGGGGATGCTTTGCCATCTCCTGGGAATCTTCACCGGTTTTCTGGGGCCGTTGATTATCTGGCTGGTGAAGAAAGATTCTTCGCCATTCGTCAACGACCAGGGCAAGGAAGCGCTCAACTTCCAGATCACGGTGGTCATCTGTTACATCGTGGCCATGCTGAGCTGCTTCATCGCGATCGGTGTGGTGCTGGTGCCAGTGGTCATCATCGGCGCGTTGGTCTTCGCGATTCTTGCGACGTTGCAGGCGAACAAGGGCGTGCGCTATCGTTATCCCTTTGCAATCCGCTTGATCAAGTGATTCAACAGAGGGTACGCGATGCAGGACCCCTGGTCGGGCGATGAAGAACAACCGCCGGGCCAGCCACTGAACCCGCCGACCAGACGGGGCGCGATGTTTCGCGCCTATCCGCAGCCGCCGGGTGAGGCCCCGTCATCCGATGAACGCACGATGGCCATGCTCTGCCATCTGCTGGCGATCTTCACATGGTTCATCGGCCCGCTCATTCTCTGGCTGATGAAGAAGAACGAGTCGCGCTTCATCGATTTTCACGGCCGTGCGGCACTGAACTGGGCCATTTCCTACTTCGCGTACATGGTCATTCTGATGGTGCTGGTGATCGTCGCCGCGTTTCTGCCGCCGCTCGGGTGCCTGTGCGTTCCGGTCATCCTCGCGCTCTCTCTGGCGGACATCATCCTGAAAGTCTTGCTCTGCATCGCCGCCAGCAACGGTGAGTGGAAGGATTATCCGCTTGCGATTCCCTTCTTGGGCATTCCACGACCCTGATGTGTCACCATTGCGTATACAGTGTGCCGCACGATGGCTTTGCTCACTGCCCGCCAACTCGTCAAGACCTACAGCGGCCGACGGGTCGTTGACGAAGTCAGTCTTGATGTCGAGGCCGGCGAAATCGTCGGCCTGCTCGGACGCAACGGCGCCGGAAAGACCACGACTTTCCGCATGACGATCGGCATGATTACGCCCGAAGCGGGGCAAGTCACGTTCCGCGGAGAGGATGTCACCGTCGCCCCGATGTACCGCCACGCGCTTGTGGGCATGGGGTATCTCAGCCAGGAGCCCAGCGTCTTTCAACGGATGACGGTCGAGCAGAATCTCCTGGCGATGCTTGAAATCCAGAAGGTGCCTCGTGCCGAACGAACCCGCCGCGCGCGTGCCCTGTTGGAGCAGTTCGGCCTGGTCAAGAAAGCCAGTGACCTCGCCAGAACGTGTTCCGGCGGTGAGCGCCGACGCCTCGAGATCGCCCGCGCCCTGATCAGCCGACCGCGGCTGATTCTGCTCGATGAACCGTTCGCGGCGGTCGATCCGCACACCGTCGAAGAGTTGCAGGAAGAAGTGCGCAAGCTCGCGCAGGATGGCATTGCCATCCTCGTGACCGATCACAACGTGCAGCAGACGCTCCGCATCTGCGATCGGGCATACATCATTCACGAGGGAAGAAACCTCGTTGATGGCACCCCACGCGACATCATCAACAATCAGCAGGTCCGTGAGGCGTACCTTGCCAGCACCTTCCGGGGCGATGAGTTTGATGACCTTCCTCATCGGACCGCAGGAGCGGAGCGATGAACCCGGCGTACCGCCTCCACCTGATTCGTTACAATGCCAGCGTGCAAACACTCCGTCTCACGTTGCTGTTGGCTGGCATTCTGCTTCTACTCGGGCAGGTCGGCTGCGTTCGTCGAACGATCACGATCACCAGTACTCCACCCGGAGCGCTGGTGTACCTGAACGATGAAGAAGTGGGCCGTACTCCCGTCGAGGTCGATTTTCTGTACTACGGTGAGTACGACGTCCGGCTGGTGCATGATGGACATGACCCGCTGGTAACCTCCGCCCATGCGAACGCGCCGTGGTGGGACACGATCGGCCTGGACCTGATTGCCGAAGCGGTTCCGGGCGAGCCGCACGCCAGGATTGAATGGCACTTCGAGCTGCAACCGGAGTCGCCTGATCCAGCCGGAATGCTCGACCGCGCCCAGGCGTTGCGCGACCGTCTCGGCCCAGCCCCGGAATCCCCGGAATCCTCGGAATCCCCGTCAACACCTGAAAACAGTGACACGGGTGAACGCTGAGCAGCGAGCACGTGGCTTTCAGGGCCACAGGAAGCCGAATCCGCATTCTCTGACAGCCCAACCGCCTTGGCGCGTCTAGAACATGACAGCCCGGTTCATCATCCGGGTGTTGCTGGAGACTGCGCGCATGAAACGCCTGATGCTTATTCTTGCTTTCGCCATCAGCCCGCTCACTCTTGGGATGGCCGGTTCGACCGCGACGCTCGCGCAAGATGGCGAGAAGAACGTGATCACGGTCGAGCGCCAGCAGATCGAAGCACTGCTTGAAGAACTGGAGCGGTTGCGCGATGCCAACGCGGAACTGCAGCGGCAGATGGCCAACCTCAAACTCGAGCATGCGCGTGAGAGGCGTGAACTCGAAGAGCTGCGACAGTTCATCGCGGATCATCGCGAGTACGGCAATGACTTCGAGCAGTATCGCCAGGTGAAAGAAGTCGCGCAGCGTGAAGAGCGCCGGCGTCAGTACGAAGCCATGCAGCGCGAGCGCGAAGAAGCAGCCCGACAACGCGCCGCGCAGGGAGGTGAGCGCGAGGCGCAGAAGGCCGAGGAAGAGCGATTGAACGCCTACCGCCGCGCGGGTTTCGCGCCCGTCGGCTTCGATGTCTTTCTCGGCAAGATGGGGTACTTCTACGGTCCACTCGGCCAGTCAAATGTCGGTATCGAGTACGAGCCCGGCATCGGCCTGTTCTACGAGCCGGTGAACGTTCCGCGCCGCATCGACTATTCGCGCATGAAGCTTTCCGGTGCGGTGTTGAATGCGTCCAACCAGGTGCGCAACATCGGCGTGGCGATCGCGTTCTTCGATGCGAACGGCAACCAGATCGGCGCGGAAACGGTGCAGATTCAGAACGCCCGGCCGAACGTGCCGTACCCCTTTACCGCGACGCTCGACATGGCCTCCGGCCAGGCATTCGCTTCAAGCTCGCAGTGGGTGCTCTTCGCCGACCCGGTGGAGTAAGCGAACGGCACACTACTCATCTTCCGACCACAATCCGCGTTGTTGCATGCGGGCGATGCGCTCCAGACGCTCGTACTCGCGCAGCATCGTGTGCGGCCAGCGATCATCTGTTCGTGCAAGCCCTTCGCGAAGCAGCCGGGCATTGATGCTCTCACCGTCAATGGTCTCGACATGCGCGAGCAATCGCTGGTAGCGGTCGCGCGTGTCGGGTTCGAGGCGCAAGCGAACGGATGTTCCCTCGATCCAGCCCCGAAGAAAGCGCGTGGCCTCTTCCGCGCCGGGCTCGGCGGTTCGACCCGCCACCGCATGTTCCGGGGCGTCGATGCCCCACAGCCGCACGCGCGTCGTTGGCTTCTTCTGAAGCGCATCGGGAAGCACGACTTCGAGCGTATCGCCATCAATCACGCGCAGCACTTTGGCCACCTGCCCGTCGTACGCGCGGTGATCATCAATGTTCGGGACCAGCAACCATCCGGATCGATCCAGGATGATGATGGCGACAAGTATGCAGATCGCCAGGATCAGCCGCATCATGCGTCGTCGCTGAATGGTGCGGCGGCGACTCATGCGTAGCGGTTCCTCTCAGTGACCGGATGACTCACGCATCCTGGTTCATCTCGCTGTGCTCACGTGCAGCGAGATGTGCAGCATCCGCGAGCGCCTGATGAAGCTTTTCGTGTTCGGGGAGTGTATCCAGACGATCGAGCAGGGCATCGACCCGTCGCTCGGGTGTCAATCCCGGGTCGAGTTCATCCAGCGCGGTGTCCCCGAGCGCTTCAAGCGCGTGCAGGAACCACTCCATCGTCACCGATTCCTGTTTGTCCGCCGGTCGAACTTTCGTGCGCAACGTGATGCGACCGATTGCGACCACGGGAATGAGTTTCAGATCCGTCGTCGGTTCCCGGCAGACGACAAGCACCGGAACATCGCGCTCCAGCGCCTTCAGCCGCAGTCGCCTCGCATCGGCACCGACGAGCGGTGGTTGTACGAGGTAACAACCGGCCGGGTGGATCGCCTCTTCGCCGAACGGTTGATCGACGATGTGAATTGTTTCGGCTGCATCGAGCGCGAGCTGGACGCGCTGTCGGCGCGCCTCCTGCAGCGGCAGTGTAATGCGCGCGAGACGATCAAAGTCACTGATCCCGCGTGCCATCGTGAGCGCCTTGAGCGCCATGCGCTCGGCCTCGAAGTAGCGCATCTGCTG
>CBFGRU010000026.1:0-19897 GCA_965651255.1 uncultured Phycisphaerales bacterium
GAACGATCCCGTGGATGTATCCGGGGTGGAAGGGGATTACAAACGCCGACCTCGCGATGCGGATCGAAGGCCATTACATCCCCGCGCCGGGCGCGCTGCTGCCGCTGCTGACGATGATGGTGCTGAGTACATCAACCCGTCAGAGGCGGCGCGGGTGATCATGATGCTGGGGAGGTGTTCCTGATGCGACACGCAACATTCGCGACTGGGCTGGTGGCGGCGGGGCTGGTGGTGCACACCGCGCGGGGTGACATCCTGCTCGACCAGCCGCATGACTTCACCGGCGCCGCGGCCTCCTTCATCGTGATCGACGGGACGGATGCAATCTCCGCCGATGACATTCACATCACCCAGCGGACGCGGATCGACACCGCGACGTTCTGGTTCATCACCAACTGGCCGAACGTGCCGTGGGACTGGGGGATTCATCTGCACGCAACGACGATGGAACACCAGGACGATTGGCTGCCGTGGTTCGAGGGGGCGCCGGTGTGGGATCCGTTTCTCACGATCGAGGGGGCGACCTCGATCACGGATCTCGGGTTCTGGCCGACCGATCCGACGTATCGATACTGGGAGGTGCGGTTCGAGAATCTGGACATCGTGCTCGACCCGGCCGAGACACTGGAAGGAATCTTCTGGATATCACCTTACGGTGTGGGTCAGAACTATCCGCTGACGCGCAGTTACATCGGAACGAGCAACCGAGGCAACCCCAACCACAGCGGTGCGTGGGGACGAACGATCCCGTGGATGTTTCCGGGATGGAATGGCATTACGAGCAACGCCGACCTCGCAATGCGTCTGGAGGGCGAAGTCATCCCCGCGCCGGGCGCGCTGCTGCCGCTGGTCGCGATGATGGTGCTGCGCCCATCAACCCGTCAGAGGCGGCGCGGGTGATGCGCTGGCCTGATCGCCCGGATTACCCTTCCGGCTTGCGCCAGTCGTAGTCTTTATCTTTGTGCAGCGCGCCGGAGGCGAGCTTGATGCACCGCCGGCAGAGGTGCGCCTCCGTTTCTACCGGACTTTGCCAACCCGGCTCGTTCGCGCGGTCCTGCGCGGCGCGGTCATCATCACCTTCCAGGCACATGCGGCACTTGTAGCCGGTCGTCATCGAGTGATCGCGATGCAGCATGACTTCACGGAACGCGATCGTCAGGCATCGGCCGCAGATGCACGAACCCTGATGCCCTTCGATGAACGGCTCGACATCTGACCATTCGCGACGGCAGTAGTCGCAGAGGACATCGGTCATCTGCACATCATTCGGATTGACGCCGGGCTTTCGGATTCGGATTTCCTTCGTTCGGTGGAGATAGTCGGTTCAGCGATCGTTCTCATCATCGTCGTCGTCATCTTGAGCATCATCATCTGATGCTGATGTTTCGAGATCGCTATCGTCCTCATCGTCATCGTATTCTTCGTAGTCATCATCCGCATCATCTTCATCGTCGTAGTCGCCATCATCAAGGACGATGCGGACGGCCTTGTTGCCATCTTCGGCGGTATAGACCTCGACATCACCATCGGCAATGAGTTCATCGAGCAGACGTGATCGCCAGTCCGGCGCTTCACTGAGACGGGGCGATTTCCAGCGACGGACGAAGTAGTTCAGGCCGACGTATCCGCCCGCGAACTGCCGCTCGGCGAAGCGCAACTCTTCGAGGAGAATATCCGCGGGATCATCGGCGTCTTCATCATCAGCGCGCTCCATGCCGTAGGTGGTCGATGATCGTGCGGTGGTGAGGTCACCTTGGTCATCTTCATCGTCGAATTCGCGCACGCGCTCGCCGTTGGACAGGGGAAGCGGCGAGACGAGTCCGATGGCGGAGTCGGCCATCTCGAAATGCGCGAGTCCTTCGAGCAGGTCGATGTGGTCGAAGGCAGCGCGGAGGAGGCGCGATGAGAGGCCGTACCCGCCCCACGAGGCGAGGTAGACCTTCTTGCCGAGCATCTTCACGCCTTCAACGGCTGGGGCGTGGTCGGTATCGCCGGAGATGAGGACCATGACGTCAAAGGCATTGACGGCGGCGAGCCGGAGCATGTCGGCGACCATGGTGGTGTCGACTTCCTTCTCGAGGGAGAAGCGGGTTTCGGCCCCGCAATTGGCGCAGGTGCCGCTGCGCGCCCGGCGGGGAAAGCGATAGACGAAGTAGCCGGGCAGGACTTCGAGGTCATTGAGAAATCGTGAGAGATTGCGCTGGGCGTCGCTTTCGGCGGCGCTGCCGATCTCGATGCCGGTGTAGTAGTGGGCGCCCCAGAGGTGGCGGGCATCCACGCGATCCATCAACCACCGGGAGAGTCGAGTGAAATCAACTCGTCGTCCGTCCGCCTTTTCACGCCAACTGCGATAGAAATTCTTGCCGTCAAAGAACAGCGCGACCTTCATTCCATAGCTCCTTGCCTGTCGAATCCAACAACGAAACGAACTGTCCATGCCCGCTCGCGGCAAAGGCCGCGGACGAATCAGAACCCATGGCCACGAATCATTCCCGGCGGGTGTCGCCGGGTCTGCCGCACCGAAGGTAGCGAGTCGGTACGGCCTGCAAACCTCGAAACGGTAGTGGGTTGCATCGCGGAGTCAAGAACAGGCAACTCCGGGTACCGGTTGGACACCGACGGGCGGGCGAACAGTGTTTACAGAAAGTGCGGTGAGCCGAAGACGCTCATGATCGAGGCAAACAGCCCCAACCCCGCGACGCCCACCCCGATGTTCCAGATCATCATGATGAGCGCGAAGGTGAACGACTCCATCGCCCGGGGCAGATGAGATTGTTCCCGATCCTGCCGGTGGTACCAGGCGAATCCGCCGACCCCAGCAAGAATGAGCGTGATCGACGCCAGGGCTGCCAGGAGTACACCGAAAGCCGCATCCGGCTTCATCGTGACCGCCATCGTCGCGAAGATGGCGAGGAATCCGCCGGGAATGGTCAATCGACCCATCGACCGCCACGACCCGACCAGGCCCATTTCCTGCTGGTAGTAGACTTCGATGGCATCGAGGTGATGGCCGCATTCCGCGCAGCGGGCGGTGCCATCATCGCGGACACTGGCGCGCAGGTCGTAGCGGCATGAAGGGCAGAAGATTGGTCGCTCGGCGTTCATGGTTCGCTGGAGAGTATCTTCGCGGGAAGTGGGTCTGGATTGAAGCGGTTTTCCGCGGATTCCTGAAGGATGCGGGCGGGAAGGTGCGGCGGGCGCACCCCGATGCGCGTTGGGGATGGTGGGGGGCGGGTGGATTCGTGACAGATCAGCGGACTTTCGCGGTCGACGGCGGCGGACTGGCCGCTATCATCCGCTCTGGACCTGAGGGGGTCTCGTTGAAGCCGCTCACCTGCGCGAGGCGTTCATGACGCTTGCCTCACGCAGCGGGGGCGACTATGTTCAGCGATTCCCCACCGGTCAGTGGAGTTCGTTGACGCATGCCCACGATTAATCAGCTCATTCGCAAGCCCCGTCGTGATCCCGCGGCGAAGTCAAAGGTGAAGGACCTTGAGGCGTGTCCGCAGAAGCGCGGCGTCTGCCTTCAGGTGCGAACCGTCACGCCGAAGAAGCCGAACTCCGCGCTCCGCAAGGTAGCGCGCGTTCGCCTTTCCAACGGAAAGGAAGTCACGGCGTACATCGGCGGTGAAGGCCACAACCTGCAGGAACACTCGATCGTGCTGGTTCGCGGCGGTCGTGTGCGCGACCTGCCCGGTGTGCGGTATCACATCGTGCGCGGTTCGCTGGACTGCCTGGGTGTCGATGGCCGCAAGAAGGGCCGCTCCAAGTACGGCGCGAAGCGCGGCAAGTAAGAATTTCACGGGTGCGATCTCGCGGTCGCGCCCATTCACAGAGGCAAGTAATCGCAGTCGAGCGATTGGTGACATTCGCACTGCGGTGAACAGAGTCCGCTGAAATGAAGCGGACAGATGAGCCACCAAGGAGGACCGCATGGCCGGTCGAATCACCGCGTCGGACGATCAACTTCGTCCAGACCCCAAGTTCGGAAACAAGACCCTCTCGAAGTTCATCAACTGCGTGATGCGCGATGGAAAGAAAACCGCCGCGATTCGCGTCGTGTACGATGCGCTCGATGAGATTGATCGGCGTCTGGAGAAGGAGAAGGACCCCGATGCGCCACCGAGCGCGATCGAGGTCTTCCTGCAGGCGATTGACCGGGTGAAACCCGCGGTGGAAGTGCGATCCAAGCGGGTCGGCGGAGCCAACTACCAGGTTCCGATGCAGGTGAATCGTCGCCGGCAGCAGTCGCTGGCGTTCCGCTGGATTCTGGAAGCCGCGCGCAGCGAAAAGGGCAAGCCCATGCACCTGCGACTGGCGAAGGAAATCTGGGACGCTGCCCGCAACGAAGGCAAGGCAATCACCACCCGCGAGAATACGCACCGCATGGCCGAGGCCAACCGCGCGTTCTCGCACTTCGCGTGGTGATCCTCAGGTTCGCAATCAGCGGATGCCCGCAGAAATCAAGTGCATCAACCCCGTGGGGCCGGTCAATGGATCGGCCCCATGTTCATTTCCTGAGAGAATGCGCGATTTGATCGCCCGTCGCTCACCGCGGGTCCGGTAGCATGAACCCATCGGCTGCTGCTGAGGGAGGTTGTTCGTGATGACCGGATCCGGTCGTTCGCCGCGCATGTTCCTGTGGTTGATCGCGCTCGTGCTGATGTGGTCAAGCACCGCGGCGCTGGCGCAAACATCTCGACCTGCCCGTCGCGACTCCGGCAGGCAGCCGATGCAGCAACTCATTGCGCAACTGGTCGATGAAGCGGTGGCGGCACGCGAGGCCGGCGCCATCTCCGAAGAAGCGGACATTGCATCGCGCATCGAGTCCGGTGACTTTGACGATGTGGAAATCCTCCGCGCGATCGTTCGCCGTCAGCATCGCGATCCGTTTGTTGATGCGTACATCCGTTGGCAGTTGACGAGCTTTGACGTTGAACTGCCGGCGATGAGTGATCGCGACTTCATCACCCTGATGGACAACACGCCGGCGTTCGTTGAGAACCCGGCCGCCGATCCGCGCGTTGTTTCGTTCTTCGAGCAGGCGGAGCGTGCAGGGGCGCTCGCGCCGGATCGCATCGAGTTCATTCGCCGCGCGCAGGCGGAGATGGAATCCCGGCAGCAGGTGGCGGAAATGCAGAATCTTCCTGCCGTCCGGTTCCGACAGTGGGTTGAAGATCAACTCGGTGAAACGGGCGTCCGGCCCCGCCAATGGATGATGGAGGAACTGGCTGCGATGATCACGGCGGGCTGGCCGGTGAGCGATCTGAAGAGCGCGATGAGCCGCGACTTTTCCGCGAGTGTGGCCGATGAGACGTTTACTACGGCGCAGCGCGCGATGCTGGTGAACCAGTTGCGCACGGTGATCGGCCCCGGGCGACGCTGGGTGAAGGAACTGACCTACCTTGCCAGCGGTGAAGTGAAGGTTGCGGTGTGGACGAGCCGCGTCGATCAGGGCGATGTTGAGAACTGGACCAACCGCCTCGCGGGTCGCGGCTGATGCGGCCGAGCATTCAATGACGCACCGGCGCGACCTTGCATGAATGTGGGGCTATGAGAGAAACTGTTGATAGGCGGCGACTGCGAGCTGATCGCACCGCTCATTCTCGGGGTGATCGTTGTGGCCGCGCACCCATTCACAGGTGATCGTGTGCATCTGGCGCAACCGATCGAGTTCCTGCCACATCTCGACATTGGCAAGCGGATCCTTCCCGCGGCGCCAGCCCTTCTTCTTCCAGCCGTCCATCCACTCGGTGAGCCCCTTGGTGACATACTGACTGTCGCTGATGAGTCGCACGCGCGTGGGTTTCTTCAAGGCCTGAAGTCCGCGGATCGCGGCGGTGAGTTCCATGCGATTGTTGGTGGTTGATCGTTCGCCGCCGCTGTCCTCGGTCTCCGTCCCGCTCGCGACATGCCGCATGAGGTACGCCCAGCCGCCGGGTCCGGGGTTGCCGGAACAGGCGCCATCGGTAAAGAGAAGAACCTCGGGCTGGTCCGATTTCGCGTGCGAGTGCGTCATGGGTGTATTGAGCGGTCCGCGTTGCGGCTTGAGAGGTGTGAAGCAGAAGGCGACACAAGGATTGGTTCGTGAGAAACAGTGACGATATTACCAGTCGAGCGTACCGAAGAACGCGCGGCGGAGGTCATCCATCGATGCAGTGAAGTGGCCGTTCACCACCAGTCGCCGCTCGCTGGTAAACGTTCCGATGAGCGCGTGCGGCAGATCACCCAGCGCCTGCTGCACCGCCGACAGATTCGCCGGTTCGACTTCGAGCAGATAGCGCGAAGGTGTCTCGGCGAAGGCGCGCGTGAAGGCATCGATCGGGTGATCCGATGTGATCGGCACCCGCTCCAGGTTCAATTCGAGGCCGAGTTCGCCGGCCATTGCCATCTCCGTGGCGGCAACGAGCAGCCCGCCCTCTGAGCAGTCATGCGCGCTGGCGATGTGCCCTGCCTGCACGAGTCGATGCACCGCGCGGGCGGTTTGCGGTCCGCGCGAAAGATCCACGATCGGGAGAGTCATCACGCCCTCGCCCACAGCGCCGATGATGGCTGCGTGCGATCCGCCAAGCTCCGCGCCGGTGCCGCCGACGATCACGAGCGCGTTCCCCGCGCGCTTCGCATCCATCGTGATGCAACGTTCGATGTCTTCCACGATGCCGAAGCCGGAGATCAACAGCGTCGGGGGAATCTCAATCGTTTGCCCATCTTCAGTGGTGAACTGATTGTTGAGCGAATCCTTTCCGGAGATGAACGGTGTGCGATACGCCTTCGCACCGTCGTAGCACGCTTCGGCCGCGCGCACGAGGGCCCCGAGGTTCTCCGGCTTCTTACACGAAGGCCAGCAGAAGTTATCCAGAATCGCGATGCGCTCCGGGTCAGCCCCGACGCAGACGAGATTCCTCACGCACTCATCCATGGCGGCCAGCGTCATGATGTACGGATCGGCGCTGAGGCCCGTCGCAAGGCCGTTGCCGATTGCGAGCCCGCGCGTTGAGCCCTGCACCGGGCAGACGACCGCGGCATCGCCCGGCCCATCACTTCCCTGCGGGCCGACGATCGGCTTGATCACCGTTCCGCCCTGCACTTCATGGTCGTACTGACGGATGATCCAGCGCTTCGAGGCGATGTTCGGATGTCTCAGCAACGACTGCAATGTCGCGGCGAGATCAGTCGGTGTTGTTTGCGCGCGAGTGTTGGCCGAGATCGCTGGCGGCGACCAGATCGCCTCGCGCGTCGTCATCGGAATGCCATCATGCATGAAGTGCATGTCCAGCCGCCCGACTTCGGTGCCGTGATAGAACAGTTGCAGTGAACGGTCATCCGTTCCGAATTGACCAAGGTCACACATCTCCACGCCGTGCACTGAGCAGACGTCGCGGAGTGCATCGAGGTTCGTTTCGGGCACGGCGAGAACCATGCGCTCCTGCGCTTCGGAGATCCAGATTTCCGTCGGCGAGAGGCCGTCGTACTTCAGCGGCGCTCGATCAAGATGCACGGTGGCGCCGAGTTTCTCACCCATCTCACCGACGGCGCTTGAGAATCCGCCCGCGCCGCAGTCGGTGATCGCGCTGAAGAGGCAGCCGTGTTCATGGTCGCGCGCTTCGAGAATGGCATCGAGCACCTGCTTCTCGGTCAGCGCGTTGCCGATCTGCACCGCATGACTGAACTCATCCGCGTGGGTATCGGTCAGTTCCGCGGAAGAGAACGTCGCGCCGTGAATCCCGTCGCGGCCGGTGCGTCCGCCGAGCGCGATGATGTGGTCGCCTGCGCGGGGGGCGCCGGTCACCTTGTCGCGCGGCATCACGCCGATGACGCCGCAGAAGACGAGCGGGTTGCCGACGTAGCGATCATCGAACCACACCGCGCCGTTCAGCGTGGGAATGCCCATGCGATTGCCGTAATCGCGCACCCCTGCGACGACCTGCCGCAGGATTCGCTGTGGATGCAGACATCCCTTCGGCAGTGTTTCGACGGTGAATGAATCGGGATGGGCAACGCAGAAAATGTCGGTCGCGGCAATCGGCCTTGCCGCCAGCCCCGTTCCGATGATGTCCCGGATGCAGCCGCCGATTCCCGTCGCCGCGCCACCGTAGGGTTCGATGGCGCTCGGGTGATTGTGCGTTTCGCACTTGAAGCAGACCGCATGCTTGTCGTCGAAGGCAATGATTCCCGCGTTGTCAACGAACACGCTCAGGCACCAGTCAATGCCATCGGCCATGAGTTCATTCGTGGCCGCTGCGACCGTGGACTTGAGCAGGTTGTGAATCGTCACCGAGCCATCATCGTGCAGCTCGTGCCCCGGGCGCGGCGCGGTGAGTCCGGGAAACGCCGTTTCGGAACTTTCTTCCCGGTAATGGATCGTTGCCTTCAGCGTCTTGTGCACGCAATGCTCGCTCCAGGTCTGAGCGAGTGTTTCGAGCTCGATTTCGCGCGGTTCACGACCGAGGCGCCGGTACTCCTGCTGGATGGCCTTCATCTCTTCGAGTGAAAGAAAGAGGTGACCCTCGCGCGAAAGTCGCTCCAGCCCCGCATCATCGAGGTGGCGAATCGGCACATCGACGACCTTCAATTCATACCCCACGCCCTTTGGAAGCGAGGCCGGGATGAACGGCTGGTCGTGAATCGCGTGAATCACCGTGTTGGCGAGCAAGCGCTCAGCGATGTGCCGCGCTGCTTTTGCCTCGACATCATGCAGGTCGTAGCGGCTTCCGGTCTGAACGCGCGCCTCGATGCCGAGCATGGCGCGAATCGCCAGCTCCACCGCCTGGGCGGCGGGGTCCATGACGCCCGGCAGGGGATGAACTTCGATCAGCGCGCTTCCGCGATTCGGCACGGCGCCGATCGTGGCCTCCTGCGTCAGCGGGTCGGCCAGCAGTTCGTTCGCCAGCCGCTCGGCCTGGGTGCGGTCGATCTCGCCCTCGATGAAATAGACACTTGCATAGTCGATGCGCGATGGCGTCGCCAGGTGCAGCGCCGCGGCATCGTTGAGGGCCGCATGACCACGAGGGTCCGACTGGCCGGGACGGGGACGAACTTCGATCCGGTAGAGCATCGGCGGGGGTTCTCGCAGGTTCAGCGGCAAAGCGATGTCAGCAAGACGTGGCGAAGTGAAGGTAACCGTGAGTGCCCGATGGTATGACCGGCGGCGATCGTCGGCCATGCGGTCACCGGTTGTGGGGTATCCTCTCACGACGTGCCACCCGATCCGCGCGATCCCGTGCCCTCACCCGGGGCGTTGCCGCCTGCTCTGCCGCGTGCAGCGCTGCGCGTGGCGTGGATGGCGCTCTTCGGCGGCGTCATCATCACCGGCCTGAAGTTCGGCGTGTTCTTCCTGACGAACTCAGCCGCCGCGTTCAGCGACGCCATTGAATCGATCATCAACCTCGTCGCCGCGGGCGTGGCGATCATCTCGACGTGGTACGCCTCGCGACCGCCGGATCGCGAGCATCCGTACGGCCACGGCAACATCGAGTTCGTCGCGGTCGGGGTGGAAGGCGCGATGATCTTCTTCGCGGGGTTGACCATCGCGTTCGAGTCAATCCGCCGGCTGATCCGTGGCGCAGAGGTACGCGAACTGACGCTCGGCGCGGTGCTGCTGGCGGGCATCGGCCTGCTTGCCGCGGGCCTGGCGTGGTTTGTCATTGCTCGCGGCCGCGCGCTCAGAAGTCCGACGCTTCTCGCCGATGGCAAGCATCTCTTCACCGATGTCATCAGCACGATCGGCGTCGTCATCGCCATGCTTCTGGTGCAGTGGACGGACATCCCGTGGCTTGACCCGGTGTTCGCGCTCGCGCTGGCGGTCCTGATCTTTTTCACCGGCGCGCGATTGCTGCGATCATCCTGGCATGGCTTGATGGATCGCGCCGATGAAGGAGACATCAATGCGATCTGCCGATTGCTGGATGAAGAGGTCGAGTCCGGGCGCATACAAAGTTATCACAAGGTGCGCATGCGCCATCAGGGGTCGTACCACTGGGTGGACTTTCACCTGCAGGTGGCGAGTGAGATGACCATTCGCGATGCACACCACCTTGCGAGCACGATCGAGCACCGCATCGAACAGTTCCTCGGCCGCGCGAACGCCACCGCGCACATCGAACCCGCCGAGGCGGACCCGCCCCGATCGTCCGGACGTTCGGTATAGTGGCTGCTTCAGCGTCACGGATTTCCATCCCCGTCCCTTCATGCCCGCAGGAACGTGCCATGCAGCACCTGTTGAACGGTTTCGCTTTCACTCTGCTCGCGGCGCAATTGCTTCTGAGCGGCTGCGCCAGCTCGAGCGCGTCCACCGGCGCCGAAGCGGCCGCGACCCCGACTCAGACCCGGATGGAGACGGAGCGCCGCGTGGATGACGGTGAGGCGCACTTCCGCACAATCGGCGCGCGCCCGCGCACGACGATTTTCTCCCCGCTTGACCTTCCCGCCGCCAATCATTACCGCAACGGGGCCGGCGCGCCGGGACATGCCTACTGGCAGCAGCAGGTTGACTACCGAATCGACGCCACGCTGGATGAAGAAACGCGCGAAGTCGCCGGCCGCGCGGTGGTGACGTACACGAACAATTCACCCGATGCACTCGACTACCTGTGGCTGCATCTGGAACAGAATGTCTTTCGCGCTGATTCGGTCGCGCACGCGATGGCTCCGCGCGCAGCGATCGGCGTTCGCGAGGCGGAAGGTGATGGGTACACGATTGATGCGCTTTCAGCCGGCGGTCAGCCGCTGGCGCTCGAAGTGTTTGATTCACTCGGACGGGTGCAATTGGCTGAACCAATCCCTGCGAACGGCGGCGTGTTCACGTTCGAAATCGAGTGGCGATTCACCATTCCCGAGCGCGCATTCCGACGGTTCGGCATCGAGCGCGTGGATGATGGCGTGATCTTCGAGCTTGCGCAGTGGTTTCCCTGCGTCGCGAAGTACGACGATGTGACCGGCTGGAACGCGCTGCCCTACCTGGGAACGGGCGAGTTCTATACGGACTTCGGAAACTACCAGATCAATCTCACCGTTCCACGGTCGCACCTGGTCGTGTGCACGGGCGTATTGCAGAACCCGCAGGAAGTCTTCACCCGCGCGCAGTACGAGCGGTATCAGCGGGCGCACTCGAGCGCAGAGACGGTGATGATTCGCTCGACCGATGAAGTCTCCGACCCCGGTTCCCGTCCCGCGGGTGATGGCGCGTTGACGTGGCGGTTCGAGGCGGAGATGGTGCGCACCGTCGCGTGGGCATCCAGTGATGCATTCATCTACGATGCGTGCGCGCTCGGTAACATCCTGATTCAATCGGTCTACCCGAAGGAAGCGATCGAGCACTGGTCGAAGAGCACGCAGATGCTCCGCGCAGCGATCAAGGGCTACAACGAGCGGTGGTTTCCGTACCCGTATCCGGTGGCGACGAACGTCAACGGGCCGGAAGGCGGCATGGAGTACCCGATGATCATCTTCTGCGGCGGTCGTCGCAGCGAGCGCGGGTTGTACGGTGTGACCACGCATGAAATCGGTCACAACTGGTTCCCCATGCTTGTCAATACTGATGAGCGCCGACATGCGTGGATGGATGAAGGGTTCAACACGTTCATCAACCACTACTCGATCGGCGACTGGTTCGAGGGCGAGATGGGCACGCGCGCGGTCGCGGCGAACTTCGCCGAGGGCATGCGCCGCAGCGATGATCTGCCGATCATGACGCCGGCCGATCATCACCCGCGCTCGCTGCTGGGGCGAAATCAATACACCAAGGCAGCGATCGGCCTCGTCCTGCTCCGCGAAGAGATCCTCGGACCGGAGCGGTTCGACTTCGCCTTCCGAACGTACATTCGTCGATGGGCGTTCAAGAGTCCGCAGCCGGCGGATTTCTTCCGCACGATGGAAGATGCAGCCGGGGCAGATCTGGCCTGGTTCTGGCGCGGCTGGTTCATGGAGACGAGCTGGCTCGATCAGGCCGTCGTTCGCGCGAGCTGGGAGGCCGAAGAGAATCGTGCGGCGATCACGCTCGACAATCTGGGCGAGTTGGTCATGCCCGTGGCCATTGAGATCGAGTACACCGATGGATCGAAGGAGCGGAAGAAGCTGCCGGTCGAGATCTGGTTCAATACCGACCGGTTCACCCACACCTGGACCTCATCGGTGCCGGTGAAGCGGGTGATCATCGATCCCGACCGTGCCTACCCGGATGTCGAACGATCGAACAACGAGTGGAACCGCTGAGCGAAATCGAACCTACCATCAGTCAGCCATGCCCACGCCGAACGCGCTCGTTGTCGTGACCGCCGGTACGAACTGCGACCTCGAACTTGCCGAGGCGTTTCGCCTTGCCGGCGCAGTGACGGAGACGATGCATCTGCAGCGACTCTTCGAGAAGCCCGCGCTCCTCGATCGGTACGACCTGATCGGACTTCCCGGCGGTTTCAGTTATGGCGATGCCGTCGCCGCCGGCCGTATCCAGGCGCAGCTCATTCGACAGAAGCTGTACGAGCGATTTGTTCGGGCGATCGAGCGCGGGGTGCCAATCTTCGCGCCGTGCAACGGCTTTCAGGTGGCGGCACAGGTAGGGCTGCTGCCAGGGCCCGCCCTCGGAGCCGACTGGCCAGATCAACCGCCCGTCCCGACCTGTTCGCTGGCGGAGAATGCCATCGGCCGGTTCGTTGACCGATGGACGTTCGTTGAGTTTCCCGAATCGCGGTGTATCTGGACGCAGGGGATCAATACCCCTGCCGAAACCTGCCTGCTTCCGAGCGCGCACGGTGAAGGACGTTTCGTCGCGGAGCAATCCACGATCGATCGATTGAACCAGAATGGGCAGGTCGCGGTGCGCTACGCCGAGGGTGAGAACTTCAACGGCTCGGCCGATCGTATCGCCGGCATCTGTGATGCGAGCGGTCTGGTCTTCGGCCTCATGCCTCATCCCGAGCGGTATACGCGATGGTCGCAACATCCCTACTGGACGCGGCTGGATGCAGGCGTGCGCCGTGGCGAGACGCCCGGTATGCAGATGTTCCGGAACGCCGTTGAACATGCGCTTCAGGCCGTGGTCTGAGGTGAACGGGCGCTGCGCCGGTATCATCACCCCTGATGAAGTTGTTTCACTGCGCATTCCCACTGATGCTTTCCGTCGCAGCATCGCTCTTCGGCGCGATGGGTCTGACCGGCTGCGCGGCCGTTGAAGGGCCGTCGGAGACGAGCGGGTTCGACCAACCCACCGCACCGAGCGTTTCGAGCGCGATCATCAACGCGCGATGGCCGTTCTGGCCGGAACGCATGCGACTCCACCCGCTCACACATCTGACGGTTGATTACGAAACGGGTGAGCCGATTCTCGAAGCGCGTCTGGAGTTTCGCGATCAGATCGGCGACATGGTCAAGGCCGTCGGTCAGGCGCGGTTCGACCTGCATGATCGTGACCCGCGGCTCGGCGTCACGCGCACGCTGGAATCGTGGGAGCAGGACATTCGCGACACCGAGGTCAACGGTCGCCATTACGATGAACTCACGCAGACCTACGTGTTCCGACTCCAACTGCACAACATCAAACCGCCCGACGGCGCGACGCTGCGCGCGTACTTCCTGTCGATCAGCGGCCGACGGTTTGAAGTCACCGGGCCGGTGCGGTAAACGACACATCGCCCCGCGCGGGCGGAGCGATGGTCAACTGTCGGTTGAAATGTCGGCTTAGTTCGATTCGCCGCCGGTGACGGGAACGCCTTCGTTTTCATCGGGGTTCTGCGTTTCAC
Organism: uncultured Phycisphaerales bacterium; assembly: GCA_965651255.1. Classification (GTDB taxonomy): domain Bacteria; phylum Planctomycetota; class Phycisphaerae; order Phycisphaerales; family SM1A02; genus CBFGRU01. The sequence continues at coordinate 13,734 of CBFGRU010000026.1, forward strand.
GCGGGAGCAGGCCGAGCTGACGGTACTTCTCCAGATACTTCGCGTAGAGGCGTTTGTGCCGACTGCCGAGGTCGATCTGTCGTCCGTCGATGAATGCAACGAGCGTGTCTTCGGTGATTTCAAGGGGATCGCCGGTCGTCAGAATCAGCGTTGCGCTCTTGCCGACTTCGAGCGATCCATACTGCTCATCAATGCCAAGAATCTCCGCCGCGCTGAGCGTGACCGCGCGGAGGGCCATCTCCTTCGGCAGCCCGTAGGCCGCTGCGGTGGCGGCGTTGTGATTCAAATCCCGCTCGTGCGGGGTCTCGGCGCCGGAAGCGATCGCAAAGCGCACACCCGCATCGTACATCGCCTTCGCCACGGTAAATGGGGTGTCATACGCATCATCAGCGCGCGAAGGCGTTCTGTGCGTGCCCGAGAGAATCACTGGCACATCATGCTTGCGCAGAATCGCCAGTGCTTCGTGCGCCTGCGATCCGCCGACGATGACCGGCTTGAGGTTTCGGCCGACTGCCCACGCGACGGCGGATTCGATCTGCCCGGGCGAGTTCGCGCGAATGTAGACCGGCGTTTCACCACTGACCGCATTGCGCATCGACTCAAACCGCAGGTCGGTCGGTGTCGCCGGGTTTGCGTCCTTCGCGGTCATGTACGCTTCCGCGAGATCGAAGAACTGGTTGATCTCATCCAGTCGCTCTTCAACACGATCAGACCCGCCACGCGAGCGGAAGCCGCGGCCGAACGAGACGGGTTCCACGCGCGGCCAGTTCAGGACGAGGCCAGCATCCTGTTTCACGGTCATCTCTTCCCATGTCCAGCCGTCGAGGCGCACAGCGCTTGCGCGACCGCTGACCGTTCCTCCGCTCGGGAAGATCAAGCCCATGAGGATGCCGTTCGCGCGGGTGACGGGAATGAGATCGCTGTCGGGGTTGATCGCAACTGCCGCGCGAACTTCGGGCGTGAAGTCGCCCAGCTCGCGAAAGTCCTGCGTCTCGCCGATGGAGCCGGTTTCGGTCAGGCCGAGTTGGGTTTCGCTCGCGATCAGGCCGGGGTAGACATGCAACCCCTGCGCGTTGAATCGCTGCGCGCCCGCGACGTTCGGCGCATTGCCGCGGCCCATCTGCGTGATGCGTCCCTTCTCAAAGACGATCCAGCCGTTTCCGTCGATCACGCCATCGGCCACGGTGTGAATCGTCGCGTTCTCGATCACCACCGGCCTTTCCTGGGGCGGTGCGGGAATCTGCGCCGACTGCGCGAACGCGCTGAGTGATAGAGCGGTGCAGGCAACGGTCGTCAGAAGTGATTTCAGGTTGAACATGACAACTTTCCTCACGGCACGCTGATGCGTTCAGCGTGATCGGGTTGATGCAGATCAGAAGGAGGCCTCAGCGGAAGATGCCGTCGGCGCACGACCAGCGGGCTCCGACGCTTCCTCTTCCTTGTTCTCCTCTTCGGCGGGCTTGGGGGCGCCGTGGGTGAGTTCGAGGATCTTCTGAATCAGCCGCTGTCGCTCCGCGCGCACCTGTGCGCGAAGCTCGGCATCGGATTCAAGTGAAAAATACTGCGCGCCTTCGATCCACGTCTGTTCGCAGATGGAATAGGTCGAAAGCGGATCGCCCGACCAGATGACGAAGTCACCATCCTTGCCGCGCTCCAGCGAACCGGTGCGGTGGTCGATGCGAAGCTGCTTGGCGGGGTTGAGCGTGACGAATTTCAGCGCTTCCTGCGGTTCGATGCCGCCGTAGCGCACGGCCTTGGCGGCCTCGGTGTTCATGCGTCGGGCGAGTTCATCCGAATCAGAATTGAACGAAACGACCACGCCGATGTCATGCATGATCGCGCCGTTGTAGGGAATGGCATCCATCACTTCGATCTTGTACGCCCACCAGTCGCTGAACGAGCTGGCGCCCGCGCCGTGGGCGGCGATGGCATCGGCCACTTTGTACCCTTCGAGAATGTGCTGCAGCGTTCCCACGACAAAGCCGAACTCTTCCGCCAGCCGAAGCAGCATGAGAATCTCATCCTGCCGGTAGCTGTGGCAGTGCACCAGCCGCTCGCCTTCGAGAATCTCAACGAGCGTATCGAGTTCAAGATCCCGGCGCGGCGGAATCGTCTGCTTCCGCTGTGCTTCGGGGAGCGCGCGGTAGCGATTCCATTCATCGCGATACTCCTGCGCAGCGATGAACGCATCGCGCATCACCGTCTCCACGCCCATGCGCGTATTGGGGTACCGTGCCTGCGATCGTTTGACGTTCTCGCCAAGGGCAAACTTGATGCCGCTCTTGGCGCCATCCACACGGAAATCATCCACCCAGCCGCCCCACTTGATCTTCACGACGGAGTTCTGCCCGCCGATCGGATTGGCCGAGCCGTGAAGCTGGTTCGCCGCGGTCAATCCGCCCGCAAGCTGGCGGTACCAGTTGATGTCATCGGGATCCACCACATCGGCGACACGGACTTCGGCGGTGTTCACCTGGCCCATTTCGTTCACCCCGCCGGAGATGCCGGTATGACTGTGCGCATCGATCAGACCAGGTGTAATGTGCTTCCCGGTCGCGTCGATCACGAGCCGCTCGCTGCCCTCGGGCCATTCGCGGCGCGGGCCGACGTACACGATGCGCCCGTCTTCGACGAGCAGGTCGCCGTCTTCAATGTTGCCCGCCGGACCGGAAGTCCAGATCGTCCCGCCGCGCACGAGCACATCCTGTTGACGCGGGGGCTCGGCGATACCGTACGCGCCGAGCGGGTAGATGATGCGGTCCGGCGCGGGTCCTTCTTCGGGCCGGGCGTTGCCGCCGCCAGCCCCTGCGCGACCGCCGCGCGCTGCCTGCCGTGTCGGCGCGGCGACTTCGCGGCTACCGCTGAATTGCATGTTCATTTCACCAAAGGCAACCGTGCCGCGAATGTTGTTCTCCTGTACGCGGCCGGTGACGCGCGACTGGCCCATCTCGGAATTGAATACGAGCTGAACCTGCCCCGATTCACGGTCAAACGTGCCACTCGCGACCGGCGCTTCAAAATAGTCATTCACCATGCGGCCGGAAATCGTGCCATCTTCCGCGAGACGCAACTCAAGCGTCGATTGCAGCGGCTCCGGCGACATCGGTCCTTCGACCATCGTGCGCCACGTTCCGGTGACCGGGTCGTTGGCCGGCGCACCCCGGCCCGGGCGCGTGGGGGGTTCATCACCCGCCGGTTCGTCTGTATCGACCTCATCCGCTTCATCGGCCGCGGCGTCATCACCGCTTTCCTGTGGCGCCATTGTGAGCGCAGCGCGCGTTCCATCGGGCAGAACGAACGAACCGACAAACCCGTTGTCGCTGTAGGTGGCGACGGCCTGGGCATATCCCGGCGCACCGAAGAGCGAGGTTGCCTCGATCAGGAAGAGCAAACGCCCACCCTCGAACTGCACGTTGCGCGCCGCGATGGCGGTGGGCTTCTCTTCACCAGCCGCTGCGGGCGTGATCGAAACGCTCGAACGCGCGGTATCGATCTTCGCGGTGCCGCGGAACGTCTGCCCCGCGCCGAGGTCTGCTTCCACCGTGGTCGTGCCGGCAAACGCCAGTCGCGGGTCGGCACTGATCTCGAATCGCCTGCCTTCGACCCACACATCGCGAATCTTCGGCCTGCGGTCGAAAAGCTTGCCTTCCACAATGATGAGGTTGGCCAGTTTGCCGCGCTCGATCGTTCCGGTGAGATGATCCAGCCCCAGCAGTTGCGCGGGCGTCGTGGTCAGGGCTGCGAGCACCTGGTCTTCCGACAGTCCGTTCACCATCGCGCGCTGAAGATTCTCAAACAGTTGCGCGCGATTGGAAAGGCCATGTGTCGTGAGCGTGATCGTGGCGCCGGCATCGAGCAGCCGCGCCGGATTGGCAGGGGCCTGCTCCCACGTGAGCATGGTCGAAAGGCCAACATTGTCCGCCGAAGCAAGCGAGGTCACATCCGGCCGATCGGGGAAGGTCAGCGGCACGATGATCGGTCGCCCAGCCGCAACCACTTCGCGCAATCGCCGGAACTCCAGCCCGCTGCCGAGGAAGACACCCTTCAGTGCGAACTCATCCAGAATCTTCGCCGCCCGCAGAAGCGCGAGCTCATCATCGGCCTGGAAGAGCACCGTCTGCCGTCCATCCAAGATCGGTTGCAGCGCCACCAGCGAATCCGCGCGGATCGGCGGCTCATTCTGCTCGGGAAACTCCGCCCAGATGCGCTGCGCTTCGCCATGCCACTGCGCATCCAGCAGCGTCTGCCGCAGCAGCGCGATCGACCCCATGATCGACCCCGGGTAGCCGTTGGTTCTTTCAAGCCCAGCCCCCATCGCATCGGTCGCGCGGTAGACGGTCATCTGTCCGGTGCTGCCTGCGGTGGAGATGACCATGCCGCTTCCGCGCAGGATGCCGCGCGCCGGGTAGACCGCAGCCGTCGTGATGCCGATGTCGCGCAACGATTTTCGCAGCGCATCATCTGTCGCGCCGAACTCGCCAATGTGCAGTTCAGGGGTGATCAGGCGGTTCCAGTGACTGCCCGGCCCCTTCTCAAACCCCTGCACATCGACCAGCACCGCCGGGTCGATCAGGCCGGGGTACACGGTTCGACCCTCCGCGTTCCACAATCGCGCTTCTCTCGGAATGCGCACATCCGGCCCGACCGCCTCGATCACGCCATCGCGAATGAGGATCGTCGCCTTCTCGATCGTCTCGCCCGGCCTGACGATGACCTTCGCATTCGTAATCGCATGCACGCGCAGCTCGGGCGTGCGCATGCCGTTGGGTGGGGCCTCCTGCGCGCGGGCGGCGTGGGGTATCGCCCCGATAAGACAGATCGCTGCCAGGGACACGAACAACCGCTGCGCAGCGCGCGGGAAACGACGAGACGATCGGATCATTGGTGATCCCTCCCTGCAATCGGGCCAGTCAGGCGGGTTGAGACTCTCAATTCAGGTCTGGCTCCCATGATAACGTCCCGCGGACCATCGGTGGCAGGGGTTCGGCTGGTGGAGCGGAATGCCGCCTTCTGGGGAATGGATGGGCGTGCTTAGGGCAGCACCCACGGGCACCTCGGTCATGCACTCGACCATGCGGGGAACTGGACGCACACCGAACTCAGTGGCACAGGCGTCCCGCCTGTGGTGCTCTTCGACTGGGATTTCACGCACAACCCGGTGAACGAGATCACCGGCTGGGACAATCAATCCACCGAAGTCAATCCCACCTACGACGCCGCCGGGAACCTGACCGATGACAAGCGCGACTGGAAGTACACGTACGATGCGTGGTATCGTCTGGTGGAAGTGCGCGACCAGTCCGACAATCTGAAAGCCCAGTTCCGTTACAACGGCTTGGGATTCCGCGTCGCGGCGAGATACGACGACACCGATCCGTGGTACCACTTCTCGTATGATGAACGCTGGCGCATCGTCGCCATGTTCGAGGGGTCGGACACCGATCCGACCGAGCAGTTCTGGTATCAGAATGCGGGGGCCTCCGGTAGAGGATCATCATCGTATATTGACGAAGTGATCCTGCGCGATCGTGACACCGATGGCAACGGCTCATTGGATGAACGAATCTACTATTGCCAGAACTGGCATCATGACGTCGTCGTTCTGTGCGACGCGTCGGGCAGTGTCAGCGAGCGAGTGAACTACGATGCGTACGGCTCGCCGATCGGAACACTCTCATCAATAGGAAGCCGAAAAGGGTTTATGGGTTACGAATACGACAACGACCTCAATAATATATATTATTTGCGCCCTCGGGTGTATCGTAGTGATCTTGGCTTGTCCCTCTCGAGGCCTCAGAGCGATAACTCTTATCGCATCACCTCGCCCTCGCCCACATCTCGACCCATAACAGTCCTTGCTCATTCTGGCGATATTCTTGGCTTCTTCAATTGCCCTCTTCCGAATTCCTGCGGCACAGACAACGAAAACGTCCGTGATGTAGGTCCAGACCTGTGGTATTGCGGAGACGACCCACGGTTTACTACCAACAAAAAAGCGTGCTGTACCGCGGCCTGTGTTCGGACCGGACGCGATGTTTACGGCAGAGCTGAGTGCTGCTTTGGGAAGCGGGTAGCCTGCGTATGCCCAGACCGAATCGCTCAAGATTACAGCTCGCCAAATGCTATTGACATAATGATAGCATGCATTCAACTTCATGAAGACG
>CBFGRU010000027.1:0-19246 GCA_965651255.1 uncultured Phycisphaerales bacterium
GGTGTTTTCAGTTCTGACCGAATCTTGCAGCCCCGGCCTTCGGGGGAACGGCAAACCAACGCATCGCCAATTGGCCGCGCGGTGGAGAGGCGCTGCTCCAGATACGAGTCGAACAGGGATCCCCCCGTGTAAGCGGATCTCGCCCACTGTCACAACCAGTACCGGCTAAACTTCGAGGATGCTGTGTTTTGAGTCGGCGACAAGACCGTTTTCATCCTCACTCCGTTCCGTCCTTCTCGCCAGCGAAACCGGGCGGAGTGGTCATCTGAGCGAACTGTGGTTCTGGTCCGGCATCCTTCTCGGCATTCTGCTCGTCGGGATGGTCGCGATTGTTTTCGCCCGCCGGTACCTGCATTCTGAAGGCAACGACACGGAAGGGTTTGACCTCGAGTCGCTTCGGATGCTCCATCGAGAAGGCAAAATGTCAGACTCCGAGTTTGAGGCGGCGAAAGCAACCATCATTGGCACGCTTCGCGGGGGTCAGAAGAAGCCGGCCAAGTCCGAGAACAGGACGAGGATCGGTCCGTCTGACGCATCTGCGAAAGATAGCGATGCAGAGGATGAACGGCCGAATGAACGTCCGGGATGAAGATTCAGTGGTCATTACCCGATAGACTTGGTGACCGCAACGGGGGTCTTGGTACCCATCGCTGGATGAGACCCGCTACCCTGAACCGTTTCTGTGAATTGGACGAGAGATGCCGCAACCCGAGTCGTTCGAATCGAACAAACCTGTGGAGCCAATGAACGCCACTTCGGGCGGAGGCGGTGGACGATCTTCGCGCGGCAGTGCGGGGAGTGGCAACGGCGGAAGTGGAGGCCGATCGGCCGGTGGCGGTGGATCTGGAAGTGGCGGTGGCGGTGGATTCCGTGGCCAGAAAGTCACAACGTGCTCGTTCTGCGGAAAGACCTCCCGCGAGGTCGGGCCAATGGTCGAGGGCCCGAATGATGTGTACATCTGCTCGAACTGCACTGACCTTTGCCAGAACATTTTTCGCCAAGAGCGGCGTCGCGTCAGCGCCAGCCGCCCGATGTTCGGCACGATTCCGGCACCACGTCAGATCAAGGAGTTCCTTGATCAATACGTGATCGGGCAGAACCAGGCAAAGCGCGTGCTTTCGGTCGCCGTGCACAATCACTACAAACGCCTCACTCAGCTTGAGAACGAAGATGCGGGCGTTGAGCTTGAGAAGTCAAACGTCATGCTGCTCGGTCCGACAGGGACTGGAAAGACACTACTAGCGCGGACCTTGGCGAGAATTCTCAACGTACCCTTTGCAATCGGCGATGCGACCACGCTCACCGAAGCCGGTTACGTTGGCGAGGATGTCGAAAACCTGCTGCTGAAACTGCTGCAAGCCGCGGACTACGACCTGGAAGCAGCACAGCGCGGAATCATTTACATTGATGAGATCGACAAGATCGGCAAGACGAGCCATAACGTCTCGATTACGCGCGATGTCTCGGGCGAAGGCGTGCAGCAGTCGTTGCTGAAGATGCTTGAAGGCACCGTTGCCAATGTTCCGCCTCAAGGTGGCCGCAAGCATCCAGAACAACAGTACATCCAGATGGATACGACCCACATCCTGTTCATCTGCGGCGGGTCATTTGTCGGCATTGATGACATCATCCGCCGGCGTCTCGGTCGAAGTCGAATTGGCTTCAGTACGGACGCAAAGACATCAAACAAGCGCGGTGCCGACCTGGGTGCGATTCTGTCACAAGTGACACCCGAGGACGTGCTGGAGTTTGGCTTGATTCCTGAACTCGTTGGCCGCCTTCCGCTCATCACGCCGCTCATGCCATTGGATGAGGCTGCGATGGTGCAGATACTCACCGAACCGAAGAACGCAATCATCAAGCAGTATCAGCACATGTTCAAACTGGAAGGTGCGACGCTAGAGTTCAGTGATGAAGCGCTCGGAGCGATCGCGCGCCGCGCACTGAAACGCGATACTGGCGCTCGCGCTCTGCGTGCGGTGATGGATGAGCTCATGCTTGAACTGATGTATGAATTGCCGGATGCGAACAACGACGGCGTGACCTATATCATCGATGAAGCGAGCGTCGAGAACAACACGACTTCGCTGAAGAGTCTGCCAACGCGACTGGCGAAGGAGTCGGCGTAAGGTTGGTTGCAGATTCAAATCAAGATTGATCTTGTCAAGCAGCGCCCGTGTTCCACGCACCGGCGTTGCTTGTGCCATTCACACAGGATGTTTGACAGTACCACGTCGTCAAGGGTTCTCCTCGGTGACATCGTGGGTCGAGGATCACCTCATTTCTTTACCATGAGGTTCGGCCTCGGAGCCATCCGGGACGCTCGCGCGGTATCCTGAACTCATGAGCTTGGGAAGCGCGCCAATGTGGTTGCAGATTGTGGCCGTCGCAGTTGGTGGCGCCATCGGCTCTGCAGGTCGGTTTCTGATCTCGGTTGCTGCGCGAAAGTGCTCAACTCTCGTACCCCCAACCGACGTTCTGCTCGGAACGTTGGCAGTAAACCTTCTGGGCTCGTTCGCGATCGGACTGATCGCCGCGTGCATGTTGAATCAGGTCGACGATCGACCGATTCTGAGGCTGTTTCTGGTCAGCGGCATTCTGGGCGGATTCACGACTTTCTCGGCCTTCAGTCTGGAGACGCTCGAACTCCTGCATCGGCACCGGATCGCACTTGCAGCCACCTACGCAGTTGGAAGTGTTCTGCTTGGATTGGCACTTGCGTTCCTGGGTTGGCGGGCCGGGTCGGTGCTTTTTCCATCACCCCTTCCGAGATGACCTTCGAGTATCTCCCCTCTGTTGCCTGTTGCACATTGCGGGCTATACTCCCGGGCCCTAGTTTCCCAGGTTTCAGGTCAGAAAGGCGAGTGCCATGCCCCGTGTCTGTGCATTTACCGGTAAGAAAACGATTCGCGGCAACAGTCTGCGCTACCGTGGCCGTGCAAAGTATCTCGGCGGCATCGGCAAGAAGGTCACCAGTTGCACCAAGCGGACCTTCAAGCCCAACCTGCAGACACTGACAACACTTGTCGATGGCAAGCCCGTCCGGGTCAAAGCATCAACCAAGGCCATTCGACAGGGGCTGATCGTCAAGCCGCTGAAGCGGAAGTATGCCTACACGCGTGCAGCAAAGGCCTGACGCAGCATTTAGCAGATTCAAGTTGTGTAACGGTGATCCGGTTTCGTGATGGAGCCGAGTGGTACGTACGCCTGCGCCAAGACGGTGAGGATGGGGGAATCTGGCAAAGGTTTTTTTTCTGCTTTTTTTGACCTTCGGCTCATGTGACGTACCGTTTCCAATGACTGCCTCAGCACGCTCTTCGCGGCGCAGGGACCAGCCGGTTACCCGCCGAACTGAACTTCCGCGTGCAGACTCGATGCCCACCATGACCGTCGGCAACGAGGAGGAAATGGTGTTACGCAGTACTGGCACGTTGGAGAGGGTGCCACGAACCAGAGCTCACCGTTTTGGAGTGTGAGCGACTACGCCATTGAATCTCGGTGGTTCATTCGAGTTGGGGCGGTGTTGGCAGACTCGGATTTCGGACGTCCACGATCCGAAACCGATGAGTGCTGAGGGTGGACCGAAGCCATGGAGCATTGGCGACCGCGTGTCATTCCACATTGATCAAACAGATCGTGATCGAATTCTCGAGGCGACCGACCTCGTGAACCTGATCGGCGAACAGGTGCCCCTGAAGAAAAAGGGCCGCGAGTTCGTCGGCCTATGTCCGTTCCACGACGACCACACGCCATCCATGCATGTCGTGCCACACAAGGGGCTATACAAATGCTTCTCGTGCGGTGCCGGCCACAATGCGATCGATTTCGTCATGAACTTCCACAAAATGGAGTTTCGTGATGCATTGTCGTACCTGGCCGATCGTGCCGGAATCACGCTTCAGGAGCCGACCAAACGAGAGGAACCGCATGGCTCACGCAAGGTAGACCTGCTTGAAGCGAACAAAGTCGCGGCCGGTTTCTTCCGTATTCTGCTTGGCCGGGATGGCGCGGGTACTGCCGCCCGGCAAGTCATTGCCGATCGTGGTTTCTCACCTGAGGTGGTCGAGGCATTCCAGCTCGGTGCGGCCCCTGATCAGTGGGACGGTTTCCTTCAAGTCCTGCGGAAGAAGGGGTACGACCTCGCGCCTTTCCTGGCCGCGGGCCTTGTTCGTCAATCATCTGATGGCGTGCGAACGTACGACTACTTCCGAAATCGGCTGATTTTTCCGATCTGCGACCAACTCGGTCGCCCGATCGCTTTTGGCGCTCGAAAGCTGAATCCGGAGGATGAGCCCAAGTATCTCAATAGTCCGGAGACGACTGCTTTTAACAAGTCGCGCACCCTCTACGGGCTGCATCTCGCGCGCAAGGCGATCAGTGAAACCAACACCGCCATCGTCTGTGAGGGATACACCGATGTCATCGCCATGCATCAGGCAGGCATCAGGAATGTCGTCGCCACGCTGGGCACCGCTCTGACAACCGAACATGCACAGATTCTCAAGCGCATCTGTGACACCGTTGTTCTCCTCTACGATGGCGATGAAGCCGGCCAGAAGGCCGCCGATCGCGCAGTCGAAGTATTCTTCCGCGAGCCCATTGACGTCGAGATTTGCGTGCTTCCCGACGGGCGAGATCCAGATGATTTGCTCCGCCTTCCCGATGGCCGCGAAGCGCTCCTGCACGCCGTCCAGAACGGCGTTGATGCGCTGGAGTTTCTCGTCAAGCGCTTTCGGCGCGAGCTTGAGTGCGTTGAATCGCTCTCTGGCCGACAGAAAAACATCGAAGCGTTCTTCGAGCGACTGGGCCACCTCGGGTTCAACCAGATGAGCGGTGTGCGAAAGCGACTTGTGCTCCCGGTCCTCGCTCAGGCGCTGTCCGTTTCATTGCGAGATCTTGAGCAACTGCTCCCGCGTATCCGATCGCGCCCGATTTCCGGCGTTTCGGCCAATACGCAGGAAACCCCTTCCGATGTTCCCGCCGATTCGGGGCTCGACGATAATGGCTTCCCGAAGAGTTCCGCTCATCGCGCGCGGCGACAGAGTGAGTACGACCTTCTCGCGCTGCTGCTTCACGCGCCGGGCACTCATCGCGAGCACATCAACGCCGGTGACGGCCACTTCCTCCCTGTGACCGAATTGTTCCCGCCCGATGCGTTGGGGCAGGCCGACCTTCGCGAGGTGTACCGTCCGATGCATGGTTGCATCGAGTCCGGTGAGCCCATCGGCGTGCATACGCTGCTGCAGAGTCTGGCCCCATCGTTGCATCCTCTTGTCTCCGACCTGGTCTTTCGTGGCGAGACGCTCTGCGGGGCCGATGATGCCCGTGCCATCGAGCTCCTGCACCTGACCTGTCGCGCGCTTCTCTCACTTGATGACCGGGAGATAGTGCGCCAACGATTCGACGAACTGCGCCGCGGACCCGCGAGCGGCAATGCATTGCTTGAAGTGATTGAACAACGTCGCCGCCTGGGAAACAACCACGCGGCGTTACCCAGAGGTTTGCGTACCTGACCCAGATCATTCGTCGCCACGTTCGCGGCTGATGAATTCACCCACCATGCATCCGTGCAGGGAGTTGACCGAGTGACACGCACCCTTCCAGATCTGCACCCCACGCTTCGTGAATTGCTCGAAGTCAGCATCGAGCGCAAGTGGATGAGTTACGAAGAACTCAACACGGTCCTGCCGGACGAAATGGTCGATCCCCGCCGCATGGATGAACTGCTCGCGCTCGTTGATTCGCTCGGCATCATGATGATTCACGAGCCCGAAGTGAAGCGCAATCACTTCGAGACCTTCCAGGCCCCGCTTCAGACCAATCTTAAGTTCAAGCGTGATGAACCCAAGCGCACTCCCGAAGCGCCGAAGATTCGTTACGAAGATGATGAGCCCGACCCCGATCCCGAATACCACGGCGAGCCCGGCGAACCGCAGGACCCGGCCATGGTCGATGATGCCGCCGACGGCGATGATGAAGCCGATGCCGAGGTCGACGCCCAGGCGATTCTGTCCGAAGAATTGTCCGACTCGTCCAGCCGCCGCATTGACGACCCCATCCGCATGTATCTCACGCAGATGGGCACGATCCCCCTGCTCACGCGCGAAGAAGAGATTCGCCTCGCCAAGAAGATCGAAACCACCCGCATGATCTTTCGGCGGCGCGTGCTCGAATCCGACTATGCCGCCTCGCAAGCTGTCGAGATTCTCCAGCAGGTGCACGAGGGCCACCTCCCCTTCGACCGCACCATGCGCATCTCCACCGCGGAAGAAAACGCCAAGGACAAAATCGCCTTTCGCATTCCCGTCAATCTCGAAACCGTGCGCAAGCTCCTCGATCTCAACCGCGAAGCATGGGATCAACTCCAGGCCGCAACCCGCGCCGCTCAGAAGAAGAAACTCAACGACGATATCTCACGTCGTCGTCGGCGCATCGCCACCCTGCTCGAAGAGCTTTCCCTGCGCACCAGTCGCATTCAGCCGCTCTTCCGCAAAATGCAGTCGATCAATAACAAGATCAAATCGCTCCAGCAGGAGCTCATCCGCGCTGAGAAGTTCCCCAATCGCTACGACCCCGAAGACATCTTCGTCATGCGGGAAGAGCTTGACGGCCTGCGCTCGCTCGTCCTCGAAGAGCCCGAACTCCTCGATCGCCGCGTCGAGGAAGTCAATCGCGTCTTCTTCGAGTACGAACAGGCCAAGCGCGACCTCTCCGCCGGCAACCTGCGACTCGTCGTCTCCATCGCCAAGAAGTACCGCAATCGCGGCCTCCCCTTCCTCGACATCATTCAGGAAGGCAACACCGGCCTCATGCGCGCTGTCGATAAATACGAATACAAGCGCGGCTACAAGTTTTCCACCTACGCCACGTGGTGGATTCGCCAGGCCATCACCCGCGCCATCGCCGATCATGCCCGCACCATTCGCGTGCCCGTTCACATGATCGAAACCATGTCCAAGCTCCGCAACATCCAGAAGCACCTCCTCCAGGAGCTTGGCCGCGAACCCACCATCGAGGAACTCGCGGAACGCGCCAAGATGAACGTCGATGAAACGCGGCGCGTCATGAAGATCTCCCGCCATCCCATTTCCCTCGACCGCCCCGTCGGCGAGTCCGAAGATTCACACTTCGGCGACTTCATTGAAGATGAACGGCAGGAATCACCATCCGACGCCGCCACCAACGACATGCTCCGCCAGCGCATCAACGATGTCCTCAAGACCCTCACCTACCGTGAGCGCGAAATCCTCAAACTTCGCTACGGCATCGGCGATGGATATACCTACACCCTCGAAGAAGTCGGCCGCATCTTCAAAGTCACCCGCGAACGCGTCCGCCAGGTCGAATCCAAAGCCATCCGCAAACTCCAGCACCCCGTCCGCCGCAAACGCCTTTCCGCATTCATGAACGGCGATCCAACCGTCACCGGCGATGAATAACCCCCGGAACAACCCCCGGTAGGACCCGCGGAACAATCCCCCGGAACAAACGCCTGAATAAATCGCCGGAAGAACCACCGCCCTTGCCCAACCGCCGCGGCAACGCATGCTCATTGAAGAAAAGATTCAACAGGCCATCGGCATACTCGATGAGCTCGGCCTCGACGCCTGGCTCACCTTCGTGCGCGAGACCACCGAATCCGCAGACCCCATCCTTCCCTTCCTGCTCCCCCACCACCTCACCTGGCAAAGCGCACTCATCCTCACCCGCAAGGGCGACCGCATCGCCATCGTTGGCTCGCACGATGCCGAACCCATCCGCGCGATGCAATCGTGGAAGCACGTACTCGGCTACATCCAGTCGATCCGCGGGCCGCTCGAAAACACCCTCCGCCGGCTCGATCCCCACTCCCTCGCCCTCAATTACTCTGTCGATAACGTCAAGGCCGATGGCCTCACGCACGGCATGTACCTGCTGCTCGAAGAGTACCTCGGCGAAACCGTCTACTGGAATCGCCGCACCAGCGCCGATGGCGTCATCACCGCGCTGCGCTCGCGCAAGACGAAAGCCGAGGTCGAGCGCATCACCAAGGCCATCCGCACGACGGAAGACATCTATCGCCGCGTCGCCTCCTTCGCCAGTCCCGGCACCACCGAACGCGCCATCAGCGAATTCATGCACCGCGAAGCCGACTCGCGCGGTCTCGCCCTCGCCTGGGAACGCTCGATGTGCCCCATCGTCACCACCGGCCCTGTTTCCATGGCCGGCCACGCCCTGCCTTCCGACTCGCTTACCATCCGCCCCGGCAACATCTTTCACCTCGACTACGGCGTCATCGAGAACGACTATTGTTCCGACCTGCAACGGTCGTGGTACGTCCCGAAGGATGGCGAATCCGCCCCCCCCAATGATGCGCAGCGCGCGTTCGACACGGTGCGGCAGGCGATCGAAAACGCGAAGGCCGCGCTCATTCCCGGTGCTGCGGGACATGAAGTCGATGCCGCGGCACGGCAGACGGTCGTTGATGCCGGCTACGAAGCATACGACCATGCCACCGGCCACCATGTCGGCCGCGCAGCCCACGATGGCGGCGGTGTGCTCGGCCCCGCATGGGAACGCTATGGCCGCACCCCCTTCGCCATCGTTGAACCTGGCCACATCTATACCCTTGAACTCGGCATCAATCTTCCCGGCCGCGGCTACCTCGGCCTCGAGGAGATGGTCATCATCACCGACACCGGCTGCGAATACCTCTCCCACCCGCAGACCGAATTGTGGTTGCTCGGGGCGGAACCCCCGGCCGCCTGAGATTCATCCGGCGAACGCTGTCCGGTAACCGGAGCATCCGCCGCTCAACAGTCCGCTCTCGGCTCCCCGCGAAAACTTCCCGGCTCTCCCGGAACCGATCGAACACGGACAATCGTTCTTCGGATGCGGATTGGCGCATCGCAGTTGCGGGTCTGAAGTGCGCCACGCTGGATCTCAGCACAGCAGTTGTGAACCCGCACTCGATGCGGCGAGATGCTTACCTCGTCGCGGGCAGGATCAGCCGAGTCATCAGTTGCGCAACGGGACTAAGCGGTGAAGGCAGATTGTCGGCCGCACACCACATGAGTTCCGCGTATTCACTGGTGGGCGGCTCATCTTCAGATGAAGTAATGCGCAACCGGAAGATGATCTCCCACGTGCGCAGCACATCGTCGTAGATCAGAGCGACATGAGATGGCTCGCCAACCGCGCGCAGGCCGGTCTCTTCGTACAACTCGGTGATAATCGTTTCGGCGGGTGTCGTCCCCGGTTCGACGACACCGCCCGGCGCGAACTCCCACATTGATTTGTAATGCGCAACGCGCTCGGACCGTTTGCCGAGAAGGTAGCGGCCATCGCGCTCGACGAGGCCCTTTGTCCCCAGCGGCCGCACGCCGAGGTCGAGCGCGGCGTCCTGCACGGCGTGAAAGCGGTAGGCGCAATCCGCCACGTGCAGCACCGCCCCGCCGTAGCCGTTGCGATGCACGCCGAGGACGTGGAGGAACCGGCCATCAAAGTACGCAGGATTGCTCGCGCAGAGCTTCGCCCATCGCCGTTCCACTTCATCGAGGTCCGCGCGCTCCGGCACGAACGGCGTGTCGGCGAGGTGCAGCACCGCCGGCCGGCGGAGCAGGATGAGTCGGGAGGCCGGTTGCTGGTGCGCGCAGTTGCTCACTGGCGTTACCATATCGCATGGCGCCCGATCTGACGAACATGCGCGAAGTCACTTTCACGCACGATGCGACTCGATTGCATGTGGTGCTGCCACGCGCTGCGGAGGAACTGATTGATGAAGCGCGCTTCGCGGTCGATGAGTTTCTGCCGTACTGGGCGGACCTGTGGCCATCCGCGACCGCGCTCGCGCGGTATCTGCTGGATCACCCGGAGGTGTCGGACGATGTGAGCATCATCGAACTCGGCGCGGGCGTCGCGCTGCCCTCGCTCGCGTTGCGATCGCTGGGACGCGACCCGCTGGTCACCGACTGGACGGAGGAAGCGCTGGTGTATGCACAGTCGAACATCACGCTCAACGGATTTGACGCCGCACGCACCGCCTTGCTCGATTGGCACCATCCGCCCGAAGACCTTGGACTATTCGATCTTGCCATCGGCGCAGATCTGGTGTACGAAGCGCGGAATGCGGAGGTCCTCGCGCATCGACTGCCGCAGATTCTCACACCGACCGGCCGGTTCCTGATCGCGGATCCCGGACGTTCGCATTTCGCTGTTTTCTGCCACCGATTGCAGCGCGATGGATGGTTGATGACCGAACTCGCGGCGATCGACGAACCGCAGGAAACGGCGAACGGGGTGAGAATGAGCACAATTCGGATTGTGGAGTTTCGGCGTGGGTGATCACGATGTTCCCGCCTGCCACAGCGCGCAGACCGCGCCGGCGGGATCACGAATGACTGCCGATCGGCCGTACTGATCGTTTCCGCGCGGGCCGTGGATCACTTCGCCGCCGTGCGCCTTCACCGTTTCGAGACTCGCATCGAGATCGGCAACAACGATATAGATCATCCACGCATTCGGAAGTCCTGCGTTCGACCCGCGCGCATGACAGATCCCCGCAACGGGCGCGCCATCGGGCCCCGGCACCATGTTGAAGTCCTCGTAGCCGCCCATGTCGCAGCCCTCTGCCTTCCAGCCGACGACTGCGGAATAGAAGTCGCGAAGGTTGACCGCATCGTCAACCGCGATGTCGATCCAGCCGACGCTGCCAGGTTTGGGTGTGCTGGTAGTCATCAACACAGCGTACCAAATCAGAACAAATGGACCCGCCCTAATGAGTCCTAATCGTCGATTGAAAGAAATAGCCATATAAATTGCACTTTCAAGGCTTGACACTCTGTTCTGATCGGGCAGAGTGGAAAAAGACCAAACAGAATACGGATTCCAGTATTCAGGAGGGAGAGGGATATGGGATCGATACGGAATCAACGTTCATCGTCTATCGTGGCGCCGTGCATCATCGGCACGGCAGTTGCGTCGGCGATGGCCCTCAGCGCGCACGCAGACATCCTTGAGATCATCGCGACGGATGCGGGCTTTGTCACCGAGGCCGGCGGATCGGCGAAGGGTGATGGCACAATCGTGCCGATGGCGACGTTCAATTACTCCGTCGGTTGGGAATTGCACTACGGCGAAGGCGCGCTCTTCACACCGCTCGAGCCGATGAATCGCAAGAACTACTTTGTGTTCGATCTGACCGGCGTGACCACGCCGATCACGAAAGCCGCGTTCGTCGTCAACGCGGGGATCTACGAGAGTCCGGATGATCTCGAGGTGCTCGTCCTGCATGCGCCGGGTGATCCCGGTGCAGCGCTCGCGGATGCTTCGTTTCTATATGAAGCCAACACGATCGGGCCGACCGAGTTCGATGAACTGACGGATCCAGCGATTATGGTCGCGATGGCGATGTACGGCACGCTCACCGACGGTCCGGCGATCGGGTCGACGATGATCTCCGCCGACGATGACGAGACAGATTTGATCATCTCGATCGACCCCGATTACCTGAATGGCTTCCTCGGCAAGAAGGTGATCTTCGGCGGCGTCATCCCCTCGCTCGAAATGATGGGTACGCCCGAAGCGGTGATGGGTTTCACCGGGCCGGACATTCCCGGCGGCGATCCGCTCACGCCGAAACTGTTTCTCGAGACGATTCCCTCACCGGGTACGGCAATTGTGCTTTTCGGCGCCATGCTCGTCGGCGCACGGCGACGGCGTCGCGCGTGAGCGTTCGTCTCAACCAAACTGAATCCCTTGCGCGAGCGGGAGGTCATCGCCCCAGTTAATCGTGCACGTCTGGCGGCGCATGTAGTGTTTCCAGGCATCGCTGCCGGATTCGCGTCCGCCGCCGGTGTCCTTTTCACCGCCGAATGCCCCACCAATCTCCGCACCACTGGTGCCGATATTGACATTCGCAATGCCGCAGTCGGAACCGGCGTGCGAAAGAAACCGTTCAGCGCTGCGAACGGAATCGGTGAATATCGCGCTGGATAGCCCCTGATCAACCGAGTTCTGGAGGGCGATGGCATCACCAAGGTGATCAAACTCGTAGATGTAAAGAATGGGTGCGAAAGTTTCTTCCCGCGCGATTGCAGGGTCGCTTCCTTTCGGAATGCGGATGATGGTGGGCTCGACGAAGTTGCCGGGCCGATCATTGAATCTGTCGATACCTTCTGTACCTCCGCAGAGGATGTGCCCGCCCTCTTCACTGGCGCGAATCACTGCCCTTCGCATGGATTCGACCGCCTCCGGATTAATCAGTGGTCCCATGAGTGTTTGGGAATCCAAGGGATCACCGATCCGGACTGATTGATAACCGGTCACCAGTTGCGCTGTAAGTTTCTCAACGACATCGGAGTGGCAGATTACTCGGCGAGTTGTTGTACACCTCTGACCCGCGGTGCCGACCGCGCCGAACAGGATGCCGCGCACCGCAAGCTCGATATTTGCATCGTTCATGACGATGATTGCATTGTTTCCGCCAAGTTCGAGCAGTGATCTCCCGAGGCGTTCCGCGACTCGCGCGCCAACATGGCGCCCCATGCGGCACGAACCCGTTGCGGAAATCAGCGGCAGTCGACGATCGGCAATCAGCGCCTCGCCGACCTCCTCATCGCTGCCGATGACCAATGCGAAGATGTCTTCCGCGTTGCCGGCCGAAGGTTTGAACACATCCTGTTCGCGCATCACCGCGTGAGCGATGCGTGTCATCGCCACAGCGCAGAGTGGGGTGGCGAGTGACGGTTTCCAGATCATCGCGTTACCGCACACTGCAGCGAGCATTGCATTCCACGCCCAAACCGCGACGGGAAAATTAAATGCGGTGATGATGCCGATCGTACCGAGCGGATGCCACTGTTCATACATTCGATGCTGCGGCCGCTCGGAATGCATCGAGAGTCCATAGAGTTGGCGCGACAGCCCGACGGCAAAGTCAGCGATATCAATGCACTCCTGGACTTCGCCGAGGCCTTCAGCGCGGATCTTTCCCATTTCGAGCGTGACGAGTTCGCCCAGTGACTCCTTCTGCTCACGGAAGGCATTGCCGATCAGACGCACGATCTCACCACGCTTGGGTGCGGGAAGAATCCGCCACTCGCGCTGGACTTGTTCGCTGCGATTGATCTGATCATTCAACTCAGCGCGAGACTGCAATCTGACAGATGCCAACAGTTCACCGGTTGCCGGATTCACCGATTGAACTGCCCTTTCTGGGGCGAGATGAGCGGGAATGATCCGCGAATCGGTAATGAGGCCGAGATTCTCAATCAACGGATGTCTTTTCATAAAGACAGGGTAGCGGACATCAGTTGCGTTGGAAGAAAGCCGCCGGGGGGATTCGAACCCCCGACCTCGAGATTACAAGTCACGCGCTCTGCCAACTGAGCTACGGCGGCGAAGGGATCTGATTGACTCGAACGCTGAGGATATGTCTGCAGCGCAGATGCTTCAACCACTTGAACCGGCGGTTGCACATCTGTTGCGCTCATCACAACGGCGCAAGGCGACGGCCAGGAGAGTGAGATCGGCCGGTGTGACGCCCGCCAGACGACTTGCCTGTCCCATGGTTGATGGTCGAAACTTCTCGAGAACCTCAGCCGCTTCGCGGCGCAGACCATTCAGCGCCAGGAAGTCAATGCTCTTGGGCAATCGTGTATTCTCAAGCTTCTGCTGACGCTTGACTTCCGCTTGCTGGCGGTGAACGTAGCCCGCGTATCGAATGTCATTCATGACTCGTTCGAGCAAACGTGCCGGCACCGCGTTTGAAAGGTGCTCCTGAAGATCCTTCACTGAAACGTCTGGCCTGCGCAGCCAATCGGCGAGAGTCCGCCCATCTCGCCGCTGGTTGAGCAAGGTTCGGTGCAACTCATCCATCTGGCGACGACGCCCTTCATACTCCCGCAAGCGAGTTTCCCCTACGAGGCCCAGCGACGCGCCGCGTCGAGTAAGGCGCTCATCCGCGTTGTCTGCACGGAGCAGGAGGCGATATTCTGCGCGGCTCGTAAACAGTCGATACGGCTCGCGCGGCGTCTTCGTGACCAGATCATCAAGCATGACGCCGATGTAGGCCTCATCACGTGCGAAATGCACGCGGTCCTCTTCAAGCGCAAGTCGTGCCGCATTCAATCCAGCGACGACACCTTGTGCAGCCGCCTCCTCGTAACCAGTGGTGCAGTTGATCTGACCTGCCAGGAACAGGCCATGGATTCGCTTCGTCATGCAGGTTGCATCGATCTGGTGAGGCCAGACCATGTCGTACTCAACCGCGTAGCCCCACCGCAGCACTTCAGCATGCTCACAGCCCGGCATCGAGTGAATAAGTCGTTCCTGAACATCAATGGGAAGTGATGTCGAAATGCCATTGCAATACACCTCGCGAGTGTGAAGTGATTCGGGCTCGAGAAAGACATGATGCGATTCGCGCTGGGCGAAGCGAACAACTTTGTCCTCAATGCTCGGGCAATACCGCGGTCCACACTCGGCATCGATCTGTCCGGCGTACATCGGCGCGCGGTGGAGGTTCGCGCGGATGAGGTCGTGGGCATCGGGCGTCGTCTGCGTCTGGTAGCAGGAGATCTGCGGCATTTCAGGAAAGCGCGCCTGCGGCATCGCTAGGGGAGAACGATCGCTGAATGGATATGGATTCGCATCGCCGCGTTGCTCAACGAGCGAACTCCAGTCGATTGTGTCTGCTCTGAGTCGCGGCGGCGTGCCGGTCTTCAGCCGACCGAGCTCGAACCCAAGGTGGCGCAAGGTCTTGGAGATACCAACGGCCGCGCCCTCATCGACCCGACCACCGCTCGTCTTCTTCGCTCCGGTGTGCATCAGCCCGCGCATGAATGTACCGGTCGTGAGCACAACCGCGGCCGATTGCAGAATCACGGACGAGTGGTGGCGAACCTGTTCGAGCGGTTTGCGCGGATAGATCGGCTGCGCCTGTGTTTCGTTTCGGAGATTGTTCTCGGCCTGTGCGTAATCGGCATGGACAACTCCCGCGCCAGCGGGCAGTCGCACGCCGATGAGGCGCCCGCGCTCGATGAGCAGATCGTCTACCGTCGCCGCCCACACATCGAGGTTCGGTCGTGTTGCGAGCAGACGCTGCACTTCGGCGCGATACGCGTACTTGTCGGCCTGGGCGCGCGGACCCCAGACGGCTGCACCTTTGGATGTGTTCAGCATGCGGAACTGAATGCCAGTCGCGTCGATTGCGCGGCCCATCACGCCACCCAGGGTATCGATCTCGCGCACGACCTGACCCTTGCCGAGTCCGCCGATCGCGGGATTGCACGACATCGAGCCGATCTTCGACGGGTCCATCGTGACAAGCGCCACGCGCGATGCTTCGTCTCCTCGGCGCGCAAGCACGTTGGCGGCCGCCCAGGCAGCTTCGACACCGGCATGACCTCCGCCAATCACGATGACTTCATAGTGCGAACGAGTAGTGCACATGACACCCAATGATAGGAGGCCTCGGCGACCTGCTGAAACGAACGACCTATCCTCACAGCCGATCTGCACGTCAGCGGATGCCCATGAGTGCCACTGTTCCCCAGCTCGATATTCCCGCAGATGCATCTCGTCGCCTCGCGCTCTTGGCAAAATGGTTTCCCACGTTCGCGGCGGTGTACTTTGCGCTTCACCTCATCCTGCGAATCATCGATCCTCGCGCGATGGAGATTGATGAAGCGGAACAGATCATCCTGAGCCAATGGTGGTCACTGGTTTATGGCGCTCAGCCCCCGCTGTATACATGGCTGCAGAAGATCGTCTTTCTGATCACGGGACCGAGTGTGATCGGACTGTCGCTTCTGAAGAACTTGTTGCTCTGGCTAACGTGCGTCTTTCTCTACATCTGCGGCAGAACGACCTTTCAGAATCCGGTGCGCGCAGCGATGGCCGCCATGGCAGTCTTGCTGATCCCGCAGGTCAGTTGGGAATCGCAGCGAGACTTGACGCACACCGTCCTCGTGACATGTACCGCAACAGCAACGTTGGCATCACTTGCCCGACTGGTGCGTACCAGGTCATGGTCGTCCTCCTTTCTGTTTGGCGTGTGTCTCGGGCTGGGGGTGCTCGCAAAGTACAACTTCATCTATTTCGCCGGGGCAATACTCCTCGGCATCATCTCCACCCGCTCCGGTCGACGAATCCTTCTTGACCGGCGAATCGGACTGACCGTCGCCATTGCGTCCTCACTGATCGCCATACACCTTGTTCCCCTGCTCAGCCAGCTCAATGTCCTTGATGCGGGGCTGAATGATGTACGACTAGAAACAAGCCCCAATCCGCGACGCACCGGGTTTATCGATCTGTTTATCGCGATTCCCTCTGGGGTTGGATTGCTCGTACTCGTGTTTGGCGGTCTTTTCCCGCGTGCGATATTCTCCCGCCAATTTCTCCACTCTGGTCGCACGCTCTCCGTTTCAGCACCAGCGTACATCGCGACGGCGCTCATCCTGGTATCCGGGACGATCGTCCTCTTTGCAGTATCCGAAGTCAAGACACGCTGGCTTCAGCCGCTCATGCCCATCATTCCGCTGTTCCTCACCGCGAGCATCCCTTCTGCAATGCTGACGATTGCCAGAGTCCGGACGTTTGCCACGATCATTGCGATTACAGCAGTTTCGATACTGATGGCGAGCACGGTCCGGTCCACCAGTGTCTCCGTGTCCGACTTTGATGATGCGCACCTGTATCCGTTCGAGGAAATGGCAAACGCGTTGAATCGCGAGATCGGCCAGATTCCGCCGCTCCTCCTTTCCGATGAGGAGATCATTGCCGGAAATCTGCTATGCCTGTTCCGAGCGACAGCCGCCTATGTGCCCAACGTGCAGTCAGAGGAGTTCCTTCGACAATCTCTCACCGACGACGTGCTGATCGTGTGGATTGCAAACAATCAACCACGGGTTCCCGGAGAATTGGAAGACGTCCTTGGCGAATTGAACAAGATCGCTCCCCGCCATGAATCACGCGGTACGATCCGAGTGCTCTATGGTCCGGATTCGCGCAACGAGGTGCTGGTCGCCTACCTCTTTCTCACGCACCCGATTTGACCGCGTTGATCAGTTCGACGATCGCCTTCTTGCCATCAGAGTAGAACATCAGGGTGTTCGGTGCAGCGAAGAGCGGGTTGGGAATCCCTGCAAAGCCGGGCGATAGACTGCGTTTGATGACGATTACCGTCGCCGCGTGATCGACGTTTATGATCGGCATTCCCGCAATCGGGCTGGATGGATCATCGCGCGCTGCCGGATTCACCGTGTCGTTCGCACCGATGATGAGCGCCACATCCACCTGCGCCATCTCGCGATTGATGTCATCCATCTCCTTCAGTTTGTCATACGGCACATCGGCTTCGGCGAGCAATACATTCATGTGGCCGGGCATGCGCCCCGCGACGGGGTGAATGGCATACTCAACGATTGTCCCCTTCTGTTCCAGCAAATTGGCGAAGTCGCGCACCGCGTGCTGCGCCTGAGCAACGGCCATGCCGTAGCCGGGCACGATGACAACGCGCCGCGCGGTGTCAAGCAGCATGGCGATTTCATCCGCGCTCGTGCTCTTCACTTTTCCGCCATACACCTCATCAGCATCACCGCCCGAACCGGCCTCTGCCATCACTCCAAAGAGCACATTGCCGAGCGTTCGGTTCATCGCAACGCACATGATGCGCGTAAGGATGAGTCCACTCGCGCCGACCAGCGTGCCGGCGATGATGAGCACGGTGTTGGAAATGACGAACCCGGTCGCCGCGGCTGCGAGGCCGGAGAAGGAGTTCAGTAGCGAGATGACAACCGGCATGTCCGCACCGCCGATCGGGAGCACGAACATCACTCCCGCGGCAAGCGCTGCGATGACCAGGAGCCAGTACGCCCACCATGCCGTGGGCCAGATAATGAGAACGCCGCCGGCAATGATCGAAAGACCAAGCGTGACAATGGTCAGATACTTCAACCGTGGGTCGGTGTTCGCACCGCCGGAGATCAACTCCTGGAGTTTTGCGAATGCCAGCACGCTCCCGCTGAGCGTGACCGCGCCGATAATGCCGGAGACGACCGTGGCGAAGTTGTTTGAAAACGGCAACATCGCGTCGACCGCTTTCGCGATGCGCTGTCGCGCGGCTTCAAGTACCTCGACGTTTTCGCTGTCCGGCAAGTCTGGAATGCTGCCGATCGTGATATGCATCACCGCGCCGGCGACCAGAAAACTGGCTGCACCGCCAAACCCGTTGAAGAGCGCGACAAGTTGCGGCATGCCGGTCATCGGGGTCGTGCGCGCAAGGTAGATGCCGGCGGCGGTACCGATCAGGAGCCCCACGATGATGATCGCCCAACCCCAACCGCCAAATCCCGCGTTGATGACCGTCACAATCGCCGCCAATCCCATCCCGCCTGCAGCGAACATGTTGCCTCGCACCGCGGTGCGCGGGTGCGCCAATCCCTTCAGCCCGACGATGAAGAGCACCGCCGAAGTGAGATAGCACAGGCCCTGAAAGGTGGCGAACGTCATGCGCTCATCTCCCGGTTCGCGGCCGACTTCGGTTCCGGCTTCCGGTTGAACATCCCAAGCATGCGGTGCGTGACCAGGAACCCACCGACAACGTTGACGGTCGCGAAGATGACCGCCAGCAGGCCCAGGATCGCGGTCCACAGTGATGACTCGCTGCCGGCGGCAATCAGCGCGCCGACGAGCGTGATCCCGGAGATCGCGTTCGAGCCCGACATCAGCGGCGTATGCAGCGTCGGAGGCACCTTGGAGATCACCTCAAATCCCACGAAGCACGCCAGCACAAAGATTGTCAGGAGCAGCACGATTCCCGTGGTCATCCCTTGGTTTCCTTCGCATCAGGTGCTTCCGACATGCCAAAGTGCACACGCACGCGCGGATGCACGATCGTGCCACGATGACAGATCAGCGTCTCAGAGAGAATCTCATCCTCCCGATCGAAATCGATCCGATCGCTGCCAGCGGTCAGGTATTCGATGAGTGTGGCGATGTTCTTCGAATACATCTGGCTCGCATGCTGCGCTGCCTCAGCGGGAAGATTCGTTGGGCCAAGAATGGTGGTACCATTGACAACCACCGTCTCATCCGGCCGCGTCAGTTCGCAGTTCCCGCCCCGTTCCGCTGCGAGATCAATCACCACCGAACCCGGTGACATGCGCTCAACCATC
Organism: uncultured Phycisphaerales bacterium; assembly: GCA_965651255.1. GTDB lineage: Bacteria > Planctomycetota > Phycisphaerae > Phycisphaerales > SM1A02 > CBFGRU01. Next base: position 19,158 of record CBFGRU010000027.1, read on the forward strand.
TCCGCCGTGATGAGCTTCGGCGCATCGCGACCGGGCACCGCCGCCGTCGTAATCACCACATCGTGCGTCCGCACCACTTCTGCCATCGC
>CBFGRU010000028.1:0-18190 GCA_965651255.1 uncultured Phycisphaerales bacterium
CGGCCGATCCCAACGTGCGCGGAATTGCGGTGACGGGCTCGGCGGCGCACGGGCGATGCGATCGCGTGAGCGATCTCGACATGATTCTCTATCTGCGCGAGCCGGTCAGCGATGAAACGTTCGAGCGACTCGTGCGCGAGGCGAAGGAGTCCGGTGGCGACCTCTACGGCGGCAATGCGGCGGAAGGGTTCGCCCTGTGGAAAGTCGTCGAGGGCATCAAGGTTGATCACGGTTACGACCGCGTTGATGAGATGCAATCACGGATCGACAAGGTGCTGGATGAGTCGAACCTCGACCTCGACACGCAACTCATGATCGATGGCATCCGCACGGGAGTGGTTCTGCACGACCCGGATGGGCACGTGGCGGGGTGGATCGAGCGGACGAACGAGTACCCCGTGGCGCTCGCGCACGCGATGATCGGCAAGTTCCTCGGACAGCGGCCGGCGTGGATCTGGCATCACATGATCGCAGATCGCGGTGAAGTCATGATGTGGCGGGAAGAAGCGCTGGAACTGACAAAGCGGCTGTTGGCGGTGCTCTATGCACTCAATCGTCGCTGGCATCCGGGCAAAATGAAGGGGCTGGATCGGGGAGAGCTTTCGTTTGCGATTTCGCCGCCGGTGTTCCGCGGCCGGCTGGAGCGATTGTTCACAGATGAGTTAGACCGAGCGGTGCAGGTGGCTGAAGCGTTGACCGCTGAGGTGTTTGCGCTGGTCGAGCAGCACGAGCCGGCGTGTGTGGAAGCGGTCGAGAAGGCGCGATCGCGGTTCCGCATGCCCGTTCCGGGGTTACCTACCATGGATGTATGACCGAATCATCCCACGGCCCACGAGATTTGACGCCGCACGAAATCGTTGCGGAACTGGACCAGCACATCATCGGACAGGACGCCGCGAAGCGCGCAGTCGCGATCGCGGTGCGCAATCGCTGGCGTCGGCGTCAGCTTGCCCCGGATCTGGCGCGCGAGGTCAGTCCGAAGAACATCATCATGGTGGGGCCAACCGGCGTCGGCAAAACGGAAATCGCGCGGCGGTTGGCGAAGCTCGTCAACGCGCCGTTTGTGAAGGTCGAAGCGAGCAAGTACACCGAAGTCGGCTACCACGGGCGGGATGTGGAAAGCATGGTGCGCGACTTGGCGGAGATTGCCGCCAATCTCGTGCGGGCCGAGCAGGCCGAGCGTGTGCGGGCCGATGCGGAACGACATGTTGAAGATCGGCTGGTCGCGCTGTTGATGGGCGATATGAAACTTGAGAAGCCGAAGAAGCCCGCGCCGGCGTATTCGGTGACGCCCGAGCATGGAGATACCGGGGCTGGCGCATCCTTGATGGCGGAGCAGGAAGAACCCGAGGAGCGCGAGGATGCCGGCCAGCGTGTCCGCGAACGTCTGCGCGCGAAACTGCGCGAGGGGATGTTCGAGGATCGCGAGATCGAGATTCATGTGCGCGAGCGCAAGTCGATTCCGATCATGGGCATGATGGGGCCGGACCAGATGGACCCGAACATGAGTTCCATGCTGGAGAGTATCCTGCCCGAGCAGACGAAGCGGCGAAAGGTGACGGTGGCGCGGGCACGTTCGATTCTGCTCGAGGAAGAGACCGCGAAACTCATCGATAACGAGAAGATCGCCGAACAGGCGATCGAGCGGACGGAGTCGAGCGGCATCATCTTTCTTGATGAGATCGACAAGATTGCGAGTTCATCAAATGCGCAGGGGCGCGGGAGCGCCGATGTCAGTCGCCAGGGCGTGCAGCGTGACCTTCTGCCGATCGTGGAGGGTTCGGCGGTGAACACGCGGTACGGCGTCGTGCACACGGACGGCATTCTGTTTATCGCCGCGGGCGCGTTTCACGTCGCGACGATCAGCGATCTCATGCCGGAGTTGCAGGGACGTTTCCCGATTCGGGTTGAGTTGACGCCGCTGACCCGCGAGGATTTTCAGCGCATTCTCACCGAACCGAAAGGTGCGCTCACCGTGCAGCAGAAAGCGCTGCTCGGGACGGAAGGGTTGGCCATCGAATACGAGCCGGCGGCGATTGACGCGATGGCCGACCTCGCTGCACAAGCGAACGAACGGCTGGAGAACATCGGCGCGCGACGACTGATGACGATTCTCGAATGTGTTTTCGAGGACATCGCCTTTGATGCGCCGGAACTGGTGAAGAAGGGTGAGCAATCCATCACCATCACCGAACCGTTCGTGCGTGAACGTCTGGCGCGCGTTCTGCAGGATGAAGACCTCAGCCGCTTCGTCCTTTAAGTTGATTGCTATCGCGCGGTGAGGAGTTGCTGCCACTTCGCCATCGGTGCGTCCATCTGCGTCCACCGGGTGAACTGCAGGGCGGCCTGATGAAGAAACATGGCGCTGCCGGTGATGGTCCGCGCGCCGCGTGCTTCGGCTTCCTGAATGAGCGGCGTGCGCTCGGGGGTGTACACCGTGTCGAACACCGTGACCGAGTCATCCAGCGGAACGTCCTGGCCGCGCGCGAGCGACTCAAAGGGATTCTCATCTGGCGCGGGACCGCCGGCCATGCCAATTGATGTGGCGTTGATCATGATGGGAAAGCAGCCGCAGCCGAGCGCGTCGTTCTCACCTACCACGACGTGGGCAGCGGGCGCGTTTCCGAACCGACGGCCGTGGAAGTCGGCGGCCAGTGCCTCGGCGCGGTCGCGCGAGCGATTGAACACCACCACCTTCACGCCGTGAGCAACGAGTCCGGCCACGATCGACCGCGCCACCCCACCTGCCCCGATGACCGCAGCACGCGTTCCCGCGAGGTTCGCGGGGCGGATGCCCATGCCGTTGCACAGCGCCTCGATCGCCGCCGGGGCATCGGTGTTCATCGCGTGCGGCCTGCCATCATCGTCAATGGTCAACGTGTTCGCCGCACCGATCGCTTCGACGAGCGGATCCATCACTCCCTCGCGCTCGCGCACGAAGCGAACCAGATGCTCCTTGTGCGGCAGCGTGACGCTCGCGCCGCGGAAGTCGAGCGGAGCGTGGTCGATCAGCGCGCCGACCGTCGCGGTGAAGTGCTCCCACTCCGGCGGAACGGGCAGCGGCAGGTACACGCCATCGTGGCCGACCGCATCAAAGCCGGCATTGTGCAGCAGCGGACTCTTCGAGTGCTCTACCGGCCAGCCAATGACGCCGTACACCCGGGTGCTCGGGCCGATCTTCGGAAACCGGTAAAGATCGTTCAGCTCATCCAGCGTCGGTTGGCCGGGCGCCGTTCCGGTCGCGGGGCCATCGGAGGCAAAGGTCAGCAGACCGCCGAACTTCGGCGCAAGAACGCGGCTCATGAGTCCAAACGCGCCCATGCAGAGGGCGATCGTGGGTTTCTTCCGTTCACGCAACAGGTCAAACGCTTCCAGGTTGTCGCGCAGCGATCGTGCCGTCCAGGCGACTTTGATCACCGCGCAGGCGGACTCGTTCGTCATCGTTTCGATGCGTTGAAGCAGATCAGCCGGTCGCCCGCGAACATCATGGCTCGAAAGTATGAGGGCGGTCTCGAGATCGCGCGGCTGCGCCGCATGCGCAACGGCCAGGTTGATCTTCTGCCGCAGGTTTCTGCTGCGCGTGTAGGCCGCCAACTCGAAATCGATGTACCGGGGCCGATGATCTTCCGTCGCGAGGTACTCAAGCAGACTGACGCGGTCAGCATCATCGCCATCATACAGCCCGCCTTCCTCCGCCGATCGACACGTCACGATGCACGGCGCGGGTGAATCACGCACAAGGTGCGCAACCGCGCGCTGTGCATCCGGTTCATCGGCCAGCGGGTCAACACGCCACTCGATCAGACGCGCGCCGCGTTCGACGGCCCCTCGCGCCCGGGCGAGTGCCTCATCCACCGATGTCGGTGCATCGACCAGAATGGGCACCGCAAGAAACGTCATCGACGCATCGTAGCGGTAGGTCGGGCGAATCCGTAGTGAACCGAGTCGGACGTCCCTATCTTCTCCAGGCCGCTGAACCGACGGAATTCTTCATCTGCCCGGCCGAACCCAATGGACTTGCCTCCTCACACGGGGCAAAGTTGGTGCAGTAGTTGCGGACACCAGGAAGTGCCCAATGACCAACGGCCTTGATGCCAACCTGCCCGCTGATGCCGCTGCGATTGAAGCAGCGCTGCGCCAGTTGCACCGAGTGACCGATCAACTCGGACAGATTGAGCGCACCAGTGGTGATCAGTTGCGCACCCATGCGCCGATGCTCTTCCAGGGGCTGACCGACAGTCGCCGATTGCTCGAACACTTCATCGCAGATGAAGCGTTGTCGCGCGGAATCGAATTCGGGTATCTGCCGGAACCAGCCGTCCAACCGACGGACGAATCTCCAATTGATCCCGCGACCTCGGGCGCGGATGAGTCGTCTTACCCGCCTAGCATGCCGAACCATGACCAATCCGCTTCTCGACCGCACACTCGCGTTTCTCCACGCGAACCTCGACGGTGAATTCCAGTTCGATGAACACCTGCGCCCGATGAAGATCGTGGTCGCGCCGGATGGCCGATTGGTCGGGCCGGTCATGGTGGCGATGATCCAGTCCGCGGAAACGATCCTGTTTCTGCCGCAGGCCGATGACGACTCATTGCAGTTACTCATCACGCTTGAACCGTTCAAGGAGTCCGGTGCAGACGGTGCCCTGGCAGACCGCTGGCGCATCTATCACGGTGAACCGGAGGATGTGAACTGGGCGGTATTCTCGATCGACGCGGCCAAGTATGAAAGTGCGGTGATTGACGGTCAGGCCCTGCGAGTGGCGAACCCGCTGGCCGCGGATGAAGCCCGGCTCTGCCGGTTGATGAACCACGAGCGGGCGAGTGACTTTGCTCGCGGATGCAGGCAGGCGGGGTTCGATATCGAGTCGCCCGTGATGGTTGGAATTGATGCGTACGGCCTCGATATCCGCGCGCGGTTCGGTGTGGTGCGCCTGGAAGCGCCGGAGCGGCTGCTGACCGCGGCAGCGGCGGAGGCGTTTCTGGATGATCTCTGCGGAGCGCGCGATTCATGAACGGAGATGCCCGAACGCCGCTTCCCCAGCCGGCGGAGGCGCGCATCGTCATCACGCGACCACTGCCGGATGATCCGGTCGCGCAACTGCGCGAGGCGGGTTTCCACCACGTATGGATGAATCCGCACGACTCGCGCCTGCCGCGCAATGAACTGCTCACGGCGATTCGCGGCGCACATGCCGTGCTGGCCACGCCGGCCGACACCTTGATCAACCACGAGTTCTTCGACGCCGCGGGCGAACAACTTGTGGTCGTCAGCAACTATGCGGTGGGTGTTGACAACATCGATCTGGCGGAGGCGAAGCGGCGGGGGGTGATTGTCGGCCATACTCCCAACGCCGTCACCGAGCCGACGGCCGATGTGGCGTGGCTGCTGATTCTGGCGGCTGCGAAGCGCGCACGCGAAGGGTCGGACCTCGTGCGATCAGGAACATGGAAGGGGGTCGGACCGAATGAACTGCTGGGGCAGCGTCTCGTCGGAAAGACGCTCTTCATCGTCGGTGCCGGTCGAATCGGATATGCCACCGCGCGGCGGGCGATCGGATGGGAGATGAAGGTGCTCTATCACGCGCGATCGGCCCATCCGGAGTTCGAGGCATCGCCGATTCACGCCCAGCGCGTCGAACTGGATGATGGTCTGCGTGAAGCGGACATCATCAGTCTGCACACCCCGCTGACAAGCGAGACGCGGCATCTGATCAATTCGGAACGCTTGTCATTGCTGAAGCCCACCGCCATTCTGGTCAACACCGCGCGCGGGGCGGTCATCGATGAGGCCGCGCTCGTTGAAGCGTTGCAGCAGAAGCGACTGTTTGCCGCGGGTCTGGATGTCTTCGAGCGCGAGCCGGAACTGGCGCCGGGTCTGGCTGATTGCGCGAACGTTTTCCTGATGCCCCACCTGGGTAGCGCAACGGTCGAGGATCGCGCGTGGATGACAGAACTCGCGGTGAAGAACGTGGTCGCCGCTCTGCGCGGGGAACCGTTGGCACATCGAATGGTGTGAGTCGATGATTACCGCATGGCCGGTGGTTCAATGGCCGGAATTTCCAGCGCGCGGCGGGCGGTGGCGTCGGTCTGCCAGATGATCGGCCACTCTTCTGGCTCGATGCGCCGGGCGGAGCCGTCATCAAACATGATGAACCGGCGATCGTTCACGCCGCGGATCGTCCAGCCGAAGACGATTCGTGCATCGCCGGTCGGTCGGAGTAGGCGGGCAAAAAAGAAGTCGCCGAAGCGGTACCACGGTTCATCGCGGACGGCCTGAATCGCCTCGGCCAATGCTTCGCGGTCCGCGGTCAACTCGGGGGATTCGCGGCCGCTGAGAATCAGATCGCGCACCGCCAGCGTGTGAATCGTCCAGACCGAATCATCCGGCATGCGCGGGTCGATGAAGTCATCGAAGGAGAGACTTGTCCAGGTCAACAGCTCGGCGATGTGGTCGGGGTAGCGGCCTTCGTGCTCGCGTGCCCACCGTTGCGACTTTTCGTGAATCTGGCGAAGACCGAGGATCGACTGATTCTCGCGCGCGTGAACGCGGCCGGTGATTCCCAGCCAGATACTCACGCCGAGTGCGACGACGCAGCAGAACGTGAAGACAATGACGATCACTCGGCCGGCGTGCATGGACGCAAGCGTAGGCGATTGACCGCGCATCTGCACCGAAACGGCGTTGAAACGGGGTATCTTCCTTGTCCGCATGCTTCGCCTGCGCGTGATCGCATCGGTATCATTCTGTCGATCCGCTGATCGGTTTCGAGTGAGATCAGCCAGGAAACCTCCGCGCGGAAGGAGTCGGGCATGGCGATGAACAAGAGTCTGAACCACGGCATGATTGATGACGCCCAGGCGAAGCGGGCGCAGGAGTATGCCGACAATTTCGGCAAGCCGGGGTACAAAGACCCGACACAGATGTACATCGAGCAGCGCTACGACGGTTACTCGCCGGAGAACCAGGAGACGTGGCAGATTCTCTACGACCGGCAGATGGACTACCTCGCCAGCAACGCAAGCAATGTGTACCTGCACGGCGCGGAGGTCATCAAGCTGCAGCGCGAAGCGATTCCCGATCTGAACGTCATCAACGAAAACCTCTGGCCGAAGACGCGCTGGCAGTCCAAGGCGGTGCCCGGCTACCTGCCGGCGAAGGCGTTCTTTGCCTGCCTGTCGAGGCGTGAGTTCCCGACCACGATCGTCATTCGCCCGAAGGAATCGATCGACTATCTGCCCGAGCCGGACATCTTTCATGACATCTTCGGCCACGTACCGCTGCATGCGGACCCGGTCTTTGCGGACTTTCTGCAGACGTACGGTCAGGCGGCGCTCCAGACGGACGATGAGTTTCACACCGAGCGGCTCGCGCGCCTGTTCTGGTTCACCGTTGAGTTCGGCCTGATTCACGAGGACGGTCGAACCAAGATTTACGGCTCCGGATTGATTTCTTCTCCCGGTGAGTCAAAGCACTCGCTCACATCGCCGGAAGTCGATCGACGCCCGTTCGATCTTGAAACGGTCTGCGAAACCTCGTTCGAGATCGATCACTACCAGCCGATTCTGTACGTTCTGGAGAGCTTCGAGCAGTTGCGTGATGCGATGAATACCTATGCGCAGCGACTGCTCAAAGGCCCGAAGACAACGGTATCCATGTAAATGAACCCGCCCGCGTGACTTCGCGGTACCATCAGCGATTCCCGCAGTTCCCGATGAATCGTTGATGGAGTGTGTTCATGCCCGCTACGTCGAAGTCAAAGTCGGTCTCGGCCGTCAAGTCGAAATCACCCTCGATTCCACTCTCGGAGTTCTCCGATCGCCGGCAGAAACTGATGCGCGGTTTGCGCGGTGCAGTCGGCCTGCTCTTCGCCGGCAGCGACCCAACGCATGGCGATCGCCCGTGGCGGCCGCATCCGCACTTCGAGTACTTTACCGGCGTGGTCGATGAACCCGAAGCGGCCCTTCTGATCGACCCGACGAACCCGGTCGAAGCGCGGCGGGTGACGCTCTTCCTGCGTCCGCTGAACCCGGAGGTAGAGAAATGGGATGGCCTGCGAACCGAGATTTCCAAGGCGCTGCGCGATCGCTACGGCGTACGAACAATCTTTCGCATCGAGCGTCTGCCACTGGTGCTACGCGATGCGGTTCGGCGCACGAAGCGCGTGGCCTGCCTGCACCCCTTTGCCATGCACACGCAGCCGGTGTCACCGGATCTGGCAGTGTTCCAGAATGTTGCGACGCGAATTCCCGGCGTGGTGATTGAAGACCAAACCGACATTCCCGCGCGGTTGCGCAGCATCAAGAGTCGAAACGAAGTGGCGGTGATGCAGCATGCCATCAACATCACGCGAGAAGGATTCGCAAGAGCAGCGGGGTTCATGGCGCCGGGAATGAACGAGTTCGATGTACAGGAAGCGATGGAGCACACGTACCGCACGAACGGCGCCCGTGACACGGCGTTCGGAACGATCGTCGGCGGCGGAATCAATGCAACCGTTCTGCACTACCGCGCCAACAATCAGCCGCTGAACGATGGTGAACTCGTGTGTATCGACTCCGGCGCCCGCTACGGCGGTTACTCCGCCGACATCACTCGCACCTTCCCGATCAACGGCACATTCTCCAAGCGTCAGCGCGAGATCTACAACCTCGTTCTCAAGGCGGAGGAAGCCGCAATCCGCGCGGTGAAGCCGGGCGTGACAATCGCCCAGGTCGATGCAGCGGCGCGGGAGATCATCACCAAGGCGGGATTCGGCGATACCTTCATTCACGGCATCGGCCATCACCTCGGGCTGGAAACGCACGATATCAATCCCGATACGAAGCTCGAACCGGGTAACGTGCTCACCATCGAACCTGGCATCTACCTGGCGGATGAACGGATCGGTGTACGGATCGAAGATGACATTCTCGTCACGAAGGACGGCCGCCGAAACCTCTCATCGCATATCCCCAAGCAGGCGGATGAGATTGAAAAGTGGATGAAGGCGCAGCGAAAGATCGCGCGCTGAAGCACTGAACCGAATCTGAACGTGCGTCGTGATCAGGCGAGCAGTCGAACCACATTGCGCTGTAACTCGCGATTCATGACCATCGCGCGCAGTGACATCACGCTCAGGAGGCGGGCGCGAATCATTTCACCGGTTTCCGCAGCGTAATCCGTATCCGCAATGCGGCTGTTGGCAGCGGCGATGTTCTCGAACTCGGTTCGCAGCGCATTCAGGCGACCGCCAATCGTGTGCTGCGCAAAGGAACCGATTTCAGCTCGTCGGGCGCTTACCATGCCGAGGGCCTGATCGATCACTTCTGCGTTGATTCGGCCGTCGAGTTGCATCGCGCCGGTCGAGAGGGCCTCGAGCGTGATCCACTGTCCAGCCGCTTCGAGTGTGATCGCATCCCCCGTGAAGAGTGATTCACCATTGAACGAGGCGCCGGAGAGCAGACGATCGATTGAGGAACGGATCGAGTTCCATTCCATGTCGTAAGCCGCTCGTTCTTCTTCGGTCATCGCGCCTTCCCGCGCAATGGCGATGCCTTTGGCGGCAACGAGCAGACCGGAGACGCCATCGAGTACGCCATCAGCCGTCGAGGTGATGTGGACCGATCGCTCGAGCGAGCGGCTTTCAGCATCGATCGCCGCGAGCATTGAACGAAGATGTTCACTCGCAATGAGGCCGGATGGATCATCCTTGGCGCGGTTGATCCGCTGCCCGCTTCCGAGTCGCTCGACCGCCTGCTGAAAGCGCAGCGCGCTGTGCTGGTGCAGGTGAGCACCGATGAGCGCATCAAATTGGCTGAGCGGACGGACCATAGGCGGATCAACTCCCCAACGAAACGTCGAACCGAACCGGCCGCAACCTGTGTCAGTCGGTTGAGGAATCGGCTTATCGGTCGATTGCCAGCCGATACAGTCGGCAGGGATTCTCTGACTCGCCCGTGGTTGGTCAGGCGATCGTCGCCATGGCGTGAATGCGGTGGCTGGTAACCACTCGCTCCTGTGCTGCTTCGATGATCATGCGCAGAAGGTCTGCGTAGCGAAGTCCGGCGTACTCAGCCATAAAATTGAGTTTTCCATCCCAGCACCAGCCGGGGTTGGGGTTTGCTTCAAGCAGTTTGATTGTGCCGCGCGCGTCGGCGCGGAAGTCGAACCGCGCGTAGTCGCGACAGCCGAGCCGCTCGAACAGCACCGTTGAGTAGTCCACGAGCTTGCGCGCGGTGTCTTCATCGATGCGCGCTTCACGGTACTTGATGTCCGTCCAGTACGGCGAACCCGGAATCCACTTCGATTCATACCCGAGGATCTTCGGAAGTTCGGGATCAAGTCCGGTGTAATCAACTTCAAGGATTGGCAGCGTTCGGATCGAAAGGCCGGGATTCCCAATCACACCCACGCTGTACTCGTTGCCGGTGAGATACTCCTGAACGAGCAGTGGTCTGCCCGGCAGCTCATCGCGCAGCTTCTCCAGGTACGCAACGAGCTGCACCGGATTGTGCACCACCGAGTCCTTCGTGATGCCGATCGACGAGTCACCGTAGTTCGGTTTGACGAGCGCCGGGAACGCCGATGGGAGAGTGGCGGCCTGGTCGGACGGATCGAAGTACGTTTCCGCCGGAACGGGTACATCCAGCGACGCGGCAATCGCGCGCACGAGTGACTTGTTGTAGCACAGGCCGAGCGCCGTCGGGGCGGCACCGGAGTATGGAATGTTGCGAATCTCAAGTACCGCGGGAACGTGCAGTTCGAGGAACGCATCGTTCATGAACCCCTCATCGCAGAGGTTGAACACGAACTCCGGCGGATTGGTGCGCAAGTCCGCGAGCAGATTCTTATGGTCATCAAGGTAGCTGAACGTGTAGTCGGTCAACTCGCCGAGGGCGCGCTTCAGGCGATCAATCGTGTCAATATCTTCCGGGTTGAACTGTCCGCCGCGCTTGACCGTATCGGGCAGACTCGGGTCACCCATGACGACCGTGACATGTTTGAACGGCGGGCCGGATTTCGGTGGAGCGCTGGTCGTCCGTTTCGGCGAATCCGCCGTAAAGAAGATTCGGTGCGCCATCATGCCGAGGTCCTGCCCGCGGTCGCTGGCGGCCTCGACCGAGCCGTGACTGCGCACATTCTCGAAGCCGACTTTGTCCAGCAGGTTCATCAGGTGATCACGCGAGTACAGTCGCTCCGCGTAGAACTGGTCGGCAATGACCCCCCGGTCAGCGTGCACGACGACTTCGCGCGTGACCAGCCGCTGACGATCGGCTGAGAGCGATCGCTCGCGACAGACAAAGTGATTTTCATCGATCCACTCCCACGAGCGGCGCTCGAAGTGGTCGCGCATCCAGTCGCCGTCGGTAATGTCAAGCACAACGGTTCCACCCGGGCGCAGGACGCGATCAACCGACTTCAGCACCGCGACATCGTCTTCCTCGCGGTCGAAGTATCCAAACGAGTTCCCCATCATGGCCACACAGTGAAAGGTATCTGGTGGGAGCCGAAAACGACGGGCGTCGCCTTCATGAAAGGTGACCGGCAGGTTGGCGGACTTTGCGCGCTTGCGCGCGAGGCGAATGAGGTAGCGCGAGCGATCGACGCCGGTGACATGCTTAAAGCCCCGGCGCGCAAGTTCGAGACTGTGCCGACCCTGCCCGCAACAGAGGTCCAGGATGCGATCATTGCTTTCCAGTCCGCCAAGCTTGACCAGCAAATCAATCTCGCGGCGGGTGTTTGCTTCATTCTCAACAACATCGCCATCGGTCTTGAGGTACACGGAGTTGAACAGCGTGCGCCACCAGTCCGATGGCAAGTGACGTTCCAGGTCTGAGACCGGGCCGATGGTCTTGGGCGCGCCCCCGGTTGCGGGCTTCCCGGGCTTCCCGTCAGATGCTCTCGAGCCGGAAGGGCGGGAGGTGGCGTTCGTGGCGGACTTCGTTGGAGTTGAATCGGTGCGGGATGACATGAGTGGCCAACTTCCTCGCTGCTGTGAGATGCTCTTGTCCGGTCAGTTGGGAGGTTCGCTTTCGACCGGGTGAGAAAGAACGAACCGATTCCATCGACGAAATCCGACCATCCACTGCCGTCGCGCACTGATGCGACAGTTCGGGCGGCCGTGGATTAATCGTCGTTCAAACATGGCCATCTATTCTACCGACTGATCACCGCTCCCAACGGCGTCATTTCCCGGTGGATGCCATGTCAACAAAGTACAGGCGCATGCCCGCCGGTGTGAAGACGACCTGATCGCCGACCTGGGCGCCAATTCGTCGGTACCAGTCGCGCCACACTCGGCTGCGCACAAGTTTCCGCGGGCCGACCAGGTCCGTCTCCACCATCGGGCCGTGCCGCAGGATGAGCGTGATCGGGTTGCCGGGATCCTGCCGAGTGGCTCCACCGAAGGCATCCGATGGAAACCGATCCTCGAAACCGGTGATGTACAGCGTTCCGTTCTTCAGATTCCCAGGGGTGATCGAGATGGCAAACGGCCCTTCATCGTCACCTCCCTCGGACTGCGCCGTGTACCGGTCGCGCCCCTTCCGATGGAACGAAGGATCCGTGACGCCCGAACCTTCATGCAGGCAGACCCACGCCCGCCCGCGCAGCTCGGGAATGATCGGCCCGCGGTCGGTCGGTTCAACTTCCTTCAGCCAGATGAGAGAGAGGTACTTCGCGTCGGACTTTCCTTCCCAGTAATCGGGGTCGCCTCGAATGACATCGTTGTAATCTCGCTGAATCTCACGAATGCGCCGCGGGGACAGATCGCGCTCGAAGAGTACGTGATCGACCAGTGCGGTCGCCCGGTACGGGCCGGACGACTGTTTGAAGAACACCCGGTCGCCAGCATCGATCTTCTCAAATGGTTCGCGCGATGTTTGTGTCAGGCGACACTCGACCGTCTTCTCTCCGCAAAGAAGAAGCTCAACATATGGTCGCATAAGCACCGCGACGTGCAGATTCATGATCGCAAGTGTAGCAGAAGTCACGTGGCCGCCGCAGTCAGCGCGATGCTTGCGCACCACCGTACGCGCGGACGAATCGTTCGATGACGGTTGTGCTGCTCAGGCCGGCGCGGAAGGCCACCGTGTGAAACGCGAGTTCGCCTCGATCCATCATCGGTTTCAGCAGGTCGTACTCACGCACTTCTTCCGGGCGATAGTCTCCACCCTTGACGTAGATATCGGGGCGAACGGCTTCGATCAGTCGATGGGCGGTTGGCTCGCTGAAGACGACGAGATAGTCGATTGACTCGAACTCGTTCAGAATGTCCAGTCGCTCCGCCTGCGAATAGACCGGGCGACCCTCGCCCTTGAGTTGGGCGACTTCATCATCCGCATTCACGCCGACGACCAGCACATTGCCCAACCGCTTCGCTTCGCGCAGGTACTGCACGTGGCCTGCGTGAATCACATCGAAGCAGCCGTTGGTCAGGACGATTTTCTCACCGCCTTCACGGTGGACTGCGATCTCGACCAGCAGGTCTTCCAACGTGCGCACTTTGCCATCAAGCCCGCCGTGCAAGCGCAGGATTTCGCGCTGCACTTTAACGAACGGAATCGGTTGCGCTCCGAACACCTCGACTTCGAGGCCGGCGGCGGCATTAGCAAAGATCACCGAGTCATGCCACGAAAAGCCGTTCGCGACACCGCCTGCGAGTGCGGCAAGCACCATGTCGCCCGCACCGGTCACGTCATACACACTGCGCGCAACCGTCGGCACGATGAGCGGTTCCTCCCCCGGCCGGGCGAGCAGCGCGCCGTGTTTGTCAAGGGTGAGCACTACCGCATCGAGGTCGAACTTCTCCATGAGCATCGTCGCCATCTGCAGGTTGTGCTCATGCGTTGATTCCAGCGGCGTATCCAGCCCGGTGGCCAGTTCCGCCTCGGATCGATTGGGCGTGATGGCCGTTGCGCCGGAATACTTGCTGTAGTCTTCAATCGCAGCGGGATCGACCAGAATTGGCTTGCCCTTCGATCGGCAGAGATCGATCAACGCCCGGCAGAACTCCGGCGTACAGACGCCTTTGTTGTAATCTTCCAGGCAGACGATATCCGTACGATCGAGATTCGACTCGATGTATGACAGCAGCCGCTCACGAACATCGTGTTGAATCGGCTCGCGCGATTCAATATCGACACGGAACATCTTCTGCGGGTGGCGGTGCTGCGCGAGCCCGATGAGACTGCGCTTGATGGTGGTGGGGCGAGTCCCATCGCCTATGAGACCGTCGGTTTCGCAGCCGGCATCGTCCAGCGCCTTGCGCAGAATTGCAGACTCTGCATCCACCCCGGTCACGCCGACACAGAGCACCTCGGCCTTGAGCGCTCTCAGGCATCGCGCGACATTCGAGCTGCCTCCCGGCGCATCTTCAAAGCGGCTGGCCAGGAGAACCGGCACGGGCGCATCGGGGCTGAGCCGTTCCGCTGCCCCGTGAACATGCTGATCCAGCATGAAATCGCCGACCACCATCGCGGTGAACGCGCGGTACTCGTGCAGACAGCGAAGCAGTTCAGTCGTCATGAATCGCGGTTCCGCCTGGCTGTGCGCAGTGCATCTTCCAACCGGGTGCGCAGCAACTCTTCGCCCGCGAGAAACTCGATGCCGAGGTCGGGCGTCACCACCGGCACGGGAAACGAACCGAAGTCTATCAACTCGCGGAGTTTCACCCAATCTTTCACCGTGGTGAAGAGTGCATCGGCCTGATCAAGCAGCGGCACGATGGAAAGAACCCGCGTGCGGTCGTAGCGCGCGTGGTCGCGGGCAGCGATGTCGGCCAGAACGGTGGCCCCGGCTGCCTCAACCTGACGGATGACCGACTGGGGATGACCGATGCCGAGAAGCGTGACGACCCGGCGCCCCCTCAGCCATTCACCTGGCAGTGGCGTAGATCCCGACCGATCGTGCTGCAGCAGCCCCCGCCAGACATGTCGCGTCCGGGCGAGTGCTGCGGCTCCGTGGTACTTCTGAATCCACGCATCGAGCGCCGCCGGAACGATGTCGGCGTGCGTGAGAATGATCGCATCGGCACGGGCAAGGGCCGCCGGCGGTTCGCGCAACGAGCCGGCGGGAAGCAACTCATCGCGGTGGGTATCGCGCGATGCATCAATCAGGACCACATCCAGATCTCGCTTCAGTCGGCGGTGCTGGAAGCCATCGTCGAGCACGATGCAGTCGATTTGCGGATGCACCTCCAACCCCCGCGAGATACCCGCAGCGCGATCCGGGTCAATGAATACCGGGACGTTCGGCCAGCGATCTTCGTACTCGAGCGCTTCATCGCTTTTCTGACCGGGGCGTGCCCCGTAGCCGCGCATGGCAATGGCAGGACGATGCCCCATGTTCAGGAGCGTTTCAACGATCCAGGTGACCATGGGCGTCTTGCCGGTCCCTCCGGTTGTGAGGTTCCCGATGGAGATGACCGGCCGATCCGTCTGCGTGACGTTTCGCGGCTGGTCGTACCGATGATTGCGGCGATTGATGACGACGCGGTAGATCCACGACGCAGGCACCGTCACCGGGCGCAGCACCGGCGGCAGATGTCCGCTCACGACCGCATCTCTCCATCGGAGGTGCTGGCTGGCTTCTTGCCGGATTCGCGCCGATCGTGTATCGACTTCGCCAGTCGTGCCGCACTTTCCGATGAAACCTGCTCGAGATACTGCTGATGAAGGCGAAGATTGTTCCAAAGATCAATCGCCGCGACCACGAGGAGGAGCAGGATGAGGAGGATGATCATGCCCCAGGCGACGACGAAATCGATGGGGCTGGTTTCATCGACGAAGCTCACGCCGCGCACCATGATCGGCAGCGTGACAATCATCACCAGCATCGACGCCCGACGGATGCGTCGCCGACTCTCGGGCACATCCGGTCGGCCGAGGCGCCGCCAATACCAGACGATCCACACCGCGCAGATCAGCGCGATCGGGATCGAGACGGCAGGGTGGAGAAACGCGAACTCAGGCATGGCGGCGTGCGATCCTTGGAACAAACGATGGCTCGTTCATCCATGATACGCTCCGACTACGGGCCATCGGCCGAACTTCTTGTTTCGTACGGGATTACGGTCGGTAATCAAGTTCGGTGACCACCAGGCAATGGTCAGAGGCGATGTTGCCGGCAATAACCGATGCATCGAGCACATGCCACCCGTCATTCGGGCTGAAGAGGATGTAGTCGATTCGCCGTGAGGGTTCGAGGGCGGGGTAGGTATCCCGCGGGTCTTGCTGGTGCGAATCGATGAAATGCTCGAACAGGAGTTGCATCGGCGGGGCATCTGGTTGCGCGTTCAAGTCGCCGGCGAGGATGGTCGGCCGATCGCTTTCGCGAAGGTGCTGCACGATGAGCCGCGCCTGTTCCAATCGGTCGAGTTCTGAATCGTGCGCCAGGTGAGTGGCCGCGAACCGAAGCGGTCCGGTGACCGGGTTGTCAACCTCTGCGATCAACAGAGCACGCGGTTCGCTGCCTTCAATCTTCGGAAGCTGGATGGTCTCGGCCCGGTGAATCGGCCAGCGCGAGAGGATCGCTTCGCCGTACTCTCCTCGGTCATAGGGCATCGCCGCGCCGTAGACATGGTACATCTTCAGGAGCGACGCGAGTTCAAGTGCCTGATCGCGCCATCCGCTGCGCCCGGTGGTCCGATCGACTTCCTGAAGAGCCACCAGATCGACATCCAGCGAACGGATGATGTTGGCCAGGCGGATCAGGTCGAAGTTGCCATCGACGCCCTCGCCATGATGAATGTTCCACGTCAAGACGCGCAGCGTCGTGCGATCGCGCGGCGCGCTGGATGTTGCACACCCGGTTGCGCTGAGCATGCCACCAGCGAGAAACAGGATGGCAATCAACCATGACGAATGCGCGGGTCGAAACTGGCTCATGTCTGGAGCATTGCACGTAATCGCATCATGGGCAAGCCCATCACGGTGGCTGGGTCGCCGTCGCAGTCGATTGGCCACCCGGCTGCGATGCGCTCCGAGAGGTTGTACGCCCCGGCCTTGCCGCGCCATTCGCCGCTGGCGATGTAGGATTCAATCATTTCATCCGTCACTTCGCCCACCCGCACGTGGGCTGTATCGCAGAATATCTCTCGCGCGCCGGTCTCCAGATCAAGCAGGCAGACACCTGTGAGCGTGCGGTGTTCGTTTCGTCGCAACTGGCACAGCATCGTGCGGGCGGCTGCTTCATCGACGGGCTGACCAAGAATGCGTTCACTCTCAATCACGCAGACGGTGTCCGCACCGAGGACCCGGCCGCGTGCGGCGGGCTGTTCGCGGCGGAGTTCCTCAGCCGCACTTCGTGCCTTCAGATGCGCCATGGCCATCACCCATGCTTCCGCCCGGCGCGACTGCGGGTCGAGTTTCCCATCATCGAGTGCGGGCGGCATGATGCGGGTATCAATCCCCGCTTCTTCCAGCAACCAACGACGCCGAGGCGAGGCGCTGGCGAGCCAGAGTGGTGATGAGGGTCGCATCAGTGAGTCTCCTGCGGTCGACCGGCCGTGGTTGGCACCGTCCCGGCTGGGTACGGCACGCGGTCCACGACGGTCATGACCTGTTGTACGGTGATGCGTTCCATCAGTCGCCGACCGATTTCTTCATTCTTGAATTGCGAACGCGATGTTTGCGCTGCGTCTGGATGCTGTACAACCGCATCGAGGCGGCCGTATGGCCCGACAAATGCGGGATCGGTCGGACCAAACAGCGCAACCAGCGGCCGATCAAAGCCGACGGCCATGTGCAGCGGGGCCGAGTCGCTGGCGATGACCAGCGAAGACTCGGCGATGATGGCCATGGTCTCGCCGATGGTCGTGCAGCCGACGAGATTGTGTAAGGTGATCGCCGGATCAGTTTGATCGACGATCGCTGCGACCTGTGCCTCTTCACCCGGCGCGCCGAGGATGATGAGTGTTTCGTACCCGCGCTCTACGAGGTGGGGAATCAACTCGATCCAGCGAGCGGGTGGCCACTGTTTGCCCGGCCAGCGGCTGGTCGGAGCGAGAACGGCGTATGCCCCGTTGATCGCCAGCCGTTCCTGCCGCTCGCTCCAGGCGATGACGGCCGAAGGCGGTGCGTAAAGACGCAGATCGTATACCGGCGTGATCCCTTCCGCGGCAATGAGTTCAAGCATCTGATCGACCACATGGGCCGCCCGCGGGCCGGGATGACGAACGGTGTAACCAAGAGAGGCAAACTCGCG
>CBFGRU010000029.1:0-18101 GCA_965651255.1 uncultured Phycisphaerales bacterium
CGATGAAGGCCGGGCCCGTGTCGTTCTTGAGTTGAATCGACCGATGGAAGGTTACTTGCCCTTCGGCGGTGTCTGGCCGGGCTTATTGGCCGGCTGCTGCGCGGGCTTGGAAGGAGTCGTCGGTGCGGGCTTCTTGGCGGGGGTATTCGGGGCGGCCATGGTTGGCATCTCCCAATCGTGAGTTCCTGCATCAGTTTGATCGCCCGGTCGAGCAGGAACCATCGCCGGGCGGTCACGATCTGATCGACGAACCTGGTGGCCTGACATCGGCCTCTCGTCGCGAAGGTGATGGGTGAATCTGTTCAAACGGTGCGCCACGCACAGCCGGTTGACGGAAAGGACGCCGTGTGGGCGAAGCCGGTGCGCGCAACTCGTGATGACTCCCCCCTTTGACCGTTGAAGAGTTGCTGTCATGCAGCAGTTCGACTGCGATTCCTGCGCATGATTCGATTGTCATCCTGGCAGCACGCAGATGTCGTTTCGGCAGCGAGCGGGATGTACAGACCCGGACGAGTGAAACTCCATCATTGGTCAGTCGGCTTTCCAGAATCGCCACGAGAAAAGTACGAGGATCGCGAAGACTTCCAGCCGACCGATGATCATGAACCCGCTGAGCAGAATCCAGCTTGGCGCGCTCATCCAGCCGTAGTTGGCGACGGGGCCGACCATGTCCAGCCCGGGACCGATCGTGCAGAGACACGCGAGCGTCGCGGTGGCGGTGGATTCGAGACTGACGCGCTCACCTTCAATCAGATGAATCGTGACTCCGCCGATTGCAAAGAGCACAATGATGCCCAGGGTGTAGGCAACGACGGCGAGCTTCATGTCCGGCTCAACGGCTGACCGACCGACGCGAATCGGCCGGATGACCTGTGGACGAAAGATCTTCTCGAGTTCCCCCCACAGCACGCGCAGCGCGATCCAGATACGAATGACTTTGATGCCGCCCGCCGTGGAACCGGAACATCCGCCAACGAACATGAGGAACACAATGACCGTCTTGGCAAGGAACGGCCACTGGTCGTAGTCGCTGGTGGCGAATCCGGTGGTCGTTTGAATCGAGACCACGGAAAACGCGCTCTCCATGATCGCATTCGTCGGTGTGGGCGAAGCGATGTCACCATTCGACATCAGAATGGGATACTGGTAGGTCAGGAGGGAGATCGTGATGAGGATCGTACTGATCAGAAGAATGAGAATGTAGATTCGCAACTCAGGATCGCGCCACACACGCGAGAACCGCCTGCGGAAGATTTCGTACATGAGCGCAAAGTTCATCCCGCCGAGAAACATAAACACGATGATGATGATGCGGATCCAGATCGAGTCGTACGCGCCGACACTTGCATCACGAGGACTGAATCCGCCGGTGGCCAGCGTCGAGAAGGTGTGGCAGATCGAGTCGAACCATGACATCCCCGCAATCTTGAGCAGAATGATCTGGAGGCCGGTCAGTCCGACGTAGATTTTCCAGAGAATGCGGGCCGTTTCAGCGACTTGTGGATGGAATCGATCTTTCGTAGGACCGGTCGCTTCCAGTCGGTAAAGCCGCTTGCCACCAACACCGAGCGATGGAAGGACCGCGACGAAGAGGACGACGATGCCGAGTCCGCCGATCCAATGGGTGATTGCTCGCCAGAGGAGGAGACTGGAGGGCAGATTCTCAATCTCGCTGCCCGTCCGACCGAGCACACTGGCACCGGTCGTAGTCAGACCGCTGGTCGCTTCAAAGATGCACCCGGCGAACGAACGGAACGGGTGATCGTCGGAGATGCCTTCGGAGAACGCAGCCCAGAGGTAGTAAGGCACGGCACAGAAGAGCGCACCAACCACCCACGACAATGCAACCAGCAGGAGCGCCTCGCGGCGCCCGATTCGCGGCGCGGCGCGGCGCGTCACCAGCCAGAGCAATCCGAAGAACAGAAGCCCGGTTCCACCAGACAGTATGAACGCCAATCGTGCATCAGCATCGATCGCAAAGTTCACGACCATACTCAACCCGAAGAAACCACCCGCCATCAGGAGCAGAATCAAGCTCAGGACGACAAGCAGCAGAGACAACTGGTTGAGGACAAGGCGTATGTTCATGGACAGAGCCATCAGACCACGAAAGATCGGTTCCTTCAACTGATCGGGTGCGCGACTTGATGATCCGCATCACCGAGGGCGGAAGATTCGCCGCAAAGTTGCTTCCGCTCCATTTCGTCCGGTCACCAGTGCGATATCACCCGGCTTGACCGAATCTTCCGCGCCGGGAACCCAGACTTCATCACCACGTCGAATGGCAACCATAGTCCAGTCCGGTGCGAGCTTGATCTGCGCGAGCGTCTTTCCGACCACGGGTGAGTCATCCACAATCCGCACGCGGTAAGCATCGATCTCACCATCGGCCAGTGAAGCGCTCTTGCGCAACGGACTGTCATCCAGGACGTTCTCGATCTCCTTCACCGCGACCATGCGCGGGCTGAACGGTCGATCGACCCCGATGTGGTAGAGCAGGTCAACGTACGTCGATCGCTGCACCACGGCCATACAGGTCGTCACACCCATACTCTTGGCGAGAACGCAACCGATGATGTTGGCTTCATCGTCATTCAGCAGCGCGATGAAGACATCGGCCTGGCCGATCTGCTCCTCATCGAACACGGCACGATCCGTCGGATCGGCGTTGAGAATGGTGACCCAGTCGAGCTTCTCCGCCAGATCCTCCGCTCGCTCGCGGTCACGCTCAAAGAGGCGGATCGACCAGTTGCGCTGACGCAGTGCACGACAGAGCCACACCGCCATGGGTGGGCCGCCCATGATGACGACTTTGCGCTTCGTGGTGTCATCCCGGTGAAACTGCCGGCGAATCTCTGGAAAGACTCCAGCATTCGCAACCAGCACCACGCGATCACCCTTCTCCAGCCGTGTGTTCGCATCGGGAATGATCACCTTGTGGTGCCTCGTGACGGCTGCCAGCCGCCAGCCCTTCCCGAACTTCAATTCAGGCAGTGTCTTGCCGATGACCGCTGCATCGTCCGAGAGCGGGAACTCCTGCATATCGATTCGACCACGAGCGAAGTTTTCGACCACGAGCGCTGCGGGGTTGCGCAGATGACGCGCAATCGCGATGGCGGTCGAATACTCCGGGCAGATCAATCGATCGATATGAAAGTGCGTCTGGTAATCAAGCGATGATGCTTCAAAGTACGCGATGTGGTGAACGCGCGCGATCGTCTTCTTTGCGCCAACACCCTTGGCGACACTGGCGGTCAGCAGATTTACCTCGTCCTGATCGGTTGCGGCCAGGACCAGGTCTGCCGCATTCGCACCGGCCTCGTGCAGAATCGCCGCATCTGCCGCGTTGCCTTCCAGTGTGCGGACATCCATCGTGTCTTCGATCGTGCGAAGGCGCTCCGGTTCCTTATCGATGACCGTGATCGTATGGCCGGCCGCTGCAAGCGTTTCCGCTGCATGAGAACCAACCTCGCCCGCACCGCAGATGATGATGTTCATGGTCTGCGTTCCGTGAAGCCCGCTCGTGAATCGACTGGCTTCGCTCAGGGAAAGCCATCATGCTACGGCGGGGCAGCAACCTCCACCAAACCAGATGCTCGGCATTCTCGACGCTACGCAAAACGGGCTGCATAAATCGGAGGCAAGTGGGCACTCACCTCAACCCAGTGATCACCCTGATCTTCGCTGATCCACAGCCCACCGGTTGTTGAGCCGCACACCAGTCTCTGGCCGGAGGAATCAACATCCAGCGCGTGCCGGAACACCAGGTCATACGCTCGTCCACTCGGAAGTCCTTGCGAGAGCACGTCGAAGCTCTTCCCACCATCACGTGTCCGGGTAACAACAAAGCGACCATCTTTCGGGATTCGTTTCTCATCCTTGATGGCAGGCACAAACCATGCGGTGTCGCCGTCATTCGGATCGACCGCTACGGCGAACCCGAACGTTGATGGCCCGGCCTCGGGAATCTCCTGCCAGTTCATTCCTCCATCGTCGGATCGGAAGATTCCGTTGTGATGCTGCACCCAGCATCGTTCCGGATTCGAGTGACATTGCACGATCAGGTGCGGATCCTGAACATTCGGTTCCATCGCCCGTTCAGGAGGCATGAACTCCGCACGCATGCCCCCTTCGTGAAGAAACCAGGTTGCACCGTCATCGCGTGAATGCCAGACCCCTCCACATGAAACGCCGAGGCGAACGTGCTGTGAATCGCGTGGATCAACGCACACCGAGTGGATGCCGGGCCAATCCGCGCCCCCCCCGAACCACGCTTCTCGCTCATCGCGATACCAGAGAGAATCGACCAGTTGCCACGAGTCGCCGTGATCATCAGACTTGAATAGTCCGCCCGGCAACGTCCCGCACCAGATTCGTCCCGGCTGGTTCACACCGCCGGGCCGCAACTCCCAGATCAACTCTGTGTTCCATGGCACCGGCTTACCGCCGAACGGATGCTCTTTCGGAGAGTACCCATCGGGCTTCGGCGGATACTTCGGCGAGGCGATTTCCTGCCAGGTTGAGCCTCCATCGCGCGAGCGGTGCACTTTTACGCCGAAATGCCCATGCCCGAGCGCTGCGTAGAACGCGCCATCGCGCGGATCATGCACAACCAGCGAACAGTTATCGCCGTAAAACGACGGATCACCGATTTCCCATGATCCACTCGAACGACGGTGAACAATGAACACCCCTTTGCGGGTTGCCAGCAGAATGCGATCACTCATGAATAAGTCCTGTCCTCATGTGGCGGCCACCCCGGTGCAGGAGCAACCGACTGCCACACGATGACAACGTCAACCACGTTTGGCAAGGGGCGAGATGGGGTAAACTGCTGCGGTGCCGATTGCCCGCTTCAACTCCAGCGAGCGGTCGGCCACGCACGCCGCATTGACACACCGGACCGACTCATGCCTCTGATTCGATTTACAACCAACATCCAGCGGCACACGCCCTGCCCGGAAGCACACGTCTCCGGAGCCACTCTCCGCGCTGCATTGGATGCGTACTTTGCGCAGTACGAGTCCGCTCGAACGTATGTCCTTGATGATCAGGGCGCGCTCCGCAAACACATGGTCGTCTTCATCGACGGTGTGCATCTGCGCGATCGAACGCACCTCTCAGATGAGGTCGGTGAATCAAGCACGGTGGATGTGATGCAGGCATTGAGTGGTGGCTGACCAACGGGCTGAAAGGCATTTCTCTCCGCAGGAGTCTGTCTATGTTGCGAACACAACGATCTCTCCCCCTTGCACTCGTTGCAGCGATTGCGGTCATCGGTGCAGCCATGGTTCAATCGAACACAGGACAACCCGATTCACCGGGAGCAAATGCCCTGGAACCGGCGTCCATTTACAACGGCTTGAATCGACCGGTTCACATCCTGGTTGATGAGTCGGTTTACCGGGGTGCGATGACCGTTGAAGTTGTCCTGCTGGATCAACCTGGCGCGATCATCGCAGAGAAAGTGCCACTTGAACTCGGCGCACGGACATTCGACCTCGCGGATATGTTCCCACAGATCTGGGAGCTTCGTCGAACGGTGTATGCGCAGCTTTTGCGAAATGGTGAACCGGTCGGAAGTGCGCTGGTTCTGCAGCCGATGTTGAGCCGCCTGACCATGTGGACTGTGCGTGACCTCCGGCCGGATGGGCGCACGCCCTATACGCGCATCGTCGGGTGGGGCCCGAAGCCGACCGAGATTGAACAACGACAGATCGAATCCTCCGGCGATGAAGGCGCCCCACCGGTCCCGCCGGAGCCCCTGGAGATCGATGACACCTCGGTCTTCAGCGGTCTGCGAATCTATCCCGAGCAGGATGCGGTCCTGGTGACTGACCTGGGTGAAGTCCGTTTTGCGATGCGTCCCGATGAAGCGCCAAACACCGTATGGAACTTCATGCGGCTCGTTCAAGGTGGCTATTACCGTGACATTCCGTTTCACCGCATCGTGCCTGCCACACGCGAGGGTCATCCGTTCGTGATTCAGGCCGGCGACCCCAGCGGCACCGGGAGCGGCGGACCGGGCTATTGGCTCCCATTGGAGCCGAGTCGTCTTGCGCACGACTTTGGCGTCATCTCCATGGCCCGGGCCGATGATCCGGACTCAGCGGGAGGCCAGATCTTCGTGTGCCTTTCACGCGAAGGGACTGCCCGGCTCGATGGCCAGTACTGTGCCTTCGGCTACGCCGTTGATGGCGCGCGAACGATCCTCTCGATCAGTGAAGTTGAACTGGCGGATGTTACGATCGGACGTGCCGAGACACCGCCTGTCATCCAGGCCGCGTATCTCGCGCCAGCGCCTCCGCGCACACCAGGCAAGGGGCGTTCGGATCGCCGTGTAACACGTGAGGATGCGGTTCCGCAGAACAACACGCCGTCGCGAATTCCCCGGTAATGATGCAGTGATTCGACTGCCCGGCTACCATCAGGCATGAGTGATTACCCCGAAGTCATGGTCAGAACGTCGCTCGGCGATATTCGCGTTGAGCTGTGGAATGATGTTGCGCCGAAGCACGTCGAGAACTTTCTCAAACTTGCCCGCGAGGGGTTCTACGACGGCTTGAACTTTCATCGCGTCATCAAAGGATTTGTGGTTCAGGGCGGTTGCCCTCGCGGCGACGGTACTGGCGGCCCGGGCTGGACCGTTGATGCTGAGTTCAATGATCGACCGCACGACAAGGGTGTGCTGTCGATGGCGCGATCAAGTGACCCTGATTCAGCGGGCAGTCAATTCTTCCTGTGCCTCACGCGCGAGCATTGCCGCCATCTTGATCATCAGTACACGGCATTCGGCAAGGTCATCGATGGACTCGATGTCGTAGACAAACTTGGTGCCGTTGAGACCGGCGCAGGTGATCGACCGAAGAGCCCGCCGACCATGATCGAGGTCAAGCCGATCGATTGATGTCTGATTCAGACGCGGGCAGCACTACTTCTGCGGCGCATTCCTGCAACAGCGTCCACAGCGCCTTGACGTGGCGGTGTTCCGTGCGCGTCTGTCCAATCGCCACGCGAATCACATAACGGCCATCCAATCTGGTATGACTCAGAAGGGCATGACCAGATTGGTTGACCCGTTCCATGATGGCCTGGGTTGCACCATCACCCGCGCGATGACGGAGACAGACCAGATTCAATGCGGGCGGTGCCGCCAGCAGAAAACCCTCATCGGCGGACACCCACCGCGCGAACTCCGTCGCGAGGTGAATGTGCTCCCGAATGTGATGGCGAATGCCTTCCGCCCCGTAGTGCCGCAGGACAAACCACAGTTTCAGTGCTCGAAATCGGCGTCCGAGCGGAATCTGCCAGTCGCGGTAATCAATAACTTTCCCGCTTTCGGTTGCGGTCGTTCGCAGATATTCCGGCAGTACGCTCAGCGTGCGCACCAGCACAGACCGGTCCGCAACCCAGAATGCATCACAATCGAAACTGGTAAACATCCACTTGTGCGGATTGAAGCAATAGCTGTCCGCGAGTTCCAGGCCATCGTGCAGTGATGGTTGATGCTCCGGGCAAATTGCAGCGGTTCCAAACATCGCTGCGTCAACATGCAGCCAGCAATTGTGGCGAGATGCAATCTCGCCGAGCGCGCGAACCGGATCAATGCCCCCCGATGAAGTCGTCCCGACGGTCGCTGTGATAAAGAAGGGCAGAAATCCCGCAGCGCGATCGTCCCGAATCTGAGTCTCAAGCGCTTCCGCACGCATGGAGAACCGCTCATCCACCGGAACCAAACGAAGATTCTCCCGACCAATACCTGCGATCACCGCGGCCTTCTCAATAGAAGAGTGTGCGTGCGCACTGGTGTACGCGATCAATCGAGGCCCATGAGCCAGTCCCATGGTGTTGGTATTGAAATCCGTCGCCCGATCTCGCGCGGCAAGCATCGCGCAGAGTGACGCGCTGGAGGCAGTGTCCTGTATGACTCCACCGCCAGTGCTCGTCGAGAGGAACTTCGCAGGCAGTCCCAACAGGTCTACAAGCCAGTCGAGCACGTGCGTTTCCAACTCAGTGCAGGAAGGACTGGTCGCCCAAAGCATCCCGATGATGCCAAGACCCGCAGAAAGAAACTCACCCAACACCGATGGACCCGATGCATTTGCCGGGAAGTAGGCAAAGAAGTTCGGTGATTGCCAATTCACCACGCCGGGCATGATGATTTCATCCAGATCGCGCAACATCGCAGCAAAGGCCTCGGGACTTTCCGGCGGCCGACTCGGCAACTTCGCCCGAATCTCCCCCGGCGCGACGGGCAGGGACACCGGACGCTCATCGATCGATTCGAAGTATTCCGCGATCCAGTCAACCACCGCGCGGCCATGCGCGCGAAACTCCTCGGGCGTCATGTGATACGAAGGCGAATCGCTCATGCGTGCAGTGTACGATCTTCAGCACCATCAGAGATCAGATTGCACGGGCTTCACTGCGGCAGCGTGGCAAGTTCGTTTTTCACTTCGTTCATCAGATCTCGCATTGTCTCCGGACCGAATGAGAACCTCAGCCCGGCGGCGCTGAACAGTTCGGGCAACGGCCGCGACCCCCCGAGCTGCATCGCCTTCTTGTAGTTCGCGAGCGCCTGTTTCTCTTCACGCCGCGACTGGAGCCAGAGTTGAAGCGCACCAAGCTGTGCGATTCCGTACTCAATGTAATAGAACGGGACGCCGAAGAGATGAAGCTGGCGCTGCCACATCGTCTCTCGATACTTCTCAAGCCCGGTCCAATCCACCGCAGCGCCGAATCGTTGATCAAGTTCCAGCCACTTGGCCGTGCGCTCTTCCCTGGAATGTTCAGGGTTCAGATAGATCCAATGCTGAAATGCGTCAATCGTCGCGATCCAAGGGATCATCTTGGAAAGGTCTTCCAGATGTCCTCGCTTCGCGCGAGCGGCTTCTTCCTCACCATAGAACTCATCAAGATAGGGAAATGCGAGCAACTCCATGCTCATCGAAGCCACTTCACAGAATTCAAGCGGTGCATGACGGTAATCAACCAGAGGTTCCGCTCGACAGTACATTGAGTGAAACGCATGACCCGCCTCATGCACCATGGTCTCCAGATCGCGCTGCAGACCAGCGGCGTTCATGAAGATGAACGGCTCGCGCTTGCGATCTCGCATGTATTGATATCCGCCGGGCGCTTTGCCTTTGCGGGAATCAAGATCCAGACAATCTCCATTCCGCATGGTGTCAAACATGCCACCAAGTTCCGGGTGCATCCGATGGAAGAGGCGGGAAGTCCTGGCCACCAACTCATCGCCATCCGCAAAAGGTCGCAGCGGCTCGCGGCCCTTTACATCGACGGCCAGATCCCACGGGCGCAGCCGATCAACTTTCAGGATCTGCTTTCGTTCGTTGTTCAACTGCCGGTAGACCGGCACACAGACTTCTTCGGCCCCACGATGAAACGCTTCGCAGTCGTCCGCTGAATAGTCAAAGCGATGCTTCGCCTTGAACATGTAATCGCGATAGTTTGCGAAGCCGGCATTGAGGGCGATCTGGTGGCGAATCCGGATCATTCGATCGAAGATGTCGTTGATCCGATCGTGGTCCTGATAGCGACGATCCGCAACGGCATGCCATGCTTCTTCACGCAGGGGGCGATCCGTCTCCTCCAGATACTTCGCCATCTGCGGCAGCGTGTGTTCCTTCCCACGGAA
Source organism: uncultured Phycisphaerales bacterium (assembly GCA_965651255.1). Classification (GTDB taxonomy): domain Bacteria; phylum Planctomycetota; class Phycisphaerae; order Phycisphaerales; family SM1A02; genus CBFGRU01. Next base: position 9,659 of record CBFGRU010000029.1, read on the forward strand.
GGTCACCGTCATTGCGCCGCAGATTTCCTCATATTGCTGATCGAGCTTGGTGTCTTCCGTCTGCAGCGGAACATTCTCCTCCCGGAAAATCTCGACATCCGCCTTCATGTTTCGAACGAGAACTCCATACCGGTCGGAATCCAGATTCTCTGTGTGCGGGCATGCTGCGATCTTGCGGTCGAGTTCGAAACCGACCTGCTTCAACTTCGGCTCAATGTTCTCGACGTAGTTCAGGTACGCGGCCTTGGCCTTCTGGTCATCCGTGTAGCAGGTCATTCGAATGTACAGGTTGGCACGCGATTCACCCGTCGCCGCATCAAGCTCGCTCCGGTCGAGCAGCAACTGTTCCACGCAGCCGGCACACTTCAACTCGCGGCTGAGTAACGCGCGATACTTCGGTTCGAGGTTCTCCCACGTCGATGCATCGAAATTCGCTGGAATGAAATCGCTTGCCGGTTTGAAATCGGGCAGTACCGAAGGGCTCGTCGTGTCGGTAGAGATCGTCATGTGACTTGTTCCACTCCTCGGGGCGGGGGGTTGCAGTTACGGCCGTCTGAAACGCGGCAAGTGGGATTATTCTTTCGCGGGTCGATTTGAACTCGGAGGCGCAGCGCGTACGCCGGGCGAAGTGCGAGCAGGAATCGCGGTCAACTCATCCATCTCTTCAATCGCTCGCGCAAGAAAGTCTGCGTGAAGCGCATCATCGCAGGGCACGAACATCGTCGAACCGCTGCCCGTCAGGTGGGCCGGTCGCTCCGCGCGGTGAGAAATCACTTCAAGGAGGCGTTCGAGTTCGGGCTGAACGCGAATGGCGGCAGTCAGGAGGTCATTGAAAGGTGACCTGGGCCATTCACCCTTCTGCGCCATCGAGCGCACGAACTCGGCTTGCAGTTTCGGCTCAGTGCCAACGAGTTCATCGAACGCCCGATACACCCGCGCCGTCTCACAGGCAAAGCGAGGCATGATGAGGACGACATGTCGCTCATCGATGGCAGACAACGGTTCGAGCCGATCTCCCAAACCTTCCACGATCGCGTTTCCGCCGCGCACGAAGAATGCGACATCTGACCCCAACTCTCCGGCGATCTCAATAAGCTCTTCCGTCGAAAGACCAAGCGTGTAGAGAACGTTGACTGCGTGCAGCATCGCCGCGGCATCACTCGAGCCGCCACCAAGACCTGCTCCCACAGGGATGCGCTTTTCCAACTTGAGTTGGACGGGCAGTTTGCGACCGATAAGTCGCTCCAACGCGAGGTGCGCGCGAACCGCGAGGTCCCGCTGGATCGGCCAGTCGATGTCACTTCGACACCGCGCCTCGTCATGCCAAAGCACCGCATACCGCGAAAAACGATCTTCCTCGAGGCGCGTAACCGTCAGTTCATCCGCCAGATTGAGCGTGACCATCCAGGAACAGATCGGATGAAGTCGATCCACACCCGGCGGCCCGACGCTGAGCGCCAGGTTCAGTTTGGCTGGGGCATGGAACACGAGGGAATCTGACATGGCTTCAACGATAGGCCCCGAGTGCATGGGGGAGGCGTCGCGCGGAGCAGGTCGAATCGTGCCTTTTCCCCCAAGTTTCCGGACCGCAGCCAAAGTCACACCCGGAACGGGTCGATCAGACAGAAGGTTGTCGGAACATGCGGCCACGGATCGGCCTGCGGTCCCGTCAAACCGGAGGCGCTCGCCATGAACCGAATTGAAGAACGACGACAAAGCCCTCGGATTGATCTCACGCGCTTGGGCAAACTCTACGATCCTCGGAGCCGCAAGTTCCTGCCCTGTTCGACGTGCAACCTCTCGCGTGGTGGCGCAATGCTTGAGGTGGTCGGTCGACTCCCGCTCTGTGCCGGTGATCGACTGATGCTCGGCTTGCCAACGACCAGTCGGCAGGCACTGGTAACCGCCAATGAAATGGTCGAGGTCGAGGTTGTTCGCGCCTTACCGACGACCGACAACCGTCAGGGCATAGCCGTGCGATTCGTTGCTCCCGCGGCGCCGTCACTTGCCCTGGCTGCCTGAACACGCAGTATTGCGACGAATCAAGAAATGCACCCCGTTTCGAGGTTGCCTCTGCGCGGAGTACGGGATGACTTCATCTTGGCGCTAGTATGTCGGGAACCACCTGTGAAGGACACAATTCCCGATGCTCTGGCAACCCGCGCTGCCCGACAAATATCTGAAGATGACCGATGAAGAACTCGCCTCCGCAATCCGATTGCGAAGGAGCGAGTTCGGTGACGATCTGCTGATACTCGGTCATCATTACCAGCAGGATGATGTCATCCAGCACGCAGACCTGACCGGAGATTCGTTGAAACTCAGCCAGATGGCCGCGGCAGAAGCGCAGAAGCGCGGAACGAAGTACATCGTCTTCTGCGGCGTGCACTTCATGGCGGAAACGGCGGACATTCTCACCGATGATTCGGTGCACGTGATTCTGCCTGACCTCTCCGCAGGATGTTCGATGGCTGATATGGCGTCCTATGACGACACGGTTGAAGCGTGGGAATGTCTGACGCAGGCCGTCGGACCTTCAACCCGCATCATTCCGATTACCTATGTGAATTCCTCCGCAGCGATCAAAGCGTTTGTCGGCCAGCATGGGGGTGCCTGCTGCACGAGTTCAAATGCACGGCAGGTCTTCGAATGGGCGCTGGCAGGTGGAACCCAGCCGAAGCAGTTGGATGAAGATATTCGCATTCTCTTTCTTCCGGATCAGCATCTCGGGCGAAACACCGCTGCGAGCTTCGGACTCTTGACCGAGGTAGACGAAGCGGCCGGCCGAGGACAGAGTGAAACGATTCTCTGGCAGCCGAAGAAAGAACACGGTGGCGTCGGTGATGAAGAGATCCGCGCAGCGCGCGTCTACCTCTGGGCTGGACATTGCTCGGTGCACAAGCTCTTCCGGCCTGAACATGTCAGAGCTGTCAAGGAACAGTATCGCGATCAGGGTGGCATCACCGTGCTCGTGCATCCCGAATGCGCGAAGGAAGTCGTCGATCTGGCGGACCTCTCCGGCTCAACGGAGTACATCATTCGGCAGATCGAGAACGCTGCGCCGGGGACACGCTGGGCCATCGGTACCGAGGTGCATCTGGTGGCTCGCCTCGCCCAGGCGGCGCACAAACGAGATGTGTTCGTCCGCATACTGAGTGATTGCCAGTGCCTCTGTACAACCATGTATCGAATCGATCAGCCGCACTTGTTGTGGACCCTCGACAACCTTGCTGCGGACCGAGTGGTAAATCACATTCAGGTTCATGCCGATGCCAAACAGTTGGCGCGGCTCGCGCTTGACCGAATGCTGGCGCACATCGGTTCGGGGAGCGTAAAGTCAGGTACGTCTTCAGCACCAGCCCTCGTAGACTAAGACGGATGGGCGCCCCGCCGATTACGGCTGAGTTACTCGCACGCATCGAACAGGCCGATGCCGCAGTGTGGCGCGCCAGCGACCTGCCCGCCAACGACGGCATGGTGTTGGTTGAGCAGTTCGGAAACGCCTGGGCGTTTATCACGCCCTCGCAGCCCAATACACTGTTCAATCGATGCATCGGCCTTGGTGAAGATGATGCGGAGAAGGTCAGTTTCATCGACCACTTCTTTCGCGCGCACGACATTCCACCGCGATTCGATGTGTGTCCTGACCGATCCGGACCGGCGCTTCGCGCGGCACTTGCGAAGATTGGCTGTCGCCCAGAAGCGTTGCCGGGCTTCTCGCGTCGGTTCAGTGTGGCCCGTCCGATGAACTCCCCCATCACTGAATCGCAGAATCAGTTCGTGGTGCGCTGTATCGATGATCCTGAACATCTTGATCACTTCCTATCGATACAGGCGACCGTCTGGCCGGAAGATGGTCCCCGCACCGCTGCGCGGCTTCGCCGGTTGCATGCTTCACATGGAGACCCGTCCCTGCGGCGCTATCTTGCCTGGATAGATGACACCCCGGTGGCGACGGCGGCGATGGGCTTGCACAGTGGCATTGCATTCCTCTTTGCCGGTGCGGTTCTCGCGACTTACCGGCGATGCGGAATCCAGACTGCACTGATCGCCCGCCGCTTATGCGAGGCAGCCGCGGCGGGTGCGGATTGCGCGGCTGCATTGACGACACCCGGCACCGCCAGCGAGCGCAATCTTCATCGGTTCGGATTCGTCACCGCATGCGACCGTGAGCTGTGGCTGCCACCGCGCTGGGCAGATTCGCCCTTCTACCGTCTCAGCAGCTAGCGGAGAGTATGTCCCCACCAGCGCGGCTGCACAGTTTCGCAATGGGTGCGCTAGCATAATGGCGTGGTGTTTTTCATCCCTCCCGATTCCGGTTGAGAATGACCCAATGAGCCAGTCCTCTCCATCAACATCCGCTCGCCCGCGCCGCCGCAAAATCCTCATCAGCATCGGTGTGGTGCTGCTGGGCCTCTTCGCATTCCTCGCGCTGCTTCCAACGTTCATTAGTTGGGGGCTGGGACAGGGCATCATTCGTGGCCAGATCGCGAAGCAAGTGAACGGTACGGTGGAGTGGCGATCGCTCTCTCTCGGCTGGTTCAGCGGTGTTGATGTCGAAGAACTCTCGATCGTAAGCGATGATCAGAAGACGCAGATCGATCTCTCGATCAACATCGGCGCTGGCTTGCTCGGGCTAGCCTTCGGGAATCTTGACCTTGGAGAGATTGGCATTGCCGGAACGGTCCAGGGCGTTCGGCGTGCGGACGGAACCGCATCCATCGGAGACCTGGTTAAGAAGTCCGAGCGACCGCGCGATGCCGGTGCACCTGAGCCCGCTGATGATTCAAGCGGATTGCCGACTTCACTTGCCGCGTTCGTCCAGATCAAGAATGTGGATGTCACCATCATCGATGAAGCCACCGGCGAGACACTGGGAGTCAACGACTTCAGCGGCAGTGTGGACTTCTCTACTCAGAGACCGATCACTGTCGACCTTCGCGGCGCAACGCGCGCCGGCACGACGGGCGGCGTGTTCACGATGAAGGGAAGTGTGTCGCAGCTCTTTGGATCTGACGGCAAACTGACGCTTGATGCAACGAACGCGGATCTCGAGACGAACCTCGAGCAGGTTTCGTTGGCCATGGTCGATGCCCTTCTCGGGCTCGACAATCGGCTCGCCTCGCTGACCGGTGACATGCTGCAACAAGCCAACATTGCGGTCAGCGGGGGTCTAGCCAACGGGAGTGTTTTGCTCAATGTGAATTCCGACCTCGTCCGCATCGGCGGTGTCGTGAACATCGTTGATTCTGTTGCACAAGTGTCACCCGATGCCTCGTTCGTCATCCAGGCCAGACCGACCGATGCTCTGCTCGCTGCCTACCTGCGCGATCAAGATGCATCCGCACGACCCACTCTTTTTTCAGAGGGCGACAACCCGCCAGTCATCTTGATGGAGGTGTCGAAACTTCAATTGAAGATCCCCAGCGGAGGCGAACTGGACCTTTCCGGCAATTCGGTCACTGCCAACATCCGCGCATCGGGATTCGGGATCGAAGTTCCTCGTCAAGAGAGGAACGAGCGCTTGGCCCTGACGCAGTTCACAGCCGAGCTCACCTCAACTGATTTGACCGAGACCTTCAGCGCATCGATGGGGCTTTCGACCGCACTCAATGGAACACCCACCGGCCAGGTGACGGGCACGATTCGCGCAGACCGTTTGATTCGCACGAAAGGCGAAGTGATTGTTGATCCGCAACGCATTGTTGCATCGTTGGAGGCGCGTGATTTGCCCGTCTCCCTCGCGCAGCTCTTCCTTGCGAGTCTGCCGGTCAATCTTGCTGAGGACATTGGTCCGACGTTGAACCTGAAAGCCAACGCCAATGCGGACGCTCCCGGGTCACTCTCCCTGATTGCTGACGCCGAGAATCTTCACGCTGACCTTCGTGCCCACCACTCGCCCGAGTCCGGCCTGACGGGTGAACCGAGTTCGATCACCCTGACGCTGAACGACAAACTCATGACGGTGTTGACCCAGGACCGCATACGAGTGCCTCGAACGATCACACTGTCAATTGATGCGCTTCGAGTGCCGGTCAGTGAGGAGAACGAAGGGCTCGCCACTGACCAGGCGACGCTTGCCGGCCGGCTGGTGTTCGCTGGGGATCCGATCGGCGCCGATCGCGAAGCGACACCGCTCATGAGCAGGTTTGATGTCGGGTTTGATGTGGCAGCAGCAGGGCCATCTGCTCAATTGAATGGTTCTGCAATGATTGACAATGCATCCATCACAATCAGCCAGGGCATTCGGCTGGTTCCCGCAGAAGATGCCGCACCGATTCCCACGCTCGCGCGACTGCGACCTGAAGGCACCGTGACGATTGAATTGCCGAACTCAGATCTCATTACATCCTTCGTACCGGAACAAAGGGTGGTTCTTGATGCACTCATCGGTGGCGCGTTGACAACGACCATCTCCACCGAACCGACGGATGGCGGTTTCACCGCTGCGCTGACCGCCCGGAGCCCACGACTCGCAGCCGATGTATCCGCACATACGGATTCCGAGGCGATCACGATCAGGCCGAGTACGCTCGTCGCCACCCTTTCCACGGCGCTTCTCGAAGCATTCGTCGCACCAGTTTCAGATGCCGACGGTCAGCCGCTTGATCGCCCTGCACTCACCAGGCCGGGCACCGTCGCGCTGCGCGACCTGACGCTGGCCGTACCGTTTCGCGAGGATGGCGGCCTTGATACCACGTTGATTTCGATGTCCGGCGGAATTGCCGTTGAAGGGGCGCCGACGTTGCGCCTGAAGCAGAGCGCATCGGGAGTCACGGTTGCGGAGTTGCGCACAGAGTTCACCGCCACGCTCGGAGAAGCGCTTGATGTTCAATCCCAGGGGGCGGCACGTCTCCTCGCCGCGGCAGACCGCGAGATTACTACGGCCACATTCTCGGCCGGCGCCAAGCGTGCCGACTCTGCCAGCCCCATTGAACCGACCATCGACATCGAAGCACCGGTTCTGGCGATGGCTGCCCTTGAATCGGCGCTCGGCCTTGAAGCGGGAATTCTCTCCGCGTGGACGGGCGAGCAGGGATCAATCATGGCGAGTGTTTCGCCACAAGAAAATGAGATCAGCGCTGAGCTTACTGTGGATTTCCCTCGTGTCGGCGGGACGTATCTTGCCTCGCTCAGTGATGCCCTCCTCATCGTCACCGCAAGCGATCCTCGGCTGACGCTCACCGAATCGGCCTTGCAGAAGCTTCTGAACCCACCCCCCACCGAAGGCACGCCGGGAGCGCCCATGCTCCTGGTCCAAGGCGATGTTCCGCTGGAGATCGCCTGGAATAGTTTTCAACTCCCCCGGGCGGTGCTGACAGGCGAACCAGCCGATGATCCCGCACAGATGAATGTGAATCTTCAACTCACTGCCCGCGCGCCGCTCGTACTTATTGAACCGATGCACAACAATGCGCGGCGCGAGATCAGGGATGTCAAGGCCACAGTCGAGTCCACGAATCTCGCTTCGATCCGATTCGGCCTGACCGGCGAAGCGACCGCCAGCGACGCCGACCCCGGCTCGATCAATATCGCGGGCACGCTTCGCCGTCTGCTTGCCGAAGACAAGACGTTCTCTACTGAAAACGCGGTGATCGATCTCACGGTCAACGCCACCTCGCTGCCAACGGCGGTGATCGACGCGGTTCAGCGGTGGGATGGCCTGATCGCATCCGCGCTCGGCCCGACGGTGGATGCAGATATCAAGGCCGCAGGATTCTCAACGCGGACTGGCTCCGTTGAGGCGTCATTCAGCTCCGCCACCAGCCGCCTTGCGACGCGCATGCTTGGTCGGCGCGAAGCGCTGGTCATGGAGCAGGGAGCAAACTCACAGGGTTCGTTCGAGCTTTCACCCGCTTTCAGACAGAAGCTGCTGGAGAAGATACATCCTCTCCTGGCGGACATTCGCACGACTGAGAATCCGATCACACTGAACGCTTCCAATACGCTTCTGCCTCTCGATGGTGACATCGCCCGATTGCGCGCTGACATGGTCTTGACGATCGGCAAAATGGAGATTGACAAAGGTTCGACGTTGCTGCGAGCTCTCACGCTGGTGCAACGCGAAGGCAGCGCGGTCATCAAGGGTTCGATCGAGCCGATTCGTGCCAACATCCGCAACGGAGTTGTCACGTACGATCGTTTTGCCATCACGCTCGGCGACTTGACCCTGGCATACAACGGGCGGGTTGATCTGGTCAATCGCACGGTTGACATTTACACCGAGTTGCCGATGGATGCCATGACGCTCGGTATCAAGGAACTCCAGGGGAAAGTGGCCACCATTCCCATTCGACTCCGCACGCACGGCGGCTTTGATGCGCTAAAGACTGAGCCAGCCCCGCTCGATGAGGTCAGGTCCCAGCAACTGCTTCGGGCGCTCGCGGAAATCGGTACACAACAACTCCTGCCGGAAGCTCGCGGCGACGGTCGTACCGCACAG
>CBFGRU010000030.1:0-17921 GCA_965651255.1 uncultured Phycisphaerales bacterium
AACTCACCCCGCCCCGCGGATTCCGGTATACTCCGGCGCGAACAACCAGTTTCCACGGAGGTCAACATGAAGTATTCACTGGTCATTGCCCTTGCGCTGAGCACGATGGGCGGCGCGGCGTCGCTGGCGGATTCTGATCCGCTCATCAGTGAGAAGTTGCTGAGTCCGCTTGGGCAGGGCTTCAGCTACGTACCTTCACCGGGGCCGGTGGACCTGGTGACGGTCGGCCCCGCAGGGAGTCGCATGGCGGTGTATCGAAACGGGGAGCCCGGGCCGAGGTTCGATGAGATTATTGCCACGCAGCCGACACCCGAAGGCGGTGGCGGCATCGCGGTTATCTTCAGCGCCGATGGTTCCCGGCTGGCCTATGTCGGGCGCACGCGCGACACGTTCACGCTGATGGTCGATGGTGAAGAAGTTCTCACCGGCAAGTACGACGGAGGCGGCAACACAATTGCCGGTGTGGGATTCAATGCGGACAATCACCTCTTCTACCGAATCCGGCAGCAGGATGAAGATCGCAGTGCGCCGTGGCGCTTTGTGATCGACGGTGCATCATCGCCGCCGATGGCATCCGACTTTCAGGTGATGCTCAGTCCCGTGGGCACGGGATACATCATGGTTGGCACGCTGATGGACCCGCGCGAGCAGGCGCTGATCCGCGATGGCGAGGTCGTGGACTCAAAGGCGATGAAGTTTTTCTACCGGCACGATGGCAAGCTGTTCACGGTGGAACAGGATGCTGAGACGAATGAGTCCGTGGTGAAACTCGAAGGTGAAGAAGTCTTTCGCGGCGACTACATGAACCAGGAGATCATTCCCGCCCCCGCTGGTGAATCATGGGCGATGATCGGAACCTCCCGCTCGAAAGGCCCGAACTTCCGCCTCGTGCTGAACGGCGAAGAGATTGATGGCCAGGTTCCGAACATGGTCGGCAGCCAGCGCATCTGGTTCAGCGAAGATGGCGCGCACTGGGCAACCATCATGCAACCTCAGACGGGGCGACAGTATCTCGTCGTCGATGGTGAAGAACAGGATGAGTACGCGACGATTCAGGCGTTCAGGTTTTCACCCGATGGATCGCGGCACGCCTACTGGGGGCGATCGCCGACGGGCTGGTACTTTGTTCTTGATGGCGAGGAACAGGATGCAGTGTCGACGGGGCCGATGCCGGTGGTGTGGAGCGCCGATGGAGCCCACATCGGGTGGGTGGAGAGTAGCCCGGCGCGGTACAGCGTACGCTTCGATGAAACGCGCTACGTGGGCGACATTCATCTCGGCAACACCGCTGCCACCCTTGGCCTGAGCCCCGATGGTTCGCGCCTGGCGGTGATGCACGGCCCGGCCCTCGTTGAACTCACATCGGCTGGCGCCACGAAGTACGAGGGCCTTCAGGTCGTTGGGCGCACACGGGCCGCAACCGCGCACGGCGGATATCTGCCCATGCCGAACGGGTTCGTCTTTTCACCCGACAGCCGGTTTCTCGTGACATGGGGGACGAATACTCGGACGGGCGAGAAAGCGGTGTTCTTCAACGGCCAACCGGCGTTTGCTGCACCGGGCATCGGCGTGCTGCGCATCGGCTTCTCACCTGATTCCAGACACTTCTACCTGCTGATGGCCGATACCGGTGCCGAGCGAACGTTGTACGTTGATGGTCAGCCGCTGGTACGATTCGGCGTGCAGCCGTTTGAACAGGAAGAGTCGATGTGGCACATCGATGAGGATGGCCTGCTTCACTTCATGGTGGTGGACAACGAGGGAATCAAGCGATTGACGGTGACGCCATCGCCTGACCGTTCGGTGGAGAATCTGCCGGTGCAGTGAAGGCGCATTGGTCCGTGAACGCGGCGACGATGCGAGTCATCACACCCGTCGCAGAAGCGCGATGGTGAAGGGTTGCAGCGCGCCCCAGGGCGTGGTGTGCGTTTCTTCACATGCGGAGATCAGATTGAAGCGCGGTCGAAACGCGAGCGCGAGCGCGGCGGTGTCGTAGCGCACCACCGGCAGGCCGCTGCACCGTTCCGGTCCGGTGAGGGCGAAGGTGGCGATGAGCAGGTGTCCGCCGGGCACGACCGTGCGCACGGCAAGGTCGAGGTACTTCGTGCGGTCTTCGGCGGCGGTGAGGAAGTGAAAGACCGCGCGATCGTGCCAGAGATCAACCGGGTCCAGCGGCGGCGGATCGAGGACATCGGCAGCGACCCAGTGAATGCGTGCCGCGCGTTCGCCGAGGCGCTTCTGCGCACGTTCAATCGCCGCGGGGGCGATATCGAGCACGGTGATCGCGCTCTCCGGCAGTCGATCGAGCAGTTCGCCGGCGAAGGCGGACTGGCCGCCGCCAATATCGATGATCCGTTTCGGCGCGACCCGCAGCGTGTCGATGAGTTCGAGCGACCGTGCAGTTGATCGTTGAAACCAACTGAGATTCTCATCCGCCCTGGTGCGGTAGATGTGTTCCCAGTGTTCGCGGTTGGTGGTCATGAATGGTGATCAGCCGTTATCGAGCACGATGCGATAGCGAGCTCGGCCGGATTCGAGGTGCGCGAGTGCATCGTTCACCCGGGCGAGGGGGAAGTGCTCGGTCCTGGGTTCGATGCGGTGCCGGGCGGCGAACTCCAGCATCGTGCGGATCGTGGCGGGTGCGCCGACGGGCGACCCGGAGACCGACCGCTGGGCCATGATGAGTGGGAACGTGGCGAGGTCGAGCGGTTCAAGGACCGCGCCGACCATGTGCAACCGGCCGCGCGGGGCGAGCGTCTGGATGTAGGCATTCCAGTCGAGGGGCACATTGACGGTGGAGATGATGAGGTCGAACCGGCCGCTGGCGCGCGTAATGGCGTCGAAATCGCGCGAGTTGATGGTTTCGTGGGCGCCGAGTTCCAGCGCTTCCTGCTGTTTGGATTCGCTGGAGGTGAAGGCGGTGACATGACACCCCCACGCCCGGGCGAACTTGAGCGCGAGATGTCCGAGGCCGCCGATGCCGATGACGGCGACCTGCGCTGTGGGCGAGAGCTGGGACTGCACGAGCGGGTTGAAGACGGTGATGCCGCCGCAGAACATCGGGCCGACGGTGCGCGGCGAGATGGCTGCGGGCAGTTGCACGACGCTGGTGGCCTGCGCGCGGACGATGTCGGCGAAGCCGCCATGACGGCCGACGATGGTTGCTTGTGCTGTTGCACACATGTTATGGTCGCCACTCAGGCACTGCCGGCAATGCAGGCAGTAGCCGGCGTGCCAGCCGAGGCCGACGCGATCACCGATGTTGAGGTGCTGCACGCGCGCCCCGATGGCGCGGATGCGGCCGGCCACCTCATGGCCCGGAACCAGGGGGTAATTGGACATGCCCCAGTCGTTCTTGAGCATGCTGAGATCGCTGTGGCAGATGCCACAATGTTCAACATCGATGTCAACTTCATCATCACCGATCGGGCCGAGCGTGTAGGTGAATGGTTCAAGAGGTTTCCCCGGTGCAGGGGCGGCGAAGGCGTGAACGGTGGTGGTCGTGGTCATGTCAGGTGGTACCAGCAGTGAATGATCGCGTACAAGGTGTGCAAGCGGAGTGCCATCGCATCAGGATATCCGGTGCAGGCGGACAGCACCGGTGCAACAGAGGTCGAATTGTGGCAGAATAGATGAGTGGGCGCTGCCGCCGCGGATGATGATTCATACGATCGCCTCGGGGAGAAGTGGAAGAATCACACGATGATGATGATGGTGAACGCCGAGGAACCCGGAGACGATGCTGCCGCCGCCACGCCGAATGCGGAACAGGCGGAGGCCGCGGCGCGCCCGGAGCTGCGGGTTGAACTGGAATACGCGGAGCGCGTGAACTTCGCGATGCACCAGCACGGTGTGCCGCTGATCGAGTTGATGTCTTTGACGAACGACGGGCACGCCACGGCGATGGATGTGTCGGTGACAATTTCGCTGGAGAACGGCGAATGTGAACCGTGGACGGCCCGGCTGGAGATGATCGGCGCGGGCGAGACGGTGCGCTTCACGCCGGAGGCAGCCGCGTTCTCGTTACGGGGACGGGACCTTGCGCAGCGAACTGAGGCGGAACGGACGACGTTTCTGGTCGAGGTCGCTTGTTCGGATCAACAGGTATCAAGCCGATGGCCGGTGGACCTCCTCGCGTTTGATCAGTGGCCGGGCATCACGCTGTACCCGGACCTGCTGGCGGCGTTCATCACACCGAATCATGATGCGATGGTGGATCTGCTGCGCGCTGCCCGGGCGTCGCTGGGCGAACTTTCGGAACACGATGCGATCGATGGGTATCAATCGGGCTCGCGCCTGCGGGCGTCGCTGATTGCCGAAGCGGGGTTCAACGCGGTGGCGATGCGCGAGATCGGATACATCGGCGTGCCGGCGAGTTTCGAGAAACAGGGGCAGCGCATCCGGCTGGTGGATCGGGTGCTGCGCGAGAACTTTGGCAACTGCCTGGATCTTTCGCTTCTGCTTGCGGGCATCTGGGAGCAATCCGGCCTTCACCCGATGGTACTGTTCACGGAAGGGCACGCGATGCCCGCGGTGTGGATGCATGCTTCACATCTGCCGGAGCCGGTGGGCGATGACCCCGCGCGCATTCGCAACCTGATTGAGCTGGGCGAATTGGTGGCGCTGGAAGCGACGATGCTGTGTCAGCGGGGTGCGAACTTCGCCGACGCCGTGAACGCCGCCCGCATGCGACTGAACGCGCCCGGCGCGATGTTCTGCGCGGTGGATGTGCGCTGCTGCCGCAAGCGCGGCGTGCGCCCCCTGCCGCTTCGCTTCGACCCGGAAGGAACGACCCTCGACCTCGAAGCGCTCGAGAAGCAGACGGTCACGGCGGCGGGCACGACGCTCGATCGCATCGCAGTGGCTGAACGGCTTCAACGCGCCGGCGCGGATGCCGCGTCGACGCTGGCGATGACGACCGAGGAATCGGGCGATGACCGCATTCGCCGCTGGCAGAAGCGGTTGCTCGATCTGTCGCTGCGGAATCGGCTCATCAACTTTCGCGAAACCAAGGGCACGGTGCGATTGAATGTGCCGGACATTGCCTTGCTCGAGGACCTGCTCGCCAGTGAGGTGCGATTCTCCCTGAATGCGAAGGCGGAGGGCGATGCATCGTTCGTCGGCCAGCAGATTGAATCGCATCACCTCTATACGACGCTGCCCGCCGCGGAGACCGCGGATCGACTTCTGAAACTCTACCGCACCGCGCGCTTGAGCATCGAAGAGACCGGCGCGAACATGCTGCACCTCGCACTCGGCATGTTGAAATGGTACGAAACGCCGACGAGTGAGCAGCCGCGCCACGCCCCGTTGATACTGCTGCCGATCCGCCTGGTGCGACAGGCGACCGGCTCCGGCTATCGATACGAACTGGCGCTGAGCGATGAACCCTTGAGGCCGAACATTACGCTGCTGGAGAAACTGCGCGCCGACTTCGGAATCGACACGACCAACCTGGCGGAATTGCCCGAGGACGAACGCGGCATCGATGTGCAGGCGATTGTGCACCGCTTCCGGGACACGATTCGCAACATTGCCCGCTGGGAAGTTGAAGAAACGGCGTACATCGGTCTGTTCTCGTTCAACAAATTCCTCATGTGGCGTGATCTGCAGGAACATCTGGACCAGCTTCGGCAGAATCGATTGGTACGACACCTGATTGATCGTGATGCGGAAGCGTTCGAGAACGACACGGTGCCCGTGGCGGAGTCGATGGACGATGTGGTTGTACCGGGTGAGTTGCTGTGCACACGCGATGCTGATTCAACGCAGTTGGCGGCGATTCACTCCGCGGCGATGAATCGCACATTTGTGCTTGAAGGGCCGCCCGGCACGGGAAAGAGCCAGACCATTGCCAACATCATGGCCGATTCCATCGGACGTGGAAAACGCGTGCTCTTCGTCGCGGAGAAACTGGCTGCCCTCAGTGTCGTGAGCAAGCGTTTGGCGGATGATGGCCTGGCGCCGTTCTGCCTTGAACTGCACTCCGCCAAGGCGAGCAAGAAGGAAGTTCTGGTTCAGCTCCAGGCCGGTCTCGATCACGCGGCAGCAACGCCGCCGCTCGACTGGGATGCCCTCTGCACGGAGCTCGGGACGACACGGGAACAATTGAACCGGTATGTGCAGGAACTGCACCAGGCGCGCCCGAGCGGTGAGTCGTTGTATGCCGTGCTCGGCCGACTCAGTTCCCTTGGCGATGGCCCGCGATGCGACGTTCCGACGAGTGATGTCGCCAGCACGAGCGCTGACGAGCTGGCGGCGTGGCGAAATGGCATCGTTGGGCTCGTCGATGCCTCGGAAGCGATTGACCCAGCCCATGAGCATCCGCTGCGCGGCCTTAGGCGGACTGAGTGGAGTTTCTCGCTTCCTGCTGAAGCGCAAGAGGTTCTGGACGCCGCCCGGAAGGCATGTGACACACTGCACCAGACCGGCGCGATGTTTCTTTCCTCTATCGCCGCGGAGGTGGTGGACGGAACAACCGTTCTGAGTTCTGCGAGCATGAATGGTGTCCAGGCGCTACTGCGCGTTGCGGCGTTGCTACCGGAATCTCCACTGCCCGATCGACGCCTGCTGGCCGATCGTGAAGCTCGCGAGATGGTGAGTGATCTGCGCGGGCTGTGTGACCTTGGCCGCCGTCGAGATCGACTGCGCGATGAGCTTCAGGGCCGGTACCGCGCAGAATTCCTGGAGCTTGATCATCTCGCGCAGCATGACACAGTGACTCGTGCGATGAAACAACCGGCGATTGTGCGGCCGTTTGTTTCGTTTCTCGCGCGTCGATCGCTTCGGCCGTATTGCGTGGGGGGTGTGCCCTCGCTGGAGACACTGGCGATTGATCTTGATACCGCTCGCGAGGTTCGGCGCGCCACGCTTGAGCTGCAATCCGCCACGGAAGCCGCGCACGTATTCGGTCGTCGATGGAAGAACGGCGACGCTGAGTGGGAGACGCTTGAATCGATTCTTGCCTGGTGCGAGCAGTTTCAGAAACTCACCGACGAATTGAAGCGAGAGCGCCTTCCGAGTGCCCTGATTGACGCCATCGTCGCCGCTGCCAGTGACGATGATTGCGTGAAGGCCTGCCGGTCAACCGCGCAGGACTTTTTGAGCGCGTGGAAGCAATGGCGTGCCGCGTGGGAACGGTTGGAGAAGTCACTCGAAGCAGTCATCAGCTCTGATTCGGGAAAGCAGGAGCATAACGGCTGGATTCCGACGGTTCAGGACGCCCTGGCGCGGTGGCGCAGCGCGATTCCCGCGCTGAACGATTGGTGCACATGGAATCGCGCGCGCCATCACGGATTGAGCGTTGGCCTTGATGATCTTGTGCAGCAGTATGAACAGGGCACACTTCAACGACATCAACTGCAGGAAACATTTGAACGCAGCTACGCGGAGCGATGGTTCAACGCAGTTGCGGACTCGGTAGACGCCGTGCGGCAGTTCAATTCCAGCTCGCATCAGAAAACGATCGAGCGCTTCCGGACGCTTGATCAGGCGCTGATTCGCAAGACGCGCGAGGTGATCGTTTCACGATTGCGAAAGGAATTGCCTTCCGGCCGGGGCCAGGTCTCCGCGCAGTCCGAACTTGGCATCCTGCGACGCGAGCTGGAGAAGAAAAGCCGACATCTCCCCACGCGCCAACTCATCAGCGCCATGCCGAATCTGCTGCCACGGCTGAAGCCGTGCTTTCTGATGAGCCCGCTCTCGGTCGCACAGTTTCTTGATGCATCGCTTCCGCCGTTCGACCTGGTCATCTTTGATGAAGCGTCACAGATACCCGTCTGGGATTCGATCGGCGCCATCGCGCGCGGGGCCGAGGTCATCGTGGTCGGCGACTCACGTCAGCTGCCGCCCACGACGTTCTTCGGCACGCTCGAGAACGATGACGATCCAACCGGTGAAGAAATCGAAGTTGAAGACATGGAGTCCATCCTCAAAGAGTGCAACGCCTCCGGCGTTCCCGCGCTCTGGCTGAAGTGGCATTATCGCAGTCAGCACGAAAGTCTCATTTCCTTCTCCAACCACCATTACTATCGCAATGAACTTCATACTTTCCCTTCACCGCAGGATCGCTCGCCCGAGCTCGGGGTGACGTTCCACTACGTTCGTGAAGGCCTGTACGACCGCGGCGGATCCCGTACGAACCGCATCGAAGCCAACCGCGTCGTAGAACAGCTCATCACCCTGCTTACGGCATCGGAGTGTCCCGATTCGTGCGGCATCGTGACGTTCAACCAGGCGCAACAGACGCTCATCGAAGACATGCTTGATCTCAAACGCCGCGAACTTCCTGAGATCGAGCGTTTCTTCACGAATGAAGTTGACGAGCCGGTCTTTGTCAAGAACCTTGAGAACGTACAGGGTGATGAGCGCGATACCATCATGTTCTCCATCGGGTATGGTCCGGATGAACACGGCTGGGTTTCCATGAACTTCGGCCCGCTGAATCAGGATGGAGGTGAGCGTCGTCTGAACGTCGCGATCACGCGCGCAAAGAAACGGCTGATGGTCTTCTCATCATTGCGCAGTGATCAGATTGATCTCAAACGGACGCGGTCCATCGGAGTCAGGCACTTCAAGCAGTTTCTGGACTACGCCGATCGTGGCCCCCGTTCATTGATTGAAGCAGAGGCAGCCGGAAACGAGCGCCGCGATGTCGCTGCATTGGAGAAAACCGTCGGCACCGCCCTTACCGAACGCGGATGGAATGTCGAAATGCACTATGGTTGTGCAGGATATCGAATCGATCTGGCGGTGCGGGACCCCGAACGCCCGGGCCACTCCCTGTTGGGCATCGAGTGCGATGGTCACGCCTATCACAGCGCCCGATCAGCACGAGATCGCGATCGCCTTCGCGATTCGGTCTTGCGCAATCTCGGCTGGAACCTGGAGCGCATCTGGTCAATCGACTGGCGAATGAATTCCGCACATTGCATCGACCGCCTTGAACAACGACTGGCCGCTATTCAACAATTGTCACGACAATCAATTGTTCCAGAGAGCGATTCTTCTCCAGATTCTGGCGAAGTGCGCGAGACCGTCGTTGCCGCGATTGAATCACCGGCACCGGCCACCGGCGTTGGCGACGAAGATGCAGGTTCCGATGAACAGCCATTGGAAGGGTGCACGAGTCTTCCCGTGTATCGCCGCGCTGCTCCGACCGATTCGGTGACGACACAGATTGATTTCTACGATTCAGCCGCGACTCACGAGCTTGCAGATGCCCTCGAAGCGATCGTCCGTACCGAGGGACCGATCGTTGAAGCCCTCGCCATGCGACGACTGGCCGACTGGTTCAACGTGATGCGCCTGACCGATCGTTCGAGAGCTCGCTTTGCTGAGGTGCGCGATCTCGCGATCCGGCGCGGCGCCATCGCAGTGTCTGACGATTCGCTCTGGCCTCCCGACCTGGACCCCGCGATGTACACAACCTACCGCACTCCAGGGACCGATGATGCAGACCAGCGTGATCTCGAGCACATTCCATTGATCGAACGCATCAACGTCGTCGTGCACGTCGTTCATCAACAGTTCGGCCTGCCACGCGAAGAATTGGAACGTGAAGCGGCCAGAACACTGGGACAGGCGCGCATCACCGCGCGGGTCAAGGAACTCATCGGGGAGGCGATCGATACCGCCATCGATCGTCAGCTCATCCAGGCGGATGGTGAACGCATCTGCCGGCCATGAGGTTCGGACCAGGGAAATCCGGCGACCGGGCCGGGCCGACCACCTTTTCAAGATTCCAGATATCCCTCAACTCTTCGGCGGAACGTGCCTATAGTCTAAGTAGAACAACGCCGGTGGCCTCAGGCCGTCTCTGCACTTCCGGACCTTACAACCCCGGATCGTCGATTTCGGAATCGACCGTATTCTGCAGAATCACGCTGGGAATCTGCTGGCAACGCCTCCTCCGCATGGTCGCGGTTGAGGACGCCACCCCAGTCGGCCTTCCCCGTTCCCATTTCAAGAACGTCAGGATTGCCCGTACACAACGACCGCGCGGTCAAACCACTTCCGCGTCGGTCAGGAGATTCGTGTTTTCGTATGTCAACCACTCAGATCACTTCAGAAGTCTCGTTCAAATCACTCGCACTCCATGCTGACATTGCCCGGGCATTGACGGAAGAGGGATACAGCAACCCCACCCCCATCCAGGCGAAGGCCGTTCCGCCGGCTCTACAGGGACGCGACCTGCTCGGCTGCGCCCAGACCGGAACCGGCAAGACCGCTGCGTTTGCGCTGCCGGTCCTGCATCGACTCCTCGAGGAGACTCCCGAAGGGTCGAAGAAGCGCGCCTCACCGCGCGCGCTCATCCTGGCCCCGACGCGGGAACTTGCAACCCAGATCGCCGACAGCTTTGCCACCTACGGGCGGCACACGCCCCTGCGCGGGGCCGTCGTCTACGGCGGCGTCAGCCAGGTCCACCAGGTCAAGCGCCTTGAACGCGGAATCGACATTCTCGTCGCCACCCCCGGCCGCCTGATCGACCTGATGGAACAGCAACTGGTTGATCTGCGACACATCCAGATCTTCATTCTCGATGAAGCCGATCGCATGCTTGACATGGGATTCATTCATCCCATCCGCCGTATCGCGCAGGCCGTGCCCGGGAAGAGGCAGACCATGCTCTTCAGTGCGACCATGCCGAAGCCGATCATGCACCTTGCCGACTCACTGTTGCATGATCCGGTCCGTATCACCGTTGCACCGGTTCGCGAAACGACCGAACTGATCGAGCAATCCGTCTATGCGGTGTCCAAGAACCGCAAGCCCGCGTTGCTGCAGTTGATGCTGGACGATCGCGCTGTTCAGCGTGCGGTGGTCTTTACCCGGACCAAACATGGCGCGGACAAAGTGGCCAAGCGCCTCAAGCATGCGGGCATTACCGCGGATGCGATTCACGGCAATAAGGCACAGAATCAACGTCAGCGCACGCTTGATGCGTTTCGGACTGGTAAGTCACGTGTGCTGGTGGCCACCGATGTCGCCGCCCGCGGCCTGGATGTAGATGGCATCACCCATGTCTTCAACTTCGATCTGCCGAATGAACCGGAGGTCTATGTGCACCGCATCGGACGGACCGGTCGGGCGGGCGCGAACGGGATCGCCATTTCGTTCTGCGACCACGATGAGCGCGGCTTCCTGCGCGACATCGAGCGTCTCACCGGCAAGCGCATTCGTGAGTTGCAGACGCCGAACGATCTGCCGCAGGCCGCACCTTCGCGGTTCGAATCCGACGCCCCGTCGGACGATGAACAGCGCAGCGATGTTCGTGACACGGCGATCGGCACACGCAACAACGAACGAGCTCGCAATCAGCAATCGCGCGATACCGGCGGGCGTCACTTCGCCCACAAGAAGTCAACCAAGCCGAAGTTCAAGGCGAACTCATCGGGGTACGCCGCCGCTCATCCCTCGGATGGATCGGTCAACCGCAACGCGGCACGAAACCGCAACGGCCGTAAACTCCGCGCTCCGCTGGCCGCACACTCCAACGGCAGCACTGCGGTTGCACCTGCGCCATCGGCCTCAAACGGCGCTTCGGATCGATCTGAATCCGCCCCGCAGGCCCGCCGCAACCGCTCGTGGTCGAAGCCCGGTCGCGGCCGTCGCCCTGCCGGTCGATAATCCGCCGTTGAATGCCTTCCAAATGACGATCCCTTCCCGACGGGCTGCCAAACTTCGGCAGCCCGTTGTTCTATCGATGAGTCCGAAAGTCCGCATAACCGCGCGAATGCCGCCGGCATTTGAACGAATGGCGCGAGGAAACGAACGAATGCCGCCGGCATTTGAACGAATGGCACGAGGAAACGAACGAATACGGCTGGCATTCGAACGAATCGCGCCGGGATTCGTCTGAATCAGATCGTTTCCCGTCTGTTTCCCCGGTTCCCACGACTGTTTCCCTGGCTGGCGCGCGCGAATGGTGACCGCATTCGCGCGGTTCCCCGCGCGATTCGGCCGGTTCACGGCGTGATTCGTTCGTGGCATGAAGGCATTCGCGCCAATCCTGCTGCGGCGCGTTCGTTTAACGCGGGGAAACAGTCGTATCGCGCAGGGAAACGCGCGCGAACGGCCGGTGGCGGTGAGCGATGGTGTGAAGAACGCAACCTCGCCACCGAGGGACGATCAGCGCGGAGCCCGAGGGGATTCAGGTGCGTTCACCGCGCACCGCGCCATGTTGCGCGAACCCTGTATCGGGATCACCAACGGTATGGATCGCCAGTGAGTTGGTTACGCCGGCCTTTCCGATCGGGCTGCCGGCCACCAGAACGGTCGTATCACCCTTCCGGCACCAGCCATGCTGGAGGAGCAGATCATCGACCTGACGGGTGAACTCCGCCAGCGATCGCGGTACATCCATTCTGATGGGTATCACACCGCGGTAGAGTTGCATCTGCCGAACCGATCGTTCATCACTGGAGATGGCGATGATGGGAATGTCAAAGTTGTTCTGACTGAGATACCTCGCGCCGCCGCCGGCCTGTGACCAAACGACGACCACCTTCGCATCGAAGTCACAGGCGATCGTCCAGACTCCGTGCGCCAAAGCCGCGGTTCGAAACTGCGAACCGATGAGTTGGTCGGGGTTTGAATCAACGCGCGGCTGCTGCGCCAGATACGCCTCGGCCTGCACCGCAATGCGCCGCATCTGTTCAACCGCCAGCACGGGGTACTTTCCGACTGCGGTCTCACCGGAGAGCATGACTGCATCTGCGCCATCGAAGATCGCATTCGCAACATCGCTGGCTTCAGCGCGAGTCGGCATGGCCAGATCGATCATCGACTCCAGCATTTGCGTGGCAACAATGCCCGGGCGGCCGTAAGACTGCGCGATGCGCAGAAGGTCTTTCTGAATGACCGGCACACGGGACAGATCCATCTCAACACCGAGGTCTCCGCGCGCAACCATCACCATATCGCAGACGTTGGCGATGTCCTCGATGTTCTTGACTGCGGCGGGCAATTCAATCTTCGCAACGATGGGCAGCCGAAAATCACCGCGTCGCGCCTCCGGAACATGCTCTTCAATGGCGCGGCGAAGGTCGAGGACTTCCGTGGCGGAGCGGACGAACGAAAGCGCGAGAAAGTCGACCTCGTGTTCGACAGCCCATTGCACGCGAAGGAGGTCATCTTCGCCAAGGGCCGGGGCAGAAACGAGCGATTCGGGAAGATTGATCCCCTTCCCGGAAGTGACCAGACCGCCAATCGTGACGGTGCATTCGATCGAATCGGTCTGCTTGCTGATGATGAGCATGCGAATCGCCCCGTCGTTGATAAGGACGCGCTGGCCCGGCTCGACATCATCAATCAGCCGCTCATACGTCGAAGAAAAGCGGTACGGCGGTCCGTCTGCACTTGCTTCGATCGGCTCACGTTGGAACACAACGGTCGCACCGGTCGGAAGTTCCACCCCGCCGGGAACAACCGGGCCGACTCGAATCTTCGGCCCCTGCAGATCCCCCATCACAGCGACATAGCGATTCATGCGGCGCGACACTTCGCGCACCGTGGCCAATCGTGCTGCGTGCTCATCAAGGGAGCCGTGACTGAAGTTGAATCGAAACACCGAGACGCCGGCTTCAATGAGCCGCTCCACCATCGCGGAGTCACTCGAAGCCGGTCCAACGGTGGCAATGATCTTGGTCAGGCACAGACGATTGAGATCTGAGTTCACGGCATTGGCGTGCGTACTGCTTTGCGCGTGGCAGCCAGTCGCACGATCTCCTGGTAGTTGTGACGAAAGAAGTTGGTCCACCGCACACGAAGGACATCGCGCGGATTGGCAGTCGGATGCCAGAGTTCCGCATCGGCCCAACCTCCACGTACCCACCCCTGCCGCAGCGGGGCAAGATGTTCAGGGTTCGCAAGGTCGAATGCGACTCCATCCGGCCCTTCGATGATGGGGAGTGCGTCGAACAGCGTGAGCATCTCACGCAGTGTGGCATCGTTGACATCGTCGGCGGTAATGATCGAATCAGATTCCGGATACGCCGGGTGAGTGTGAATCACCTGCCATGCTTGCTGGAGATCATCATGGGTATCGATCGCCATGGATGACATCAGAAGCGGGACATAATCCCAGTACTCGCGATTGAGATGGAGCGCAGCGCTCGGTTCATCGTAGAGATCGAATAGTCTGACCTGGTCAATCATCCGCTCAAAAAGTGGAGATTGATACATTGTTGTCAGAATCGGCATACGACGGAGTTCATATCGTTGGGGACCGAGGTCAGTCATCGGATCGGCGTTCTCGCCGCGAGCCGCGAACTGCCAGAGTGCCTGTCCACGAAGTGACAGGCAGAACCGGATGAATCGCTCTGCGATCTCGGGGTTCGGTGCACCGCGCATCATCGAGACGGGATCTGCATCAATCGCACTTTCGCCGGGAGGGTCGACGAACCCAAGTCGATCGGGATCGCCCGCCTCGCGAACGACCTGCTCCTGATAACGGCCGTAAAAGTCAATGCAGACCCCGACCGCGGCATCTCCTGCACTGACATCAATCGGAATCTTCGAGCTGCTCGCCGAAAAATATCGCGCGTTGGCTGATGCGCGACGAAGCAGATGCCAACCTTCGACCCACCCACGCCGTTGGAGCACCGTATCGAGACTCTTGCGCACAGATCCGGACTGACCCGGATTCCCCAATGCAACCCAACCGACCAATCGTGGATCAGCCAGATCCTGCCACTGCGACGGCTCGTGCACACCGAGCTGCTCGAGCATGTCTCGATTGAACACGAGTCCGAATCCGGACAAGGCCGTCCCGAACCAATATCGCTCCTCGTCATACAATCGGCTGGTTCCGATGTGCGTTCTTCCGCCATACATCGACGACAGCTCTTCGGCCGAAAAGCTGACCGGGACCGTGATTGATGTTTCCCGAACTGTGCCATCAACCACGATGCTTACACCGTTCTTGAGTTCCTCGTGCTCGAACTCACCCCCGCCAAAGACGAGGTCCACATTTCCGCCAAGCCGCGCACCATCGCGCAATTGCGCTGCGTATTGCGACTGCAGCATTCGGCGAATCTCGCTCGTTCCTCCGGGGGCGCTCCAGATCACCTCCACTGGTTCGCCATGTTCCGCCAGATGCCACGCTTCGAATGCACGTTTGAATTCGAAGCGAATCTGCTCGTTATGCGGCGTGATGATGATGAGCGGTGTCGCGCCGCTGGTGCGCTCGACCTGATCACCACGGAAAAGAAGCGGAAGCGCGACCAACGCAATGAATGCCACCAGGACGAAGAGTCGCGCCAGGTTCATCGTCGCCACCCTGTTGCGCGACCGATCTGTTCTGCCATGGTTGCTGCGGCATCTGCGACCGAGTGCACCCAGTTCGCATCGTCGGGTTGAAATGCGAAGATGATCGATCGACTTGCCGTGACGATTGCTCCGTGGCCATCGTCGTTGAAACACGGCAGGACCTCGTCCACTCCTCCTCCTTGGGCACCGTAGCCGGGAACGAGGAAAATCTGTTCAGGCAACCGCACGCGCAATCGCTGCGCGGTCTCGGGACGGGTCGCGCCGACAACTGCACCGACCGCACTGAAGTGAGACTCCCCCATGTGACCTTGGCCGAGTTGGCGTACCAGGTCCCCCATTGCTTCGGCCAGCGTCGAACCATTGGACAGTGTTCGCTCCTGCAGTTCATCGCCACCGGGATTCGAGGTACGGACTAATACAAACAATCCCTTGCCGGGCCGAATGAATCCACTCAGAGAGTCCGCGCCCAGGTAACCGTTGACCGTCAGCCAGTCCACCTGCAGATGATCGAATGCGGCCGTTGCGTAGTGTTCCGCCGAAATGCCGATATCACCCCGCTTGGCGTCGAGAATCACCTGCAAGCCCGCATCTCGAGCCCTTGCGATAGACCGTTCGAGCGCCGCGATTCCGGCACTTCCGTAACGCTCGTAGCAGGCCGATTGAAACTTCACGCACGGTACTGACGGCGCAATGGCATCGATGATGCCGAAGGAGAAATCTGCGATCGCCCGCTCGGGATTCACTGAAGATTCCCGAAGAATCGCGCTCGGCAACTTCTCGAATACCGGATCAAGACCGACACACACTGGGGCGCGCCGCTGTGCAATGGCGGCCATGAGACGATCTGCGGCGTGCATGACTGCAACAGGCAACGGTTACTCCTCATGAGGGACACTGATGAGCGGTACTGTACATTCGTCGGCACGCTGAGGGTACTGCCAATCAACACCCGAGCACGCTAGACTGATGTAAAGTATGTCGCTCGCTCCTCGTCATCTCGATTTGGATCGCCGCCGTGGATTATCGGTTGAATGGATGGATGGACATCGGTCGTTCTATCCCGTCGACTTTCTACGGCGAATGTCACCATCGGCCGAGATGAAACAGCTGCGGGAAGAGATGCAGCGCAATCCACTGACAGTCCTCCCGCAAGGGCTCGGAAACAGCGGCCCATTGACCGCGGAGAAGGCCGAACTCGTTGGCAATTACGCGGTACGATTGACGTTCTCAGATGGACATTCAACGGGGATTTACTCTTGGGACTACCTTCGTGAGATTGATCCGGGTGAAAAGCATTCAGGAACAGGTGCACCGTGATGCGCACTTCCACCCAGTGCCGCCCGATCGACGCGGACCTCGCGCAAGAACTTGCCATTGAGCATCCTCGGCCGTTTGTCTATCGCCGCCATGTTGTTGCGGAGGACATTGGCGACGTCATCGGACACGTGTCAAACGTTCGGTACGTCACATGGCTGGATGAAGCAGCGGAAGCACACGCCGCAGCCGTCGGCTGTTCAAGGCAGATGTTGCTCGCCGAATCACGAATGTGGTTCGTTGGCCGGCACGAGATTGACTATCTCGCCGAGACCTGGCTTCACGATGAGATTGATGTGTACACATGGGTGGAAGGATTTTCACGGGCACAGTCATGGCGGGCTTTTTCGATGTTTCGACCCGCGGATCGGAAAGTCGTCGCCCGAGCGCGAACCCGATGGGTCTTCGTAGATCTTGAGACACGACGACCAACGAGAGTTCCGCCCGAGCTGGCACTGCGTTTCGACCCTCTTCCCAGCCCTGTCACCACATCTGAGTAGCGCCCATGCGTGCATCTGTGGTCATCCTGGTCGACGAGATACGCCAGCGGCATCGCGCAAAGACGATCGAACGAATGGAGATCGGCCTGCTTGATTGCGGGATCAGTGCAGCACGACTGATTCCCGGCACCGCAACGCGGCAACGTCGGGAGGAAGAGCGCACGCTCTGCCCACAGATTGAGTATGAGCCGCAGGTGGCACCATGGTTTCGCCGATGGCGCCGAGATGCCCTGCGAAAACTGCTCGAGCCAATTGATGCTGATTTGCTCCACGTGATCGGTCGACCTGCGTGGCCGCTCGCATTGGAACTGGGCCAAAGTCTTTCAATTCCGGTGCTGCTCGAATGCTGGTCAATTCGTGATGTGCGTGCCGCACCGCGCCGCCGCCGAGCCGCGGGAATCGCAGCGTACGTTGGCGCCACTCGTGCCTTGTCCGAGGCCCTCTATAGCCGGGTTGACGGTTCGCGGATCGCTCACGTGCCGATCGGAGTGGCAGTACCATCTGAGGCGCGACCAGCGAAGTCAGATGCAGAGACGATTTCGGTAGCCATGATTGGTCGAGGCGAAGCGATCGCTGCTTACCGTGCAGCTCTCAAGGCAATCGCTCGATCCGTCGAATCGGGAGTGGACCTCCAAGTTGTTCTTGAAGTCTCCGGTCCGCGTTCCCATGACATCTGGCGGATTGCACGTGATCTGAATCTGCTCGATCGCACATCAATCATCGAAAGCGCTGAACATCTTCGTGATCTGGTGCTGCAGTGCAGAATCCTCCTCGCGCCAGATCATGGCGGTGAAGTGCGACCGCTGTTTCTCGAAGCGATGGGTCGCGCAATTCCTG
>CBFGRU010000031.1:0-17826 GCA_965651255.1 uncultured Phycisphaerales bacterium
GAGATTCCCGAACTGCCGATCGAGCGGCGCGCTCGGTACGAACGCGAATACGGCCTGCCCGCGAAGGATTGCGCTGCCCTGGTTGATGATCGCGATGTCTGCTATTTCTATGAGGATTGCATTCGCGCGTACCATGAATTGATCGGGAGTGAAGTTCCGACCGAGCACGCGGGGCATGCCATTGCGAAGCTACTTCTCAATGCGGGTGCCAAGCGGGCAAATGAACTCGGTGTCGGCATTCATGAACTTGGCATCACACCGGTTCAGGTCGCGCAGATCATTCGTCTGCGGGATGATGAATCCATCGGGTCCAGAGTCGTTGATGACCTGTTCGCGCGGTTATGCGAGAGCGGTGACGATGCCGAGGTGCTGGCGCGGGCCTATGGAATGATGCAGGTACACGATGAGAGTGCGCTGGATGCCTGGTGTGATGCCGCGATCGCCGCGGAAGCGAAGGCGGTTGAGGATGTGCGAGGTGGTAAGCTTGCCGCGTTGGGCCGAATTGTCGGCTCCGTGATGAAACAGAGTAACGGGCAGGCGGATGCCAAAGCGGTGCAACAGAAGCTGCGTGAAAAGCTTGGCGTGTAGTGCCATCAGCGTGTTGAAGGTGGCAAGATTCGCGATTCAGTGGGCGTTGAATGGTGGGCCGTGAACCGAAAGACGGATCACCGTTGAATCGGACTGGTGAGGAGGTTCCATGATCGTTCGTGTCATACTCGCAAGTGTCATTGGCTTGTTACTCGCTGCGGGCACTGGCCAGTGGCAGGATGATCCGCAGGAACGTGCGTTCAGTGTGCTGGTGTTCTCGAAGACCGCGGGATTTCGACATGATTCGATTCCGGATGGAATCGAAGCGATCCGCCTCCTCGGTCGGGAGCACGGGTTCAAGGTGGATGCGACCGAGGATTCATCTGCCTTCTCGAACGAGAATCTCGCCAGGTACAAAGTCGTGGTCTTTCTTTCGACGACCGGCAATGTTTTGAACGAGGATCAACAGACAGCGTTTGAAGCATTCATCCGTGCCGGCGGGGGGTACGTGGGTATCCATGCTGCCGCCGATACCGAATACGACTGGCCGTGGTACGGCAAGCTTGTCGGCGGCTACTTCAAGAGTCATCCCCGCATTCAGCCGGCGGAGATCGTTGTTACTGATCGCGAACATCCATCAACGGAACATCTTCCCGAACGATGGCGAAGAACGGATGAGTGGTACAACTATCGCGAGAATCCACGCGGCAAGGTGAACGTGCTCATGATCCTTGATGCGCGGAGCTTCCAGGGAAGTGAGATGGGGGATGATCACCCGATTGCCTGGTATCACAAGTACGATGGCGGACGCGCGTTCTACACGGGCGGCGGGCATACGAAGGAGAGCTTCAGAGAAAAGGAGTTCCTGATGCATGTTCTGGGCGGCATCCGATGGGCTGCCAGTATGTCCAGTGATCGAGGAACCGTGCCTGCATCTCGACCGTCGGATGATTCACCCGGTGATGGCCGTCATCGCGATTGATTCAGCGATGTTTGAGATTCCAATCGACCTGTTTCAGGGCGCCATGTTCGCGATACATGTGGAGTCAAGGGCAGGGAAGTCTCTGCACACCCGGTCGATGGTGATTGCTACTCGGCGGAGTGCGAAGTCGCCGATTGGCTTGCCCATTCGGGTAGCGGCACCGGCTCGGTTTCAAACTCATCGGATGGTTCGCCGATTGCTGCGGTGTTTATGAGTTTGAGTCCGACATGGTGTAGAAGGAATCCGGGCTGGTCATCTGCAAGGGTGCCGCCGCCGTAGAGCCGATCGCCGAGAATCGGAATGCCGACTTCTGCCGCGTGCGCGCGAATCTGATGCATCACGCCGGTTCGCATTCGTGCTTCAAACAAGTATGGCGCCAGCCGCCGGAACCGCGTCTCGGCGTCATACCACTGACCGCGATGAGCCGATCGTGGTCCCCGTTGACAGACCATTTTGCGCTTATTCTTCGGATGGTGAGCGATCGCTGAATCACAGACGGCGTGCTCCCAATCACCATCCTTCGCCGCTCGAAATCGATACGTCTTCACGAAGTCCTGCCGGGCAAAGTGTGCGCGAATCGCTTCAAGCTCCTCAACAGTATCCGCGACGAGCAACGCGCCGCTGGTCCATGTATCGAGTCGATGGGCAATTCCGCCTTCGAAGCCACTCGGCCACTGAATATCAGTTCTCCATGGCTCCGCGTCCAAAATACCTGCCAGAACGCATTCACCATCGGGATCATCATGTGGTGGAAAAACTGGAAGTCCGGCGGGCTTGTCGATTGTGCAAGGCATGGTTGAGTGCTGCTTCTCCGGGGGAATGATGTCAAATGGCAATTGGGTCGGATATGTCGTGTCAAACTCAAGGTATTGCTGCAGTAAGCTGACTTGACCTTGACAACGCTATTGCGTGAACGGATAGGTCGCCAAGAGGCGGCGCAGCCCATCATCGCGGGCAAGGTACTTGAGTCGAAGTTTCTCGGTGGGGGTACTCAGCCACTTGGCCCGGCCGGCCGAACGATCGATTCGTCCGATCGCTGCCTGCACATCCGAGAGGTCGATGGTCTGACGGCCGTGACCGGTTGCCCTCAGCCGAGCGAGCCAACTGATGCAACACAGATTCAGCACAAGCGTCTGCAGTCCCAGCGTGATTGGCCAACCGTAGTAGCCGAAACCCCAGGCACGTCCTCCGAGGATTGTTGCGCGTGCATATCGGCAGAGAAGCTCTGAGATTCCATCAACATCAGTCGGATCGGAAGCAGGACCGATCGTTTCAACGACCGCGAGGTTTGCGTTGTCAGGCCATCCCTCGCCAATCAACGGAGCGAGGCCCGTACCTTTGCTGAACCGGTGGCTGCGCATCAACTGACCGAGCGTCGTTCGAATCCGGCCTGCCTGACGTACTCGACCAATCTTGGGATCTTCTGTCCGCGCAAAAACAGACTGGCGAAACAGTTTCTTCTGACGGTTGGTTGCGGCTGTGATCGGATGGTGAGGCAGTTCATCCGGCAGCGCGTCAAAAAGCGTCTGGAGCAGCTCTTCCAGGCGATCGTCGCGCACCTTCTCCAGCGTCGCGCGAGCCAGCATGCCGGAGACCCATGCAAAGCCATCAATCCGTTGCAGCAGCGAGACGTCTGCACGTTGAAACCATCGATCGAACATCGCTTCAATGCACTGAATCTCACCCTCTGTGGCGCGCAGCTCTTCATTCAACAACGGTGGAATCGGATGCTCATGAATCTCCGGCAACGCCTTGATCATCCGCAGCAATTCGCGCCGATGGGAATCCAGCTCCGCACCTCGATTGGCAACAACCGAAGAACAGGCGAATGACAATCCGACGCGAACTCCATCCGGGGAAGGCAGCGGCACAAACGGGAACAACTGGCATGCAATCGGCTTCTCATTGAATCCGAATTCCGCGTGAATACGGCAGCGACCATCGTCCATCCAGAAGATGCATGCCCCATCGCTTCGCTGACGCAGATACCGTTCACCTCGGAACGAGACGGTGACGGATTCTCCCAAGCGCTCTTCCCACTTCTGAGACTCCAACTTCCGCAGATCATCTTCGCGCAACTGAACTGTGAAGTCACGACAACAGTGGCCGCATGCGTGGCAAGAGTAACGCTGATCGCGCATCGCAGGTTGAAGGATCGTCAAACGCAAGGGGTCATTGTACGAGCGTTGTTGGTTGGATTCGCCCGGGATGGGGGCGTCACCGTCAATCAATCGCTGTGATTGGAAAGCCAATGTGGCTGGTTACGATTGCGCGATTCCTCGAATCGCATCTGCCATCGCGCGGCCGGCGTGACCGCGGTGTGAGCGGGTGTTCTTTTCAGCAGAGGTCAATTCCGCGCTGGTCTTTGCGACATCCGGAAGAAGGAACAACGGGTCATATCCGAAACCGTTGGTGCCACGTGGAACATCAGGCGGAACACCGATGTATCCCGGGAAGTATCCGGCTGATTCAGCGATGATTTCACCTTCAGGACTGGCAAGACACATTCTGCAGACAAAACGCGCTGTTCGTTGGTCGAACGGCACATGCTGCAGCTCCGCGAGCAGTCGATCATTGTTCGCACGGTCACGTTCATCGCGCGTGGAGCCGATACCCGCGTACCGTGCAGAGTAGACCCCGGGGCGACCACCGAGGGCATCGACTTCCAGACCCGAATCATCGGCGAGGCAGTTCATTCCGGTCTGGGATGCGTACCCAATGGCCTTGAGCCGCGCATTTTCCTCGAACGTTTCCCCCGTTTCTTCCGGTTCAATCAGGTGAGCATGCGCAACATCTTCAAGGGAGAGTACGCGAACTCCGAGCGGCGCAAGGATCGCCCGAATCTCATATGCTTTGTGCGGATTGCCGGTGGCGACGAGAATGTCCATGTCAGTTCGTGTATGTGCGGACAACCTATGCGAGAACCGGCGATTCCGGTTGCTCAAGCATCAGCTACGAGGGACTCTCCGAGGATGCATCAACCTCGGACCCACTCCGATGGTACCGGGCCGTGTGTTGCAAAGATGCGCGATCGGATGCCGCCGCGCCCTTTCCAATCGGTGATGATTTGCAACCATGTCGGCTGCATGCTGGCTACCAGGTCATCGCGAATACGGTTCGTCACCGCTTCGTAGTAGATTCCTTCGTTGCGAAAGGACTGGTAGTACAGCTTCAGCGACTTCAGTTCCACGCAGCGCTGCCCGGGTGTGTAGCGCAAGGTAATACAGCCGAAGTCCGGATGCCCGGTCTTGGGGCAGACGCTGGTGAACTCCTCCGAAACATGTTCAATGACAAAGGGCGACCCGGTTGGAGTCGGAAAAGTCTCAAGAAGTGATGCGTCGGGCATGCGGCAGGGCCCCGTACCAAACAGGTGTGCAGAATAGAACAATCGACTTTCGCGTCGATTGTACCCATTCGGGATCGGCCTGCATCAATGCAGCGATTGAAACGCGGGTCACAGCTGATAGGTTGAGAGTAGTTGAATGATTTTGGGCTGATCGGGTTGAATGCGAAGCGAGGTGCGGAACGCTTCACGTGCCTGCCCCGCCAGTTCGCGATCTCGCCGTTTGGTTAACAACCAGCCGTTCAGCGCGTTGACGCCAATGCCGTTCCATGCAACCCAAAGGGATGGGTCGAGCTCAACGGCCTGGCGATAGGCGGCAATCGACTCGTCATATTCACGCAGTTTGAAGTGAGCCCGCCCGAGTCGTTCATAGGCATTGGCATTCGGCTCGATGCGATTCAGGGTTCTGGCGGCGTCGATCGCTTCGCGAAAACGGTCTGCCTCAGAGAGTACATTCACAAGATTCAGAATGATGCTCGGCGAAGGTTCGATCAACTCCATCGCTACTCGGTACGTGTCGATTGACTGGGACAACATCCCGAGATTGTCGTAGATTCCAGCCAGTGTAACCCGTGCATCACCGTTGTCGGGCGCGAGCTGGACGGCCTTCTCCGCAAAGGGACGGGCAAGGTCGGATCGATCGAGTTCCAGGTAGGCGCGAGCGACGTTCATATTGGCGGGTACGCTGTCAGGATCAATCGTGAGCGCGCGCAGGTACGCCTGGACCGCGTCGGCGAATCGCTTGAGTGACTGGAGCGCCTGGCCGTGTCCGAACTGCGCCGCGAAGTTCCCTGGATCAAGCCGGGCCGCACGACGATATGCTGACTCCGCGGCATTGAAGTCGGCCTGCTCAAGCTGAATGTCACCGATCGCGACATACGCAGGTGTGATCGTGGGATTCTCTGCGATGATCTCCTGCAGCAGAGACAGTGCGACGTCATAGTCACCTCGATCACGCGCCGATTGAGCTTCGGCAAGACGTGCCTGCTGGTCGTCTGTGGGTTCGGAGGGAACAACGACGTTGGCACCGGCACCATCGGATGACTGGAAAATGTGGCATCCGCCCAGTACCAGCAGCAGAGGAACGGCTATAGCGGCGGTCCATCGATTGGTTCGCATACGTCTGATCTCTTCTTTCCCTTCGTTCACCTTGACCCACGCTCTGATGGGATCGCTGGCATGCTGGTCCACACCACACTCGTTATCGGCTGCCCGCGGGACTGCGAATCAGTCGTTTCAACCGTCGAATGTTCTCAAGATCCCATTGCTCACCCTTCGGGGTCTCCTCTTTCGGGGTCTCCAGAATCTTGGGTACGGTCTGAAATCGTGGATGGTTCACAATCGCTCGAAAACAGGAAACGCCGCAGGTTCCCTCGGCAATATGGGCATGGCGATCCTTCCGACTGCCGATCTCACCGATTGAATCGTTGAGGTGGAAGCAGTACAGGCCTTCAAACCCGCACACATCATCCCATTCGTCAAGAACGGCCTTGGCCTTGCTGTCCGTGGACATGTCATACCCCGCCGCAGTGACATGGCAGGTATCGAAGCAATACCCCACGCGTTCCGGCTCGCGTGTGTGCTCTCGGATGTAACGGAGGTGGTGGAAGGCGTATCCCAGATTGGTCCCGGAGCCGACCGTCGTCTCCAGACAGGTCATGACCCGATATCCGGGCAAGTCACGATGAAGCTGGTTCAGGGCATCTGCGATCCGATCGAGCCCGGTTCGCTCTTCGGCTGATGGTTCACCGGTGAGGTCGTTTGCCTCTTTGGGTGAACGCGCTGGGCCGAGGTGGGCGCCCGGATGTGCCACCAACAGCGGAATGTCGAGCGCTTCGCATCGCTCAAGTTCCTTGCGCTGCAACTCAATGGACTTTTCTCTGGCGCTTTCGTCCGGTGAAGCCAGATTGACAAGATATGAGTTATGGCTGACGACCCGTGCAGCGGATTGTCCGTCGGTCCAATCCATCGCAGCCAGTTCATTTCGCCATCGGTCTCGCTCGTCATCTGTCAGCGGCTTCACGTTCCATTGCCGTTGGTTCTTGGTAAACACCTGAACACAGTCGAGGTTGAGTTCGCGTGCTTGAATGAGGGCATTGGTCAACCCACCAGCAATTGAGAGATGAGATCCGAACATGAGAGATACTAGGGGCTGATCAACGAGCGGTACCGCATACAAGCGGCATCGATCTCGTGTTTCGAGGGCAGAAAGGACACACTCACGGGTACACTGCTTTCAAGTAGCGTGAATCAAGCAATGATCCATGCATGATCCTTCGGTACTCAACCTGCAGCCGCCTTTGGAAAGGCACTAGACGATGATGCACTTCCCTCTGTCAACGTACTCCCGCTGTGCCGCCGGTGCGATTACGGGCCTTCTTGCGTTTGTGAGTTTCTCCTCAGCAATTGATCCCCTCAGTTACAAGCAGGATGACGCCGCGCTTCGCGCGCGAGTGCAGCATGTTCTGCGTGAGACGCCATTGATCGACGGGCACAACGACATCCCCTGGCAGTACCGCACTCGATCACTGAACCAGCTCGATGGTCTGGACCTCGCAGCAGATCTGACACAGCTCGAACGACCGACTCACACCGATCTCCCCCGACTCAGGCAGGGGATGGTCGGGGGTCAGTTCTGGTCGGTTTACATCCCGATTCGTCGACCTGGGGGGAGCGATGGCGATGCGCGGGTGGTTCTGGAGCAGATTGACCTTGTACATCGAATGATCACCCGCTATCCGAACGATCTTGAGTTGGCACTGACTGCTGACGATGTCGAGCGCATTCATGCCGATGGGAAGATTGCCTCGTTGATCGGAATGGAGGGCGGTCATTCCATGGAGAACTCCATGGCTGTTCTCCGCGCGCTCTACGAGCGTGGGGCTCGGTACATGACGCTTACGCACTCACTTGGCACATTCTGGGCAGACAGCGCGACCGATGAAGTTCGACTTAACGGGTTGAATGAATTCGGTGAGGAAGTCGTGCGCGAAATGAACCGCCTGGGCATGATCGTCGATCTCTCCCATGTCTCATTCGAGACGATGCACGATGCGTTACGCATCACTGAAGCGCCGGTGATCTTCTCGCATTCGTCGGCCTACGCCGTGTGCAAACATCCACGCAACGTGCCGGATGATGTACTGTTGAAGCTTCGAGAAAACGACGGCGTTGTGATGGTCACGTTCTTTCCGTCATACGTTTCAGAGGAGCTGCGCCAATGGATTGATGCGCAGCGCGCGGAGGAGATGAGACTCCGCGAAGAGTTTCCCGATCCGCAGGATACTCCAACCATTGAACGTCGAATGGAAGCGTGGAGAGTCGCGAATCCGCGCCCCTGGCCAACTCTCAGCCAGGTGGCTGATCACATCGACCATGTGCGCAAGGTCGCCGGTATCGACCATATCGGCATCGGAAGTGATTACGATGGCATGCCACCGGGGCCTGTTGGGCTGGAGGACGTCTCCACCTACCCAGACTTGTTTGTCGAGTTGTTGAAGCGCGGCTACAGCGACGAGGACATCGCCAAGATCGCTGGGCGCAATGTGCTGCGCGTCATGCGAGATGTCGAACAGGTGGCCGAGCGGCTGCAGCGGGAACGCCGGCCAAGTGAGATGCTTCTGGAATTGTCCGAACGGTCTTTTGATCGAGGTGGATGACTCCCTGGCGACATTCTGACCGTGGTCGTGTCGAGGCAGCCCCGTGAGCATGCCAGCGAAAGAGATCTCGGCTGATCGATCGATTTCCTGTCCCGGCTGCGCGTACGACCTCCGAGCGCATCTGCATGATCAAGGAGCTTGTTGTCCGGAATGCGGCTGCCGCT
Source organism: uncultured Phycisphaerales bacterium (assembly GCA_965651255.1). Classification (GTDB taxonomy): domain Bacteria; phylum Planctomycetota; class Phycisphaerae; order Phycisphaerales; family SM1A02; genus CBFGRU01. The sequence goes on from CBFGRU010000031.1 coordinate 8,677, forward strand.
TTCGGTTGCATGAGTTTGACCCGGGTGAAACGCTCCCGATCGAGCAGCGTCAGGATCGAGTGGCCCTGATGTTGGTGCCACTGATCGCAGCGCTCATGACGGGGGTTGCCAGCATGTGCATCAACCTGACCGTTGATGCGCCGATCGAGATCCTGGCCGTGATCGTATTGATGGTTGGTCTGGGGGTGTCAACTGTGGTGTCGTACCACTTGACGATGGACGACATGAATCGCCGTTTCGTACTCCATCCCGTGTGGAGATTCATCCGGTACCTGGCAGTGGTCGTGTTCCTGAATGCGCTTTGTGCGCCTTGCCAATACTGACGTGCATGTTCGCGGTACCCGGCTGAAGCGTACCGAATGAATGGCTGCCAAACCCGAGGGCGGAAGCACGATTCGGGGTGATCTTCCCGTAGTCCGCGCAGCAGAAACAGGCAACGATCTTCCCATGCTCTAGATGGATGCGTGGACCACCGCGTGCACGTATCGGGAGGATGCCGCCGGATGCACGAGTTGCACGCTGATGACCGCCAGGCAGGAACAGCCGCCGCTTCTGGCGCGAGTGATTCAAGCTCGATGTTGGAGTCATTCACCTATGACGACGATATCGTTCGCAAGTTTGTTTCAGCGACCATGCTCTGGGGCTTGGTCGGCATGCTGGTGGGGCTGCTCGTTGCGCTCGAGTTGGTGCTGCCTTCCCTCGATCCCAACGCGTGGTACTTTCCCATCTTCAGCCCGCTGATCGCGCTGCTGGATCAGGAATGGTTCACGTTCGGTCGGCTGCGGCCGCTGCACACGAACGCGGTGATCTTCGCGTTCGCGGGCAATGCGATTTTCGCCGCGGTGTATTACTCGACGCAGCGGTTGTGCAAAACGCGGATGTGGTCGGACCTGCTCAGCCGGTTCCACTTCTGGGGCTGGCAGTCGATCATTGTTTCCGCGGCGATCACGCTACCGCTTGGCATCACGCAGAGCAAGGAGTATGCGGAGCTCGAGTGGCCGATCGACCTCGCGATCGCGGTGGTGTGGCTCGCGTTCGGCTGGAATTTCTTCGCGACACTGAAGATTCGGCGCGAGCGTCACCTGTACGTCGCGCTGTGGTTCTACATCGCAACGATCGTGGCGATTACATTCCTGCACGTGTTCAACAACCTGGTGGTGCCGAGCGGGATCTTCAAGAGCTACCCGATCTACGCGGGCGTTCAGGATGCGTTCATGCAGTGGTGGTACGGCCACAACGCGGTGGCGTTCTTCCTGACGACGCCGTTCCTGGGAATGATGTACTACTTCCTGCCGAAGGCGGCGAACCGGCCGGTGTTCTCGTACCGGCTCTCAATCATTCACTTCTGGTCGCTGGTGTTCATCTATATCTGGGCGGGTCCGCACCATCTGCACTACACGGCGCTTCCGGCGTGGGCATCGACTCTGGGCATGCTGTTCTCGCTGATGCTGTGGATGCCTTCGTGGGGCGGCGGCATCAACGGCCTGCTGACGCTGCGCGGCGCGTGGCACAAGGTGACGGATGATCCGATCCTGAAGTTCTTCGTGGTGGGCATCACGTTCTACATGATGTCGACTTTCGAAGGTCCGATGCTCTCGATCAAGAGCGTGAATGCGCTTTCGCATTACACGGATTGGACGATCGCCCACGTGCATGCGGGCGCGCTGGGGTGGGTGGGGTTCATGACGTTCGGCATGATCTACTGGCTGCTGCCGCGACTGTACCAGGCGGAGCTGTGGTCAAAGAAGCTGATGAGCGCGCACTTCTGGATCGGAACGATCGGCATCCTGCTGTATGTCATTCCGATCTATGCGGCGGGCATTACGCAGGGCCTGAACTGGTTCGCGCTGAATGAGGAAGGCCAGCTCAGCTACGCATTCATCGAAACGATCAATGCGCTGATGCCGCACTATTGGTTCCGCGCGATCGGTGGCACGTTGTACATCGCCGGTGCAGTGATGATGGCGGTGAACGCGGTGATGACCTGGAAGGCGCGGCCGGCGAAGTACGCCGAGCCCGTACACAAGGCCCCTGCGCTCTCGGCGCACTTCGAGGATGATCCGATCGAGCCATCCAAACTCGACGGTGTGACGGATCTCGCGAAAAAGCTTGATGTTTTCGGCAAGATGCAGTGGCATCGCCAGTGGGAACGGCTGCCGGTGAAGTTCACGCTGTGGACGATTGCAGCCGTCGCAGTGGCGTCGCTGTTCGAAATCATCCCGACCTTTGTCATCAAGTCGAATGTGCCGACCCTCGCGCAAGTGAAGCCCTACACCCCGCTGGAGTTGGCGGGTCGAGACATTTACGTCGCGGAGGGTTGTTACAACTGCCACTCGCAGATGATTCGGCCGATCTTGCAGGAGACGCTGCGCTACGGCGATCATTCATTGGGCGGTGAGTTCGTGTATGATCACCCGTTCCAGTGGGGTTCACGGCGCATCGGGCCGGATCTCGCGCGCATCGGCGGATTGAAGTCGAACGGCTGGCACATTCGCCACCTGATTGAACCGAAGTCGGTTGTGCCGGGTTCGATCATGCCGAACTATCCGCATCTGATTGAGCAGGAGCTGGATTTCGACGCGATCGACGCCTCGATGCGGGCGATGGTGCGACTGGGCGTGCCGTATACGACGGATGAAGTGAGGAACGCGGTTGCGAGCGCGAAAGCGCAGGGGCGCGAAGTGATCCGCACGATTCTCGAACAGGACGGCGCCGATGCAGCCGACCCGGCGTGGGAGTCGCGCAAGATTGTGGCGCTCGTCGCATACCTGCAGCGACTGGGAACCGATCTTTACAAGTCGCCCGATGATGAAACGCAGGGTGAGGATGAGTCATCCATCGTCGCGCAGCGGAACGGAGCGGACCAGTGAGCGGCACGATCGCCGCGCAATCGACCGGCACTGGCTGGTTCGAGATTGCGCTCATCATCTTCATGGTCGTATTCCTCGCAATCACCGGGTGGGTGCTCTTGACACGCGGCGAATACTTCCGCAAGGCATCGCGCATTCCGCTTGATGATGACAAAGTTGTAACGCCGCGCGAAGGGTCGATGTCAACGGAAGACAATGTTCGCAAGGAACCGAACCATGTCCGCTGAACCGCAAGCCGAAAACCTGACCAGTCACGAGTATGACGGCATCCACGAGTACGACAATCCTCTGCCCGGATGGTGGAAGTGGTTGTTCGTTGCGTCGTTCTTCTTCTCGGTCGGCTACTGGGCGTGGTACCACATCGGCATCGGACCGAGCGTCGAAACGAAGTACATGACGCAGGTCAGCCGGTACTGGGAATCACAGCTGGCGCGGTTGGGCTGGAGCGAGCCGACAGATGAAGCGATCGTGCGTCTTGCGCGGGATGAGAAGATCATGGCGTCGATGGCGGGCACATTCGAGAGCAACTGCGCGCAATGTCACCGCGCGAACCTCGGTGGCCAGATCGGGCCGAACCTGACCGATGACGCTTGGAAAAACGTCAAACGGCCGAGCGACATCTTCACCGTCATTGCGGAAGGTATTCCCGGGACGAGCATGACCGCGTGGGGCAACCGTTTCCGTGATCCGCAGATCATGCTGCTTGCTGCCTATGTCGCCAGCAAGCGTGGCAGCAGTCCGAGTGACGGATTGGGTCCGGAAGGCACGACGATTCCCCCGTGGGAAACGTTCCTCCCGGCCGGCGGGTCGGACAGCGCACAGACCGTCTCCAGTGACCGCGGTGACGATGAATCCTCCTGAAACGAACTTGCCTCGGACGAACGTGAGCGCTTCACACCCGTCCATTCTGGAATCACCCGACCAGGTTCTGTCGACGTTGAACCGTGATGGTTCGCGACGGTGGTTGAATCCGCGTCTTTCGCTCGGCCGATTCCTCTCGCGCCGACGCATCGTCGCGTACTTTCTGCTCGTGCTCTACAACGCGCTGCCGTGGATTCCCATCAACGGCAAGCCGGCGATTCTGCTGGACATCGCGAAGCGCGAGTTCACGTTCTTTGGCACGACGTTTCTGCCGACCGACACGCTGCTGCTGATGCTGTTCGTCGCGTCGATTTTTGTGACGATCTTCCTGGTGACCGCGCTCTTCGGCCGCCTCTGGTGTGGGTGGGCGTGCCCGCAGACGGTGTACATGGAGTTCATCTTCAGGCCGATCGAGCGGCTGTTTCTCGGTGCGACCGATGCAAAGCGAAAGGCGAACCGCAGTACGTACGCACTTCGCGCAGCGGGGATGTATCTCGTCTTCGGCCTGGTCGCGTTTCACCTGGCGAACACGTTTCTGGCGTACTTCGTCGGAGCGCACACCGTGTTCGAGTGGAGCTTGGGATCGCCCTTCGTTCATCCCGCAGCATTTCTGCTCGTTCTCTTTGTGACGGGACTGATTCTCTTCGACTTCGGATTCCTGCGCGAGCAGATCTGCATCGTGATGTGCCCCTACGGCCGTTTGCAGTCGGTCATGCTCGATCGGTCATCGCTGATCATCAGCTACGACGAACAGCGCGGCGAGCCGCGCAGCCGAAAACCCCGTGGCGATGTGTCCCTGAAACAGGTGGGCGACTGCATCGACTGCCGCATGTGCGTGACGACCTGCCCGACGGGAATCGACATTCGTAACGGCCTGCAGATGGAGTGCATCGGCTGCGCGCAGTGCATCGATGCGTGCGATGCGGTCATGGACAAGATCGGTCGGGCGCGCGGACTCATCCGCTATTCCTCGCAGGAAGCGATGGAGAAGGTGCGTCAAAGACTCTTTCGGCCGCGCGTGGTCATCTACCCGATCATTCTGGCGATTCTCATCTCCCTGTTCTTCATCGTGCTGATCAATCAGGGTGATGCATACGTCACGATACTTCGCGCAAGCAGTCGGCCGTACGTCACGCTTCCGGATGGACGCATCGCGAACGAGATCGCGGTGAAGGTCACCAACCGCGCGGCTGGCGCACAACTGTTTGAACTCGCCATCAGCGGAATTGACGGCGCAGAGATCACGACCGAGGAGCGCTGGCTGCATGTGCCCGCGGGTGAAGAGGCGCAGATGGTGGGCGTGATCCACGTGCCGCGCGGAGCGTTTCATCTCGGCCGCGCGGAGGTTGACATCATCATTCGCGATGATTCCGGCGAAGAAGTGTCTCGACGCTGGCGACTGCAGGGGCCGTGGAATGCAAGCGGAACGACGGAGTTCGAAGGCGAGGAAGGAGCATCATCATCATGAAGAAGCGAGGTCGTTTCATCATCTGGCCCGGTGCGCTGATCGTCATGATCGGCGCGCTCGTGACGATGGATGTCATCATGCTGATCGCCGCGAGCCGGGGAAATGTGTACACCGTTGATCCCCGTGCGAACGGAACGCCCAGCCAGTTGCAGCATGAGTTCGCGCCATCACAGAGCGATGCAGGGAATCGGGAGACGCCGTGACCGCTGTCATCGTCGCCGTCTTTGTCGCCAGTCTGCTCGGCTCACTGCATTGCGCGGGAATGTGCGGCGGTGTGCTCGCGTTCTGCGCGGGGACCAGCGGCGGGGAGAGCGAATCATCGTGGCGGGCACCGGTCGCGTACAACGCCGGGCGCGTGGTGATGTACACGGCGCTCGGGGCAATCGCCGGATTCGCCGGAAGCGCGATCGACTTCGGCGGCGCCATGCTCGGCTGGCAGCGAACCGCCGCGGTGATCGCGGGGGCGCTCATGATCGTGTTTGGACTGTTCGCGCTCGGTCGCGCGTGCGGCGTCGGCGGTGTGGTCATGAAGAACTCGCCCCGCATGCAGCGGATGCTGCGGCGCGGGTTCGACTTCGCGTTTCAGTGGCCGCCGGTGACGCGCGCGTTCATCATCGGCGTATTGACCGGGCTCCTGCCGTGCGGCTGGCTCTGGGCGTTTCTCGTTGTCGCGGCGGGAACCGCGCATCCTGTGAACGGCGCGATCACGATGGCTGTGTTCTGGACCGGCACGCTCCCGGTCATGCTCGCGCTCGGCCTCAGCGTGCAGAAACTCAGCGGCTCGTTCCGACGGTATCTGCCGCGCCTCAGCGCCGCGATGCTGATCATGATCGGCCTCGTCACGGTCGCGGGTCGGCTCAACATGCCGGCGATGGCAGTGGGGGTGACGCCCGATCAATCGGCCGATCTCTTGCAGCAGATCGAGTCGATCGATCACGAGAAGCTGCCGTGCTGCGAAGGGGGCGATGATGACGACGCTGCAACCAGCCGGTGAGTTGCTGGCTTGCGTGTCGCGCGCCTCCGCTCGTGAACACGTGCAGACCGATGTGGCGTGCGCGCACTGCGGCCTGCCCGTTCCCGGTGAACGCCAAGACGCGAGTTCCTCCCATGCATTCTGCTGCGATGGGTGTCGCACCGTTTACGCACTTCTCCGCGAATGTGGCCTCGATCAGTATTACCGACTTCGCGATTCGCTCGACGATGCCGAGACGGAGCCGGTCCGCGCCAGCAACCGCTCGTACGAAGCGTTCGATGATGCCGCGTTCGCGAATCTCTACGTTCGCAACACCGGCGATGACCGCGCGACGGTCGAACTCTACCTCGAGCGGGTGCACTGCGCTGCGTGCGTGTGGCTCGTCGAGAAACTTCCGCGACTCGTACCCGGTGTGCAGTCGGCCACGCTCAACCTTCGGCGGGGCGTCGCGCGGATCACCTGGCAACCCTCGCGCGTTTCGCTCGCCACCATCGCGCAGAAACTTGATGCGATCGGCTACCCATCACACCCGCTCCGCAGTCGCGCGGCGCACGATCGGCGGCGTCGTGAAGGTCGTCAGCGACTCATCGATCTCGGCATCGCCGGCGCGCTCGCGGGCAACGTGATGGTCATCTCCTTCGCGCTTTACGGCGGCGTGTTTCACGGCATGGAATCCTCGCACGCCGCGCTCTTCCGCTGGACATCGCTGGTCATGTCCATCATCGCCCTCGCCTGGCCCGGCCGCACGTTCTTTCGCGGCGCGATCGGTGCATTGCGCGCCCGTGCACCGCACATGGATCTCCCCATCGCGCTCGGCCTCTCCGCCGGCGTCATCATGGGCGCGGTCAACACCATCCGCGGCACCGGCGAGGTCTACTTCGACTCGCTCGTCGTGCTCATCTTCCTCCTCCTCATCGGCCGTTTCATTCAACATCGGCAGCAGCGCCTGAGCGCTGACTCCATCGAAATGCTCTTCTCGCTCACGCCGCGCATCGCGCGGCGGTGGGATGGCACCGCCGCGCGCGAAGTACCCGTCGAAGCGATCGCGCAGGGCGATACCGTCGAGATCCGTGCGGGCGAGACGATTCCCATCGATGGCATCGTGCGCGAAGGGGAATCCAGTCTCGACCTCGCGCTTCTCACCGGCGAAACCGCGCCCGTCGCGATCAGCGTGAACGAACCCGTCCACGCCGGCACGACCAATCTCGCCGGTCGTCTGCTCGTGCAGGTCACCGCCACGGGCGAAGCGACGCGCATCGGCCGGTTGATGCAGCTCGTCGAATCATCCGCCGCCGAACGCACCAAACTCGTGCAGATGGCTGACCGTCTCGCCGGCCGCTTCATCCTCGCGGTCATCATCCTCGCGATCATCACCGTCCTTCTGTGGTGGTCGCGCAGTCCATCGCTCGCATTCGAGCACGCGCTCGCGCTGCTTGTCGTCACGTGTCCATGTGCGCTCGGCCTCGCGACGCCGCTCGCGCTCGTCGCGTCCGTCGGCAGGGGCGCGCGGCGGGGCATCCTCATCAAGAAAAGCGATGCCATCGAGCGCCTCGCCCGGCCCGGCCTCATCGTGCTCGACAAGACCGGCACCGTCACCACCGGCTCGCTCACGATCACTCACTACCTCGGCGATGAAACCGCCAAGCCCATCATCGCCGCGATCGAACGACTCTCCTCCCACCCCGTCGCCAAAGCGCTCACTTCGATCACCGACGATGACGACACGGTCGAACACTTTTCGCAGCGCATCACCGCGCGCTACGAACACACCGGCCGCGGTGTCGATGCCACCATCAACACCATCGACGCGGCCGACCACTACCGCATCGGCTCGCTCACCTGGCTGAACACCCTCGGCATCACGCTCGATACCAACCAAACCCTCGCCGCCGCGCACCACACCATCGAATCCGCGGGTTCATCCACCATCGGCATCGCGCGCAACGGTCACCTCATCGCGCTCATCGGCCTCGGCGATCAACCCAAGGCCGATGCCGCTGCCTCCATCGCCGAACTCCGCGCCCGCGGCTGGGGCATCGCGCTTCTCTCGGGTGATGCGTCCGCCGTCGTCCGCACGATTGGCGCGCGCGTCGGCCTCGACCCCGAATCATGCCACGGCGGCGTCACGCCGGAGGAGAAACTCGCCTTCATCCGCGCCGCAGCGCAAGACGCTGCGAGAAACAACACGCGCATCATCATGGTTGGCGATGGTGTCAATGATGCCGCTGCGCTCGCCGCGGCTGATGTCGGCATCGCCATCCGCGGCGGGGCCGAGGCCAGTCTCGAAGCGGCCGATGTCTCCATCCGCGGCGACGGCCTTGCGCCCCTCATCGAACTCATCGACGCTTCCCGCCGCACGATGATTGTCATCCGCCGCAACCTCGCCGCCTCGCTCGGCTACAACGCGCTCGGCGTCACGCTCGCCATGACCGGCGTCCTCAACCCCATCATCGCCGCGATCATGATGCCGATCAGCTCGCTCACCGTCATCACGCTCTCCTTCCGTTCGCGCACGTTCAGGAAGACGAAGTCGAACGAGGAGGCGGCAGCGCGATGAGCGTCATCTACATTGTCTTCATCATCGGCCTGTTCGTCGCCTCCGCCGCCGTCGCCGCGTTCATCTGGGCCACCCGCCGCGGCCAGTTCGATGATCTGGATACTCCATCACTCCGCGTGCTGTTTGAAGAAGATGAGGGGGAAGGCACGTAGGCACTAGGCATTAGGCATTAGGGACTAGGCACTAGGCACTAGGGAAGAGGTATGAGGCAACGCGCCCCCGTTTCGCCGCGAGCCCATCATCCGGGGGGGCGAGCGCGCGAGGGGGGTGCCACACATCACTCCGAAGGATGATGTGTGCCGCTGTCGCGCTTTGATGTCCAGCAAACGACACTCGCACAGAGCACCCTTCCGGGGGCGAGATGCTCTGTGATTCTATGAAGCAAGCCTCCCTGGTGTAGGCTCGGGGTCATGTTTCAGCC
>CBFGRU010000032.1:0-17675 GCA_965651255.1 uncultured Phycisphaerales bacterium
TGATTCGCTCGCTCTCAGGAGGCGCGCTCCCTTGCCCCCGGAAGGTTGCTCGCGGGGAAACGGTCACTCGACCCGAAACCGCACCCTCACGGTCGCGGCTCGTTGGGGAAGGGGATGATTGGCGCGCGGTTTTTCGGGACTTTCGCTTGAGCCGGGGGCGGGGGCATCCGATGTCCGATAGGTCCGCGGCGGGGATTCGTCGTGGGTTTCAAGGTCGATTCGGCAGTCGTCCGATAAGGGAGGAGCATCGCCCGGATGGTCCGGGCAGCTTGGTGTCATTGCTGGCCGTTCCCTGTAGAGCGCCAGGATCACTCCTCCACCCGTCGGACCCTCATGCCCCAGCGAATGGGAGATTCCGTCGTGCAACTGAAGAAGATGATCCTCCTGAGTGGATCCGCGCTCTGTCTCCTCGCGAGCGGGCTGGGTGGATGCAGCAGTTTCAACTCGATGTTCGTGGGCGATGCCGCACAGGATCGCACACCAAAGATTGCGCAGCCCGTCACGGCGAAGGCAAGCACGCCATCGTCCGCGGCGAAGGATGTGACTTTTCATGGTGATGATGCCGGCGCGATGGCGATGAACCAGCCGCGGGCGGTGCGGGTGGGGTTGTTCGGCGACTTCGCTGACCAGCAGCCGCGACAGCCGGTCGGCGGCGAAAGCGGCGGCAACCTGGATCAGATCACCTTCGGCGAAGAGGGGATGGATTCGGACCCGGCGATCGACCCCGATGGCAAATGGATTGCCTTTGCCTCAACACAGCACCGCAAGACGGCGAATCTGTACCTGAAGGCGGTCGGTGGTTCAACGCTGACGCAGTTGACGGATGATCCAAGTGATGAAGTGATGCCGGCGTTCAGCCCGGATGGAAAACGCCTGAGCTTTGCGAGCAACCGGGCGGGCAACTGGGACATTTATGTGATTCCCTCCACCGGCGGGAAGCCGGTTCAGATTACCGATGATGCAGCGCATGAGCTGCATCCTTCATGGTCGCCGGACGGTCGGCACCTGGCCTACAGCCGGTTCGGCACGCAGTCGCAGCGATGGGAGATGTGGGTTGTTGATCTGGACAACCCCGGGGTGAAGAAGTTTGTTGATTACGGCCTGTTCCCAAAGTGGTCGCCTGACCCGACGGTGAGCAAGATTCTGTTCCAGCGTGCGCGGGAGCGCGGCAGCCGGTTCCACGGCATCTGGACAATCGATTTTGTGAATGGTGAGGGGTCGCGGCCGACGGAGATCGTGAGCGCCTCGAACGCGGCGACGATCAACCCGGCGTGGTCGCCGGATGGTCAGCACATTGTGTTCTCGACGGTGCTCGAGCCGGAGAAGCACGCGAGCGGTCATCCGACCTTTGCGGAGCTGTGGATCATCCGGGTGGATGGGACTGGCCGCACCAATCTGACGCGCGGCGAGTTCAGCGATGTGCAGCCGATCTGGGGGGCGGATGGCAAGGTGTATTTCGTCTCGAACCGCTCGGGTCGCGAGTCGATCTGGTCGGTCTCGCCGACGTGGTTGCGAAAGACGACGGACCGTGATCCGGGCACATTGGTAACCGTGCCGACGGATGCGCCGTGAGGCAGCGGTTCGTGTGAATGACTGTTGCGCATCCTTCGCGAAAGCGCTGGATGCGAGTTTCGCGGGTCGTACGGATGCGACCCGACATCGGGCGGGCGGAGCCCCCTGATCAGGCAGGACGCCATGACAAGTGCACAGCCCATGCGATTCGTTCTCCGTGCGGTTCACCGGCTGATGGTGATCGTGGTGATTGGTTTCACCGTGATCAGTTTCCATGGTGGCTGCCAATCGGGCGAACGGCTGGTCGCTCCGACCCGACTCATTGCGCCGTACGCAGAGCCGCGGGTGTGGGCGGTCGTTCCGTTCACGAACGAATCTGGTATCTCCACGCTTGATGAAGCGCGTCTGGCGGATTTCTTCACGGAAGAGATCGAACAGGTGCAGGGTCTGCAGACGGTGCCGGTGAATCGAGTGATTCTCGCGATGCGTGCGCTCGACCTGGCCACGATCTCAACGGCGCAGGAAGCAACGGCGCTGATGAATGCTTTGAATGTTGATGGCATTCTGATCGGAACGGTGACGACCTGGCATGCATTTCCACCGGTTCGACTGGGGATGGCGGTCGAGTTGTTTCAGCGATCACCGAACGATGCGGAGTCATTGCTTGACCCGCGTGAGTTGTTACGTTCGCCGACAGGCCCGCCCCCGCCGCACGAGGCAGAGCATCGTCCACTGAGGGCGTCGGGTGTGTTTGATGCTGCGAACCATGATGTTCGGGCGTCGTTGCAGGCGTACGCCCGAGGCCGGCATGTTCCTGACAGTGCCTTCGGGACACGGATTTACGAGATGCGCATGGAGCTGTTCACGCAGTTCGTCAGCCATTGGCTGACGGCCGATCTGCTGGCGCAGCACGCGCATCGACAGCAGGCGGCCGGGCAGACCGTGGCGCAGACCGATTCCCGGCGCTGAGACACCTTCGACTGGTGTCTTCGGCTTCGGGCCGAGGACACCGAGATGCAGCCCCCCGCCAATCACCCACATTCAGAAACGGATTCAGGCCACGATGACACCGTGGTGGAGTTCTTCAAGGGACGCCACCTGTGGCGTTTTCGCTGTGCGCGCGGTGATGAAGAGCGTCTCGTCGATTCAATCACCCGTCTGGCGGCGAACGGCAGCGCCCCGCTGGACTGGTTCGATGCCGCCGTGCTGAGTGAAGAGATTCTCGGCCGAACGCCGCCGGCGAGCATTCTGACCAACCTGAACCACCTCCCCTCAATGCAGACCAGCTTCGACCTCCCTGAGGACGAGCGCTGATCGAACGTCAATCTACTTCTTTGTGACAGCGAGTATTCAGTCATGAGCGACACCCTCCCACTGGTCCTTCTCTTTCAGAGTTACCTCCTGGATGAACGGCACTTCAGCGAGTACACCGCGCGGTGCTACGGCGTGGATCTGCGCCAGTACATTGACTTCCTTGAAGTCGAGCACGGTGTTGAATTCGAGACGCAGCGGGAGCAGGCGTTTCTGAATCATCACCTCGCCACTGTCGATGCGAAGACGACCAGCGATTCGTCCGCCGGCAGTGTGGCAGGCAGCGTTCGGCCGGAAACGATTACCCGCTTGATTCTGAAGGCCGATGCCAATTCGATCCGCGGCTTTCTGTCGCATCTGGCGGATCAGGAGTACTCCCCCGCCACGATGGCGCGGAAGATCGCGACGCTTCGATCGTTCTACAAGTGGATGATGAAGCGGGGCATCGTTGAAGCGAACCCCATGCAACTCATTCGCACTCCGAAGCAGCCGAAGCGTCTGCCGAAGGCCATCACGGTCGATCAGATCGAGCGACTGCTGGCAGCGCCGGATGACCACACCCTGCTGGGTTCGCGTGATCGCGCGATTCTCGAGACGCTGTATTCAACCGGTATTCGCGTCAGCGAACTGGTGGGCATCAATCGCGGCGACCTGGATGAGACCGGCGAAGCAATCATCATCCGAGGGAAAGGCCGAAAGGAACGCATCGTTCCGCTCGGATCGCACGCCCTGGCGGCGCTGCGTCAGTACATTACGATTCTGGATGGCGAAGTGCTGCGAAACGGCGGCTCGGTCGAGGACAAATCTCCGCTTTTCGTGAACAAGCACGGCGGCCGGCTCAGCACACGATCGGTCCGGCGCAAAGTGTCGAAGTATCTGCGCGAAGCGGGGCTGGACCCGACCATCAGCCCGCACACGCTGCGGCACTCCTTCGCGACGCACCTGCTCGATAACGGCGCAGACCTGCGCAGCGTGCAGGAACTGCTGGGGCATCAGTCGCTGTCCACGACGCAGATCTACACCCACCTGACCACCAAGCGCATGCGCGAAGCGTACGACAATGCACACCCGCGCGCTGAATCTGCATAACGCAGCACGATGCCGCGAAACGCTGCGGCATCGACTGAGTGATTCGCAAACGAACGGCGGGGCGCCATGTGGGAGCGCCCCGCCGTTTCGCATTTCAAGCTCGAGGATGCAGCGCCGTGATGGCGCCCGGGTTGATCAGTACGCTGAATCGGGGAAGTAGAACTCGCTTGCGTTCTCCGGCGTGATCAGCGTGACGGGCACGGTGACCTTGCGCTGACCTGGCGGCCGCGAAGCTCCGGCTGTGAGCAGTTCACTGCGCGACACCCGCAGGTGTGCGGGAATGCGTTCGTGGTAGGCGGCTTCATCGCCCCCGCGCAGATTTGCGACGGCGAGGACGATTCCCGCCGAGATCATCCCGGGCGGGTAGGTGATGTCCGCGGGGAACATCGGATCCCCTTCCATGACGCGCTGCACCATGGACTTCATGCCCGCGCCGCCGAGCACCCACATTTCGTTCTGCCGACCCGCTTCGCGAATGGCCTGCTCGACCCCGAGAGCCATGTCATCATCGCTTGCCCAGACCGCATCGATCTGATCGAACCGCGTGAGGAACGCCGCCATGACGTCGTGCGCATTGGCTCGATTCCAGTTGCCGTGTTCTGCGCCGAGGACCTCGATGCCGTTGTGCTGATTGAAGATCTCCATCGCGCCTTCGTATCGCTCGACATCAATCTCCACCTGCATTCCGCGCAGGATGACAATCTTGCCCTCGCCGTTGAGTTTCTCGGCCATGAACTTCGCCGACTCGCGGCCGAAGGCGCGGTTGTCTCCGGAGATGTAGACATCGGCCACCGGCTCACGCAGGCCGCGATCAACGCTGGCCACGAAGACCCCCTGTGCCTTGGCGTTCTTGATCGCCGGCAACGGAGTATCGCTGTCGAAGGGCAGCACCACGAGGCCGTCGATGCCCTTGACCAGCATGGCCTCGATCTGCGCGGCCTGTTCCGCGGCGTTGCCGGCCTGCTGAAACTCCCATTTCACATCGGGAAAGTCTCTCATCGTCTGCTCGGCCCACCAGATGACGCCCGCCGGCCAGCCGTGCGTCGCGGCGGGAATGGCGACGCCGATCGTGATATCACCGCCACCGCCGGTCTCAGCGTTCATGCCGCTGTTCGATGGCGTTGCGTTCGATTGACCGCCGCCGGTGTTACCGCCGTTTCCCCCGCTTCCGCCGCAGCCGTTCAATGCAACCAGCGACAGTGAGGTAAACGCGAAGAGCGCAAGTGACCGAAGCGCGCGGAATGGTGTTGAATGCATGACAGGTCTCCTGGATCAGTCCGTGAGAAGCGAACGTGGATTGTACCGGAATGCGGATTCGCGTGGGAAGGGCCTTACGCGTGCCGTTCGCCGATGCGCTGCAGCAGAATGGCGACAATGATGATGATGCCCATCACGACTCCATCGAGCTGGCTTGGAATGCCGAGGATCGTCATCATGTTCTTGATGCAGCCGATCGTCAGCACGCCGAAGATCGTCCCGATGATCGTCCCCGATCCTCCGCGCATGCTGGTCCCGCCCAGCACGACGGCGGCAATGGCGTCGAGTTCGTACAACAACCCTGCCTGCGCGCTGTTGATGCTGGAAAAGCGTGATCCGTGCACAAGGGCGGCGACACCCGCGAGCAGTCCCATCAACGTATAGGTCATGATCTTGATGCGCGCTACGGGTATGGCTGAATACCGCGCTGCGGTTTCGTTGCATCCGATGGCGATAAGGTACCGCCCCCACCGCGTCATGTTCAGCAGCACCGCAGCCAGCACCGCAGCCAGCACCAGCAGAATGAACGCCCACGACACCTGAAGTGGAATCTCGACGTTGGGGTTGCGAGAGATGTTGGTGAAGGGAATGTCGATTCCCTTGCCGAGTGCGGTGTACCAGTCGTTACTCGCGCGAAACTGGCCGCTGCCCCCGGCCCAGCGGGCCAGCGATCGATAGGCCACGAGTGCCCCGAGCGTCGCGATGAACGGCGCAATCCTGCCCCACGCAATCAGCGTTCCGTTCAGGAATCCACCGGCGGCACCGGCCAGAAGTGAAACGGCGATGACAACTGCAAACGCGCTGAAACCGGTGACGCCAGCATCGGACGCCGCGGTCATCGCCAAGATGCCGAGACCGCCGGCGATCGCCAAGAGCGACCCGACACCGAGGTCGATTCCGCCAAGAATGATCACCAGCGTCATGCCGACCGCAATGATGCCAAGCTCGCTGTTGCTTTTCAGCACGTTGAGCAGGTTCACCGGCTTGATGAAGTTCATCTGGCCGAGCGCGAAGTATTCATACAGCACGATCGCGAGCACGAGCGTGAAGAACGCGATGGCTGCTCCCGACCAGGATGGCAATCGGCGCCAGACCGCAGCGAAGGTCTCGAGGGGTGAGCGCGGCTGGACCGTCGGTGCATTCATCATCATGCGGAAACCTTCTGATGCTGCGCAACGCCGGCGGCGTGGAACATGATCGCTTCCTCGGCGAGTTCATCTCGGTCAAGCATCTTCACGATTCGCCCGCCCCGCATCACCGCCACCCGGTGGGAGAGGCCGATGATCTCGTTCATTTCGCTGGAGATGAGCATGCAAGCCATGCCATCCCGCGCGAGCTTCGCGATGAGTCGGTAGATCTCTTCCTTGGCGCCGATATCAACCCCGCGCGTCGGTTCATCAAGGATGAGCACACGCGGCCTGACTTCCAGCCATCGGGCCAGCGCCACCTTCTGCTGATTCCCGCCGGAAAGCGTCGTAATCGAATCACGCACATCGCCGTACTTCGTGTTCAGTGCAGCCGCCTGTTCACGCGCGGCGTTCTCTTCCTCGCGCCGCGAGATGAACGGATGGCAGTATCTCTTCAGGGAAAGGAGCGTGATGTTCGCGGCAATATCCATGCCGAGCGTCAACGCACGCCCCTTGCGGTCTTCCGACAAATACGCCAGCCCCGCGCGAACCGCATCATCGAGCCGTCGGATTTTTCGTGGGCGACCTTCAATCTCCAACTGGTCCACCGAGTGCGGCCGCAGGCCGACAAGGCCTTCCGCCAGTTCCGTTCGCCCGGCTCCGACGAGGCCGGCAAACCCGAGAATCTCACCCGCGCGCAGGGTAAAGCTCGCATCGTGCACTCGCCCGGGAACGTGAAGCCCTTTGACGCTCAGAACTTCGCGATCGGTCGGCTCTGACCGCGCCGGAAAGTGATCGGACATCGTTCGGCCGACCATCAGACTCGCGAGCTGCTCTTCAGTGGCAGACCGCATCGCCTCACCTTCCAGTGTTCGTACGAACGCTCCATCGCGGAGCACGGTGACGCGGTCGCAGATTGAGAGTATCTCCGGCAACAGGTGAGAAATGTAAATGATGGTTCGACCGGCCTCGCGCAATTGACGAATGAGCGAGAAGAGCAATGCGACTTCGCGCTGGCTGAGCACCGCGGTCGGCTCATCCAGAATCAGGACTTCCGCATGACAGGAGACGGCCTTGGCGATCTCCACCAATTGCTGATCCGCGATCGAAAGCGTCTTGACGCGAGCGCGCGGTGACACGTGGCACCCCACTTCATCGAGCAGCCGCTTCGCTTCCGCGATGCTCTCACCTCGATGGACGAAGCCAAGCGTGGTGCGCTCCCGACCGAGAAAGATATTCTCCGCCACGCTCAATTCATCGATGAGGTTGAGTTCCTGGTGCACCATCGCGATTCTGAGGCGGGTCGCATCCTGCACCGATCGAATCACGACATCCGTGTTCATGCGGATGATGCGCCCGGAATCGGGGGTTACGAGTCCCGCGAGAATCTTCATCAGGGTGCTCTTGCCAGCACCGTTTTCCCCGATGAGACCGTGCACCTCTCCCCTGCGAAAGTCGATCGTCACCCCGTCCAGCGCCCGGGTGGCGGGGTAGTCCTTGGTGAGGTGCTCCACACGGAGCACTGGCGGGTTATCAGTCAGCGTTGTCAAAGCGCTTTGTGCTCGGTGAAAGTCGGAAGTGTACCGGAAAGCCCGGATTCGGTGCATCCGTTTCGGCTTGAAAGCGAATCACCTTGACCGTGATTCAGACCGCGCCCATACTTGGTTCCTCATGACCGCCGCAACCCAGATTCATCATGGCCATCATCATCACCACGCCCAGCGGCGCGGGATGGCGATGTGGCAGCAGGTCTGAGGAAGAAACTTCAACACCTGATTTGACCCGAGACGCCGGCCCGACCGGCGTTTCTCTTTCTCATGTCAGTCTGATCAGGTGAGAAATGACGCCGGCGGAGCCCAGAACAAGGACTCACGCCATGGCAACCGCACAAGCATACAGACCATCTCCAACACCGATTGTCCGGCTGGGCCTGCCCAAGGGTCACATGCAGGAAGGTGTCTTTCGGCTGCTCGCCGATGCAGGCATTGACCTTCGCATCGGCAGCCGCATGTATCGCCCGACCATCTCGCTCGAAGGCGTGGAAGCCAAGATTCTCAAGCCGCAGAACATCATCGAGATGGTCGAGCTTGGCTCGCGCGATGTCGGCTTTGCGGGAGCGGACTGGGTTGCCGAGTTCAACGCGGATGTTGTTGAACTGCTGGATACGCGTCTTGACCCGGTCCGGCTGGTCGCCGCGGCGCCACGGGAACTGCTCATTGATGGCGCGCTGCCGAATCAGCCGCTCATCATTGCCAGCGAGTACGCGCAGATCACCCAGCGATGGATTCGTGAACGCGGCATCGAAGCGACGTTCGTGCACTCCTACGGGGCGACGGAAGTCTTCCCGCCGGAAGATGCGGACTGCATCGTCGATAACACCGCGACCGGCGCCACCCTGGGCGCCAACGGCCTGATCATCGTCGATGAATTGCTCACATCAACGACGCGCCTGTACGCAAACCCACGCGCGATGGATGACCCCGCGCGGCGCGAGGTGATTGAACGACTGGTGCTGCTGCTGCGCAGTGTGCTCGAAGCACGCCAGCGGGTGATGGTTGAAGTGAACGTCACGATCGCAACGCTTGAAGAGATCATCAAAGCGCTCCCCTGCATGCGTGAGCCCACGATCTCCACACTTCACGGCGGCGGTGGATTCGCGGTCAAGGCCGCCGTGCTCCGTTCGGAACTTCCCCGCATCGTCCCCGAAATCAAACGGCGTGGAGGAACGGACATCGTCGTCAGTTCAACCAGCCAGATCGTTCCGTAACACCGTGACGCTGTGAGGAAACACATGTCCAGCGAAAACACACTCCGTTTCCGTCCCGGTGAACCGACACCCGTTGCGATGATTGGGTCCGACCGGGGGTACGCTGTCCCTCGCCTGCCGATACCGACTGATCTGGCGCTCGATGCCAATGAGGGGCCTCCGCCCGGCGATGCGATCCTGCGGACACTTCAGGCGGTCGATGCGGAAACACTTCGCCGGTATCCCTCCGCGCACGCGCTCGAAGAAGCCCTGGCCGATCGATTCGGTGTTGCGAACGGGCAGGTGCTTGTTACTGCTGGTGGTGATGATGCAATCGACCGCTGCTGCCGTGCGATGCTCGGTCCGGGGCGGCGCGTGATCATTCCGCAGCCGACGTTCATCATGATCGAGCGCAGCGCTCGGCTCCGCAACGCGGAGATTGTCGCGATCAACTGGAACGAACGCGCCTTCCCAACCGACGAGATCATCAATGCTGTTGACGATCGCACAGCGCTGATTGCAGTCGTCTCACCGAACAACCCGACCGGGTTGATCGCGCAGCGCGAAGACTTGGTGCGCATCGCTGCGGCCGCGCCCCACGCAATGATCATGCTCGATGCTGCCTACGAAGAATTTACCGGGAGCGGCCTGACCGCCTCCGCGCTGGCGCTGCCCAACGTCCTCACGATCCGCACATTCTCCAAGGCGTTTGGTCTTGCCGGACTGCGCCTCGGCTATGCGGTCGGCCCGGAGAAGATGATCCGTTGGCTGCGCGCTGCGGGAGGCCCCTATCCAACCTCCGGACTCTCGATTGCGATCGGGCTGGCGGCGCTGCGAGCAGGCCCCGATGGCGAATACCTTGCGCGAATCCGAAGAGAGCGCGAAGAACTCTGCACACTGCTCACTGCCGGCGGCGGATGTCCATATCCGAGTGAAGCGAACTTTGTCGCGGCTCGGCTTGCACGCGCAGATGACATTCGCACCCGGCTGACTGAGCGCGGCATTGCTGTTCGCGGCTTCCCCACCGACCCGGCACTCCGCGATCTCGTTCGCATGACCTGCCCCGGAAACCACGACGACTTCACCCGTTTGACCATCGCACTCCGCGAGGTCCTGGAGATCTCCACATGATGACCAACGACCCCCTGCCGAACATCACGCCACGCATCGCGACGATCGAACGCGCGACGGCGGAGACGTCTATTCGACTCACGCTCAATCTCGATGGAACCGGCACGGCAGAAGTTGCTACCGGCCTTGGCAGTCTCGATCACTTCCTGACGATCCTCTCGTTTCACGCGCGGTTTGATCTGGAGTTGTCGTGCACGGGTGATCTGGTAGTTGATGACCACCACACGGTCGAGGATGTCGCCCTCGTTCTCGGGCAGGCAATCGATCGCGCACTCGGTACGCGCGCGGGCATTGCGAGGTTTGCCTCGGCCTATGCGCCGCTCGATGAATCCCTGGCGCGCGTCGTGATCGATCTCTCCGGTCGTCCTGCATCCGTCATCAATCTCAACCTCAAGCGTGAAATGCTCGGTCAGGTGGCCACGGAGAACTTCACCCATTTCTTCCGGTCACTCGCGACGGCGATGCGCGCTGCCCTTCATGTTGATGTGCTCCGTGGAGAGAACGACCACCATCGCGCGGAAGCGGCGTTCAAGGCGTGTGCGCTCGCGCTCAGGATGGCAGTCTCGCGGCAGACATCCGTCGATGTACCAAGTACAAAAGGAACGCTCACGTGAAACCGCGTGATGTGGTCATCGTCTCCACCGGAACCGCGAACATGGCCTCGGTCATGGCGGCCTTTGCGCGCCTCGGCTGCCGGCCACGCACCGCGATTGATCGTGATGATGTCATCAAGGCCGATCGACTCGTTCTACCCGGAGTCGGTTCGTTCGGGGCAGCGGCTGATTCACTGCGTACACACGGGCTGGATGAAGCGATTCGCCGACGGATCGAAGTTGGGCGGCCTCTGCTGGCGGTGTGTGTCGGCATGCAACTCCTCGCCGAGGCCAGCGAGGAGTCGCCCGGTGCGCGGGGACTCGGCGTGATCCCCGGGATGCTGACCCGCTTCACTGGTGTCCGCACGCCCCAGTTCGGGTGGAACTTCATCCGTGCAACCGAGCGGTCAACACACCTGCGATGCGGATACGCCTACTTCGCCAATTCGTACCGGTTGACCGAGATTCCAAGCGGCTGGATCGGCGCGACCGCAGAGTACGGCGGTTCATTTGTTGCAGCGATCGAACGTGAGTCGATCCTGGCCTGCCAGTTTCACCCGGAACTCTCTGGCGATTTCGGAATGAATCTTCTCGAGCGCTGGCTTGAGCAGAAGGAGTGTGCTGCATGCTGACGCGGCGAATCATTCCGTGCCTTGATGTCTGTGGCGGGCGCGTGGTCAAGGGAGTCCGCTTTGCGAACCTGCGCGATGCAGGTGATCCGGTTGAGCGAGCGCTGTTGTACCAGGCGCACGGCGCGGATGAACTCGTTCTGCTCGATGTCTCCGCCACGAAGGAATCTCGAGCAGCCCAGGTGGAGACGATCGCCGCGGTGCGGGCGCAGCTCTCGATTCCACTGACCGTGGGCGGCGGCGTACGCACGATTGATGATGCCCGCGCGCTGCTCGAAGCCGGAGCCGACAAGATCAGTCTCAACACCGCAGCGGCTGAGCGGCCGAACTTGATTCGAGAGATCGCGGAGCGATTCGGCCGGCAGTGCACCGTTGTCGCGATTGATGCGGCGCACACCGAAGTCGATGTGCATGGCGAATCGACCGCGTGGGAACTCATGACCCATGCTGGCACCCGACGCACTGGTCTGGATGTGATTCACTGGGCGCGCGAAACGGCATCGCTCGGCGCGGGCGAAATCCTGCTGACCAGCTGGGATCGTGACGGCACGCGAAGCGGGTATGACACGGCGCTTCTACGTGCGATCAGCTCCGCCGTTGACATCCCCATCATCGCATCGGGAGGCGCGGCGACCGCGCAGCACATGATCGACGCCTTGCAAGCCGGCGCTGATGCGGTACTGGCCGCGGGCATCTTTCACGAAGGTTCCATCACGGTCGAAACATTGAAAGACATCCTCGCGCAAGCAGGAATCGAGGTACGGCGATGATTGTTCCGTCCATTGATCTCATGAATCGAAACGCGGTGCAACTCATCGGCGGGCGTGAGAAGGCGATCGATGCAGGCGACCCGATGCCCATCGCCGAGTCGTTCCGACTTGCCGGCGAGATTGCCGTCATCGATCTTGATGCGGCGTTGTCACAGGGATCAAACGAATCGGTGATCCGCGAGTTACTCGCCCTGGCCCCCTGCCGTGTGGGTGGCGGCATTCGCTCCGCCTCCGATGCGATTCGCTGGCTCGATGCAGGGGCAAGCAAGGTCATCCTCGGTACGGCCGCCACACCTGAGGTCTTGCGCGAACTCCCGCGCGAACGAACGATTGCGGCACTCGACACGTCGCACGGTGAAGTCGTCGTCGAAGGTTGGCTGCGAGCCACCGGTCGCACCGTCATTGATCGAATGCGTGAACTGCGCGATATCGTCGGTGGGTTTCTCGTGACGTTTGTGGATCGTGAAGGACGAATGGGCGGCATTGATCTCACAGAAGTCGAAGTACTAGTCAACGAAGCTCACGATGCGAGGTTGACCGTGGCGGGCGGTGTGACCACTGCGGATGAGGTTGCAGCCATTGATGCTCTCGGTGCTGATTGCCAGGTCGGCATGGCGCTGTACACCGGGCGGCTGGGACTTGCCGAGGCAATCACCGCACCGCTCACATCTGACCGCCCGGATGGTCTCTGGCCAACGGTTGTGGTTGATGAACGCGGTGTCGCGCTCGGCCTTGCGTATTCAAACGCGGAGAGTGTGCGCCACGCGGTTGAGCAAAGGCGAGGCGTGTACCACTCTCGCTCGCGCGGATTGTGGGTCAAGGGTGAATCATCCGGATCAACGCAGGAGTTGCTCGCGATCGATCTGGACTGTGACCGTGACACTCTGCGTTTCACCGTGCGCCAGAAGGGCGAGGGCTTCTGTCATCGGCACACGCGCACGTGCTGGGGCGCCGATGCCGGACTCAGTGCGCTTGAAAGAACGCTGCGCGACCGATTGCGCCAGGCGCCGCCTGATTCGTACACGGCGCGACTGTGTCGCGATCCATCTCTCCTTCACGCCAAGCTGCGGGAAGAAGTCGAGGAGTTGATTCACTCGCAGACTTCCGAAGAAACCGCGCAGGAGGCTGCGGATGTGTTGTACTTCACCCTGGTGGCAATGACGAACTCAGGTGTCTCACTGGAACAGGTTGAAACGATTCTCAACCAGCGCCGCCGACGATTGACCCGCAGACCGGGCGATGCCAAGCCCACGCGCGAGCGAGGTGGCGCATGATTCGACTCACCCTGGCCCGGAGAGACCGCACTGACCTGCCCGATCGTCGAGACGGAGCTGTTGATGCAGAGACGCTTCGTGACGCTGCCGCAATCCTGCAGGAAGTGCACAGCGGCGGCGAGCCCGCGCTCCGCGCCTGCGCGGAACGCTTCGGCGATCGACAGCCCGGTGAGCCGCTGATCCTTGAACGGGAGGAGATGGCAAGGGCACTCACCACTGTTGATCCAGCCGAGCGCGCGACGCTCGAACGGGTCGCAGATCGCATTCGCGCCTTTGCGGCCGCTCAACGCAGCACGATTTCAGATCTGACCTTCCCGATCATGGGTGGTATTGCCTCGCACCGCGTTCAGCCGGTATCGACCGCCGGCTGCTATGCGCCGGGCGGACGGTATCCGCTGCCATCGAGCGTCCTCATGACGGCGGTCACTGCCAGGGCAGCCGGAGTTGACTCAGTCTGGGTTGCATCACCCAAGCCATCGCGCACCACAATCGCAGCCGCCGCGATTGCCGATGCCGATGTACTTCTCTGTGTGGGCGGAGCGCACGCAATCGCTGCGTTGGCGTACGGAATCGGTCGTGTGCCGGCGTGCGATTGCATTGTCGGCCCCGGCAATCGCTGGGTCACCGCGGCCAAGCAACTCGTGAGCGGCCGCGTGCGCATCGACATGCTTGCCGGTCCCAGTGAACTTCTCATTCTCGCCGATGGTGATGCCAACCCTGCCCTCATTGCAGCCGATCTACTCGCGCAGGCGGAGCACGATGTTGATGCGATTCCCATGCTCATCACAACCGAGCCGGCACTGATCACTTCGGTCGAGGATGAACTCTCGCGCCAGGCCGTCTTGCTCAACGCCCCGGCAACTGCGTGCGAATCGCTCATGCGAAACGGCTTCGTCCTGATCGCGTCCTCGATGGACGATGCAGTCGATCTCGCCAACGAACTCGCGCCGGAGCATCTGCAGGTGTGCACAAGCAACGCGCACGAGGTCGCGGAGCGATTGAATCGATATGGCGCGCTCTTTATCGGGGAACGCACGGCCGAGGTCTTCGGTGACTACGGCGCCGGTCCGAATCACACCCTGCCGACCGGAGGCACAGCGCGCCATGCCAGCGGCCTGAGCGTCCTGAGCTTCCTTACGCACCGCACGCAACTTGAGATCACCGATATGCATACCGCCCGCAGTATGGCTGGCGATGCAATTGCCCTTGCCCGAATGGAAGGATTGGAAGCTCACGCCCGGGCTGCGCAGCTTCGGTTGAATCATCTCTCCTGATCGGCGGCGCGTCTGTATCATGAGCCGATGCACGTTTCCATGTACCGATTCGTTCTTCTTCTCAGCGCACTCGTGACGGTGTCAGTTGCCCTTCCCGGCACTGCACAGCCCGGACCGCGCCTCATCAACAGCCAGATTGATCCCGAGTGGATTGATGCGCACCGATGCTGGTACCGGTTGGAACATCACGATGGCACAAGTGAGTTCATCCTGGTCGATGCAGAGACGGGCACGCGCAAACCGCTCTTTGATCACGCGTTGATGGCGCTCCGGCTGAGCGAACGGCTCGGGCGAGATGTTGCGCCCGGTCGGCTGCCGATTGATCATCTGCAATCGTCGGCGAGAGGATTTCGATTGTTGATCAGCGGCGGACCGGGATTGCTCTTTGCGGAACATGAGCAACTGCAGATGCGCGATGCGACCGCCGAAGAACTCCGCGATATCGGGCGGCCACTCACGACGAATCCGGGGAACAGTCGAAACGGCGGGCCTGAGACACAACTGCTCATTCACAATGCAGGCACCCAGGTCATTCAGTGTGTGTGGCGGGATTCATCCGGCCAGGAACGCTCTTACGGCAACATCGCGCCGGGCGCGACGTTTCAGCAGCACACGTTTGCGGGCCACGTCTGGCTGCTCCGACTTCAAAGCGGTGAAACGCTTGGCGGAATTCGCGCCGAACGTGGGACCAATGTCATCTACCTCGATGGCACGGTCGCTTCACCCCCCCGGCGCCCGGAGGCACGCGCCAATCCCGCGCGCGATGTTGCCGGTGGAAACCGATACTCTGCCTCGATACGCGAGTACAACATTATCCTGCACGATCGAGACACCGGGAACGAGCACCGGCTGACGACCGATGGATCAGCCGATGATCGCTATGAGAATCGCTTCTACTTTTCACCCGATCAAGAGTACCTCGTTGCCCTGAAGAGGCGATCGGGTGGCGATCGTCGCGTGCATTACATCGAAGCGGCGCCGCGCGATCAGCTTCAACCCAAACTGCACTCCTATCACTATCTCAAGCCGGGCGATCGCATTCCGCAGACGTTTCCGGTGCTCTTCAATCTCAAGGAGCGGAACGCCGTGCCGCTCGACCGCACCCTGTTCGAGAATCCCTGGTCCATCAGCGACTTCGCGTGGCTGCCGGATTCATCGCGCTTTCTCTTCACGTACAACCAGCGCGGCCACCAGGTGATGCGGGTGCTCTCCATCGACCCCGTCTCCGCCGAGGTATCTGCGATCATTCGTGAAGAGCCGGACACATTCGTTGATTACTCAAACAAATATTTTCGGCACGATCTGCTCGATACCAAAGAGATCATCTGGATGTCCGAGCGCAGCGGCTGGAATCATCTTTACCTTCTCGATGCAAGTACCGGGGAGGTGAAGAATCCCATCACGACCGGCCATTGGGTGGTGCGCGGCGTGGATCATGTGGACCATGATGCACGAACGATCACATTCCGCGCCATGGGCATTCATCCGGAGCAGGACCCCTATCACGTGCACACCGCGCGCATCGGTTTTGATGGATCGAACCTGACGATTCTGACCGAAGGTGATGGCACACATGAGCTGACCGCCTCACCCGGCGGTGAGTACTTCATCGATCGATACTCCCGCGTGGATCTTCCGCCGGTGACCGAGTTGCGCCGTGCACACGATGGTCACTTCATCGCCACGCTTGCAAAAGCGGAAGTCGTCAACTCGGAAGCAGCGAGTGCGACCGGCCGCTCCCACCGTCCGCCGACGCGGTTTGTCGCGAAGGGGCGCGATGGACAGACTGATATCTGGGGCATTATTCATTGGCCACGGGATTTCGATGCCGAACGGTCGTATCCGGTCATCGAATCAATCTACGCAGGTCCGCACGGCGCACATGTGCCCAAATCGTTTCGCCTTCGCTACGGCCAGAACGAGTTGACCGATCGCGGCTTCATTGTGGTGCAGATCGACGGCATGGGAACCAACTGGCGCAGCAAGGCGTTTCACGACCACTGCTGGAAGAACATCGGCGATGCGGGGTTCCCCGATCGGATCGCGTGGATCACCGCTGCCGCGAACGAGTTCGGGCCGGCGTTCGATCTCACTCGCGTTGGCATTTACGGCGGCTCGGCGGGCGGCCAGAACGCGATGCGTGCACTGATCGCCCACAACGATTTCTATCACGTCGCCGTTGCGGATTGCGGCTGCCATGACAATCGCATGGACAAGATCTGGTGGAATGAAGCGTGGATGGGCTACCCCGTCGGCCCGGAGTACGAGGCCAGCAGCAATGTCGTTCATGCTCATCGCATGGAAGGCAAGCTGCTCCTGATCGTCGGCGAGAAGGATGAGAACGTCGATCCAGCTTCGACGTTGCAGGTTGTCGATGCACTCATTCGCGCTGACAAGGACTTTGACTTCCTGCTCATTCCCGGCGCCGGCCACGGTGCAGCGGAGTCTTCCTACGGCCGGCGCAGGCGACTCGACTTCTTCGTTGAACACCTGCTCAAAGACTCCCAGTAGTCTCGATTGGCCTATGGGGCATTCGACCGGTCTGACGGTGTTACCGTTCACGGTCCGGCCGCGCCAGGTCAGCCAGACAGAGGGCGATCAATGCCGTCCAACCTGTCTGGTGGCTCGCGCCCAAACCCCTGCCGGTGTCGGCATGAAAGTACTCATGGAACAGCAATGGGTCTTCCGGCCGATGTCCATGGGAGGCAAGCGGGCGCGATCCGCTCGCAGGATTGACCCGGAACAGTGTGCCGAGCCGCCGGCGCAGTTCATCGGCCACGGCCCCGAGCCGCATGCGCTGCCCTGAACCGGTCGGGCATTCAATGAGAAACGTCTCGCCGTAGAAGTGGTCATACCGCTCGAGCGCTTCAATGAGCAGATAGTTCACCGGGAACCAGATCGGCCCGCGCCAGTTGCTGTTGCCGCCGAACAGTGATGATGTTGATTCGCCCGGTTCGTAGGC
>CBFGRU010000033.1:0-17382 GCA_965651255.1 uncultured Phycisphaerales bacterium
GATGCAGGATATTTTCGGCATGACCGGCTGGCAGCCGGCGTTCGCAAAGCCCCTTGCGGGGGTGGGAGAGGCGATCATCGCCGCCGCCGCCAAGTGGGTGGACCGGGTTCGATTGAACGATCTGGGCGAACATCCGTATCAGATGATGGATGGAGAGACGGAGAAGCTGTCGTCGTGATGCGTTTCCCGCTGAAGAGGGTTTCGCGAGGGCGGGGTCTCCCCCGCCGCCGCACACCAGAGGAGCGAGGCATCACCAGCAAGTGCGAAGGTTCGAGGATGGATCGGGCGCGGGCGTGTTCGGTCGCCGGTTGACCGGGCGCGAGTCAGTCAGATGTTGCGCAAAGACATGAAACGCGATGTAGACCGAGCGGCTGCGAATTGGGGTTCGCACTGACCGGGCGACGCGGAAGAGGAACCCCTGCGATGCGGCGAATCACCGAATACGGACCAGCCCTGATTGTTCTGGCAACGGTCGGCCTTGTGCTTCTGCTCGGGCCGCGGCTGGTTCGCGAGCTGGCACACGCGCGAACCCAGGCGCAGATTCACCAGGCAAAGGTGTCGCTGTCGCAGAATCCCATTCTCGATGCAATCAATCAGGCACACCGTGATATCGCCACCATCGTCGAACCGTCGGTCGTCTATATCTCGACACAGAAGTCCGGCTTCTTCGATCGCTCCGGCGCGCGGGTGCTTTCCTCCGGGTCCGGCTGGGTCTACGACGAACTCGGCCACATCGTCACCAACGATCACGTCATTCGCGATGCCGAGCGCATCGAGGTGCAACTCTACAACGGCCAACTGCTCGATGCGGAGTTCGTCGGCAGCGATCCGGAGACGGATATCGCGGTCATTCGCGTGCCGCCCCGGAATCTGATTCCCGCGCGGCGCGGGGCGGCGCGCGATGTGAAACAGGGGGACACGGTTTTCGCGTTCGGCTCGCCGTTCGACTTCCGCTTCTCGATGTCCGAAGGCATCATCTCCGGCCTCGGGCGCACCGCGGATATCGCGATGAATGAAAACTACATTCAGACCGATGCCGCCATCAATCCCGGCAACTCCGGCGGGCCGCTCACCAATGTGCAGGGTGAAGTCATCGGGATGAACACCGCCATTGCCACCGCACCGCGCGGCAACGCCGCGAGCGAATCGGTCTTCAGCGGCATCGGGCTGGCCATTCCCATCGACATGATCGATTCGATCGTCCGCCAGATCATCTCCAACCAGCAGGTCGTCAAGAGCGTGATCGGCATCTACCTGCCCGAGTCCGATGAGCAGAACTCGACGCTGCTGCAGTACCTCGGTTACATCGGGCGCGGCGTCGTCATTCGCAGCATCTATGCCGACAGCCCCGCCCAGGATGCCGGACTCGAAGGAGGCGATGTCATCACCGCGGTCGATGATCAGCCCGTCGAGGGGCTTTCGCAGCTTCGCGCCACCATCTCCAGCAAGGAACCGGGCGATACCGTCCGCGTCACCGTCTGGCGCGCGGGCGAGAACGGCGGGCACAGTCTCAGCGTTGCCATCTATCTCGCGCGAAGAGATTCACTCTCCACCGCCCAGCACAACCTCGAACTGCAGCTCGACCGCTTGTACGGATTCCAGCAGATCGCAACCGCCACCACCGAACGCACCACGCAACTCGGCATCGAGTTCCGACAGGGCGTTCTCATCTGGCGCGTGCGCCGCAACTCAAAGATCGACGGCTCACTCCCCATCGGAACGATCATCACCGCCGTCAACGGAACGCCCATCATCGATGTCCGCACATTCCTGCTCGTGCTGCAGGAAACGCCCGCGAGCCAGTTCGTGCTCGATGTCGTCCTGCCCGATGGACGTGAAGAACGGGTCCGGCTGGATCGCTGACTTCACCCATCCTTCGCGCGCGGCCTCACCCGCTCGGTTGGCCCATCGGTCTCTCAGCCGGTACCATCGCCCCGTACACCCATGACTGTCACTGCCCCCCAATTCGCCGCCACGACCAACGCCGCCCCCGTGCAACCGCTGCTCCAGGTCATCGACCTGAAAACACATTTCCCCGTGCGCAGCGGGGTGCTGCAGCGCACCACCGGCTACGTCAAGGCGGTGGACGGCGTGAGCTTTCACATCAACCCGGGAGAGACGCTTGGCCTCGTCGGTGAGTCCGGCTGCGGCAAGACCACCGTCGGGCGAACGATTCTGCGACTGATTCCCTACACCTCCGGCCGGGCGCTCTACAAGGGGCAGAACATCTTCGACCAGCCGCCGCGTGAGATGCGCCGCCTTCGTCGCGAGATGCAGATCATCTTTCAGGATCCCGGCGGTTCGCTCAACCCGCGCATGCGCGTCGGCAAGATCATCGGCGAACCGCTGCAGGTGCACGGCCTCGCGCGCGGCGATGAAGTCCGCGAGAAGGTCGAGGAACTGCTCATCCGCAGCGGACTCTGGCCCGGCGCGGCCGATCGCTACCCACATGAGTTCTCCGGCGGGCAGCGCCAGCGCATCGGCATCGCCCGCGCGCTTGCGCTCCAGCCGCAACTCATCATCTGCGATGAACCCACCAGCGCGCTCGATGTCTCCATCCAGTCTCAGATTCTCAATCTGCTTGAAGATCTGCAGGATGAGTTCGGACTGAGCTACCTCTTCATCTCCCACGACATGGCGGTCATTCACCACATCTGCGATCGCATCGCCGTCATGTACCAGGGCAAGATTGTCGAGGAAGGGCCGCGCGATGAAATCATCTTCAACCCGCAGCACCCCTACACGAAGGCGCTGCTCTCGGCCGTGCCCGAAGCGAACCCGCGCGTGAAGAAGCAGCGCATCAAGTTCGACGGCCTGTCGATGTAACCGGCGATCGAACGGCGCTCTCGCTGCGCGATCTTGCATCGCGTTTCGATTTGTGCACAATCAGACGCTGATGATGATGAACGAGCACGATGCCATCCGCTATCGGGTGCGGCTGCCGGACGGGCGCCAGTTCGGCCCCGCTGAAATGCAGCATCTTGAGCAGTGGGCGCGCGAAGGCCGCCTGCCCACCGATGCCGTTCTCCTGCGCGAAGACCGCGGCGAAGAACAGCCGGTCAGTGACTTCCCGAACCTCAACGCGATTGTCGCCGCGCCGCCCACCGTGCAGGGGGAGATGATTCGCCCGAAACGCGCCACCTCCGCGCTCATTCCTACCGACAACCCCGCTGCTCTCGGCGGGTACTACACCGGCATCGCTTCGCTGATCTGTTTCGTCGGCCTTGTTGCAGCCCCGATCGCCATCGTTCTTGGCATCCTCGGCCTGCGCAACGTGCGTCGCGACCCCGAAGTCAAGGGCAAGGCGCACGCGATCATCGCGATCGTGCTCGGCTCGTTCACGCTGCTCGTCAACCTTGCGTTCATCATCGCCCGCTTCATGGCCTGGTGAGCTGGGCGCGGCAGACAGCGATCCATTGATCCAATCTCGCGCCGGAGTTATTCTTCACCGAGTAACGGGTCTATGCGCTTGAGACGTGGAGATAACGCCATGCGATGCATCGACGGTTTCTTTCGGGGTCATCTGTTCATTGTGATCATGCTGCTCATCGCGAGCGCTGGCACCGCAAATGCCCAGGAGCCGCGGGGCAGGCCGGGTGTGGTAGAGGTCCGCATTCAGGCGCCGATGTTCCGCGATCTGCTGGATCGGCTGGAGCTTGCGGGCGATGTCCGGGTGATCGCGACCGAGCGGTTCGATGAGTACGCCGCGGCGATGAATCAGCTCGAAGCCGAGGCCGGTGAGCGGCTGTCGCGCGTGATGCGGGAGATTCAGCAAGTGCGCCAGGCCGGTGATGGCGCTGATGGTGATCAGGCCGCCCGGCTGGTGCAGGAGGTCATGTCGACCACCCGGGGAACGCGCGCGGAGTCGGATCGCCTGCGCGAAGCGCTGCTTGCGGATGTTGCGGCGCTCCTGAATGATCCGCAGGCCGACCGCTGGCCCGCAGCGCTGCGGGCGCTTCATCGCGAGGTGTATCTGAACATGACCGCGGGAGTCGATTCGCCGAATGCGCGGCTGGACCTGGGCATTCATCGTGATGTCTTTGAGCTGATGGATGTCGCCTCCGGCGTTCGTGAAGATCGCAGGAGTCCGGAGGAAGAGACGGAACTGGCTGCGATCTTCGGCGATGTGAACGACTCGCCGTATGAGATTCTTCTGAACGATGAGGCGTTGCGCGATCTGCGGGAAGTTGCGCGGGAACAACGCGAGGCGCTGGAGATCGAGCTGGATGGATTGATCCGTCGCAACGCCTATCCCGGCCGGGATCTTCATCAGCAACTCCGCGAACACTCGATGCGCGGCGACATCGATCGGGTGCGACCGCTGCACGATCGCTCGACCGCGCAGTGGGAAGAAACGCATCGACTGCTGGAGCGGAGTGCCAGAGCCGCCGCGGACCTCATTGAACAGGCGTGCGGCCCGGAAGCACGCCACGCCTGGGAAATGCGCGTGCAGGCCGCGTTCTACCCCGAGACGTACCGACCGACCTCGGCGGAACGCCTGTTCGAGTGGGCGATGAACCTGGATGAACTGGATGAAGGAACGAAACAGCGCATCGGGCAACTGTTCGCAGTCCACCGAACGGAGCAGCACCTCATTCGGAAGGAAGGCGAACGGCTCGCACGGGAGATCAGGATGAACGTTTCTCCCCGCCTTCGCAACATGACACCGGACAACGAGCTGATGCAGGCGCAGGCACAACACCTTGAGCGGTGGAAGGCGATTGTCGAACGGGATCGCGATGCCCTTCGCAGCGCGTTGCCCGCTGCGTTTCATCCCCGGTTCGACCGCCGACTGTTGGAGGTTCGACGCGAAGGCCACGCCGGCAATCCACTGCGATTCTGAACGGCCCGCATGGATGAAAAGGCAGGCCGGACGTCGCCTGGAGGTTGAAGTGGCCATTGGTAAAGACCGCTTTACTAACGATCCGGTTGATTAAGCAAACGACGTTTGGTTTAATTAGCGAACCGCTATGTGCCCTTCACGTGCCCCCCAACACCGCTCGAACGAACCCCGGGCGAGCGGAACGCATCGCACTCAACCAGGTGGTTATCGGGCGTTCTTGCCCGCACCGCTACCACCGTCTCCGCCGGTAGACCTTGGGGCCGTTGCCACAGAACTTGCCGCCGCAAGTGAAGCCATCGGTCGTCTCGATGGGCTCGGTGAACTGGTTCCGAATCCGGCGCTCTTCATTTCAATGTACAGCCGAAAGGAAGCGGTACTCAGTTCGCGTATCGAAGGAACGCAGGCGAGTCTGACTGACCTGTTCGACGACGAAGCGGGAGTCGAACTCGATTCTCCACAGTTGCAGGAGGATGTGCGCGAGATCCGGAACTACGTTCGATCGCTTGAAACCGGATTGAAGGCACTCGAACGGCTTCCGCTCAGTCTTCGCCTCATCAAGCAGGTGCATGCGGTTCTCCTTGATGGAGTGCGCGGACAAGATCGAACCCCGGGCGAATTCAGACGAACTCAGAATTGGATTGGTTCACCCGGCGCCACGCTGCAGAACGCCACATTCGTTCCGCCACCCGCGGGGGAGTTGCCTGATTGTCTCAGTGCGCTCGAACAGTTCATCGTGAAGGACCGAACCTTTCCGCCGCTGATTCGCGCGGGGCTCGCTCATGTCCAATTCGAGATGATCCATCCGTTTCTCGACGGCAACGGTCGACTTGGCCGCTTGCTGATCACGTTCATCCTCTGTCATGCGGGCACTATGCGGCGGCCTCTGCTCTATCTCTCCGACTACTTCACCCGCCACAAGCAGGAGTACTACGACTGGCTGATGCGCGTGCGCGAGGCCGGTGACTGGGAGGGGTGGTTGCGGTTCTACCTGGTCGGTGTCCAAGAGGTAGCCACCGAGGCGATCCACACCGCTCGAATTGTGCTTGAACTTCTCGCGTCCCATCGAACTCTTGTCCAGGAGCGGTTTCCGAACAAGCCAAACCTGCCGCGGCTGCTTGACGATCTGACCTTTCAGCCGACGGTCAATGTTCGCCGGGTCGCCGATCGGATGGGTGTCAGCATGCCTACCGCCAACGTACTCGTTCATGATCTCGTGACGATCGGCCTGTTGCGCGAGATCACCGGTCGAGAGCGTAATCGCGTTTTCAGGTACGAGTCCTATCTTGATGCGATTGCTCACACACCGCGCGCATGACGGCCCGGCATGTGGGTGGGCTCGGTGCGGACTCCTCACGCGGACTCGATGAGTTATTCACACCTTCAACGCGCGCGATTCACGCGCGGTATCATCACACCGACATGCGCCAGTATCTCGACCTCATGCAGCGGATTCTTGATGAAGGTGTGGACAAAAGTGACCGCACCGGAACCGGCACGCGCAGCGTCTTCGGCCATCAGATGCGGTTCGACCTGCGCGAGGGGTTTCCCCTCATCACCACCAAGAAGCTTCACCTGCGATCGATCATTCACGAGCTGCTGTGGTTCCTGCGCGGCGAAACCAATGTCGCATCACTGCATGAGCACGGCGTCACGATCTGGGATGAATGGGCTGATGAACACGGCAACCTCGGCCCGATCTACGGCTACCAGTGGCGATCGTGGCCGACCCCCGACGGGCGCTCGATCGACCAGATTCGCTGGCTGCTGGATGAGATCGAACGCAACCCCGATTCACGACGATTGATCGTGAGCGCGTGGAACGTCGCGCAGATCGAAGAGATGGCGCTTCCCCCCTGCCACACGCTTTTTCAGTTCTATGTCGCGGGCGGCCGGCTCAGTTGTCAACTCTACCAACGGTCGGCTGATGTCTTTCTCGGCGTGCCCTTCAACATCGCCAGCTACGCGCTGTTGACGATGATGGTCGCGCACGTCAGCGGCTACGAGCCGGGTGAGTTCATCCATACCTTCGGCGATGCGCATCTGTACACGAATCATTTCGACCAGGCGCGCGAGCAACTTACCCGGCCCCCGAAGCCGCGGCCGACGATGCGATTGAATCCGAAAGTGAAGTCGCTTTTTGACTTTACGTTTGATGATTTTGCGCTCGAGAACTATGCGCCGCATCCGCACATCAAGGCCGCCGTCGCGGTGTGACACGGCGCCCGGTTCAGTCGCCATCATCCCCATCGTCATCAACGCGCGGCCGGTGCTTCAGCTCGTTCAGCGCGATGCGCTTGCGTGAGCGGAAGATGAGCCGGACCGGCACTTCGCTGAACGGCAACTCTTCACGCAACCGGTTGAGCAGATACCGCTCGTACCGCGGGCCGAAAAGCTTCGCATCATTGACCATCAGCACAATGGTCGGCGGATGTACATCAATCTGCGTGGCGTAGAACAGCTTTGCCTGCGTGCCGAGCCGCGTTGACGGGCCGCGCTGCTTGAGAATATCTCCCACCACCTGGTTCAGCCGGCCGGTGGTTTCGCGGTGATTCGCCTGGCGGAAGAGATTGAACGCCATCGCCACCGCATCGCGCACGCCGTCGCCGCTCGTTGCGCTGGTGAAGACAATTGGCGCAAAATCGAATCCACGCAGATACTTCGTGAGATACTCACCGTAATCCGCGGGCGTGGCGCGCTTCGGATCCACCAGATCCCACTTGTTCACGACCAGTACCGTCGGTTTGAACTGTCGCTGCAGTTCCATCGCGAGTTGCTGATCAACCTGCGAGACCGGCTCGGTCGCATCGATGAGCAGCATCGCGACATCGGCCCGGCGAATCGCCCCCAGCGCCCGGCGGAAGGCGTAGTACTCCACATCCTCCGACATGCTCTTGCGCTTCCGCAGACCGGCGGTATCGATCGCGGTCATCACCCGGCCGTCGATCTCGAACCGCACATCCACCGAGTCGCGCGTCGTGCCGGCGATTTCCGAGACGATCACACGGGCCGCGCCGGCCAGCGCGTTGACGAAACTGCTCTTCCCCGCGTTTCGCTTACCGACGATGGCGAGCTTGAGTTCATCATCAACTGTTGCGTCCGCCTCACTCGCTTCGGGCACGCGCATCCAGATCGCTTCCGTGAGGGATCGCAGCCGAAACCCGCTTTCCGCACTGACCATGACCGGATCGCCCAGCCCCAGCGATGTTGCCTCGAGCGCGTACGCTTCCCAGTGATCGCCATCGGTCTTGTTCGCGACGAGCAGCACCTTCTGCGCGTGGCCCGACTTTCGCAGCAACTCCGCCACGGTCTCGTCCAGCGCGGTGATGCCCGCCTGCGCATCGACGACGAAGAGAATCAGCGCCGCCTGCTCGACCGCGAGTTTGATCTGTGTTTCAATTGATTCGGTCAACGTCGCCAGGTCCGCGCCGACATCATCGAATCGCTTGCCTTCCGCGGTGTACACGCCGAAGCCGCCGGTATCCATCAACTCGATGAGTTTCGCGGGCGTCCCGCGCGGAGTCTCCATCGGCGCCTCGACCTCGATGACGGTTGACACGCGATCGCGCGTGACGCCGGGCGTCGGGTCAACGATCGACACCCGCCGGCGGGCAAGCCGATTGAGCAGACTGCTTTTGCCGACGTTCGGTCGGCCGACGATGGCGACGATCGGGAGTGACATAGCGGGGATGATAGGAGCGCGGAGACGTGGACGAAAACGCCGCCGCCCGGTGCGCACGGGCCCGGCCATCCATGCGCGGCGGGCCAAGGATGGCCGCAGTGGTGCGCACGTACCGGCGAATGCGGTGACATCCTGCTGTCACCCTCGCTGGCCGTGATTCCGGGCGCCGCGGTTTGCGTCAGAATGTGTCGCGCGGTGCGCCAAATCTCGGCACATTGCCCGAATTTCACCCGCGCGGAACGGGTGTGCCCGAATCGGCCGAAATCTCGCGCAAAGCGTGAATTTCTCTTCCGATCTCCGATTCTTCGGGTTTCGGCTCGATTCACGCGCGCTGCTGCGCGGCGGACTCCGGCGCGGCCGCTCGACGCTCACCGAGGAACCAGCGCGGCTTCGGTTTGCGCTCCCGCCAGGTGAACCCGAACTCGCTCGTCGCCACTTTGGTGATGTGCTGCACCGCCTCCTGCGGCGAGTCGGTGATGAGGATCCGCTCGTAGTCCGCGGCGTCGATCGTTCCACATTTGATTAAGCGTTCACGCATGAACTCCAGCATGGGTGACCAGAAATCATGACCCATCAGAATGATCGGAAAGTTCTTGATCTTGCCCGTCTGGATCAGCGTCGCTGTTTCAAAGATTTCATCAAGTGTCCCGAACCCGCCGGGCAGTGCGATGAATGCATAGGAGTATTTGACAAGCATCACCTTGCGAATGAAGAAGTAGCGAAAGTCAATCCACTGATCGACATACGGGTTGGGCTTCTGCTCCATCGGCAGCTCAATGTTGCAGCCGATCGACGGTCCGCCCGCTTCCTTCGCGCCGCGGTTGGCGGCCTCCATGATGCCCGGCCCGCCGCCGGTCATGACCGTGAAGCCGACCTTCGAAAGCTCTGCCCCCACTTCCCGCGCGAGCTGGTAGTAGGGGTTTTCTTCCGTGAATCGCGCGGAGCCGAACACCGTCACGCAAGGCCCGACGAAGTGCAGATTGCGAAACCCGCGGATGAGATCCATCATGATGCGGATCGTGCGGAGGAACTCGCTACGACGTGAGCGAGGCCCTTCGAGAAAGCGTGATTCCTCCGGGTTTCCTTCGGTTTTTCCCCAGCGCTGCTGCTCTCCGCCGCCGGTCGCGGACATCATTTCGGCCTGCATTTCCCGCATCGCATCATCAGTCATTGCGTTTCCACTCGTTCCCGATTGTTCTTCGTTGTTCTCATCAACTCTGTGGATCACTTGAGCAGACTTTCACCGGTCATCTCGTTCGGCGGCTCGATTCCCAGCAGATGCAGCACCGTCGGCGCAATATCCGCGAGTCGGCCGCCCTCGCGCAGCGTCCGCCCCTGCATCCCTTCGCCCACCATGTACAGCGGTACATCGTACGTGGTATGGGCCGTGTGCGGGGCGTCGTGAACCGGATCCCACATCTGCTCCGCGTTGCCGTGGTCAGCGGTGATGATGAGCGAACCGCCACGCTTGAGCGTTGATTCAACAATCCGGCCGACGCAGCCATCCACCGTCTCGACCGCCTTGATCACCGCCTCGAGTTTTCCCGTGTGGCCCACCATGTCGCCATTTGCGAAATTCACCACCAGCAGCGCCGGCGGCGACTCCGAGGCAAGCTGTTCGAGCACCGCATCGCAAACACCCGCCGCGCTCATCTCCGGCCTCTGGTCATACGTCGACACATCCTGCGGGCTGGGCACGATCACCCGCGACTCACCGACGAACGGCTCTTCACGGTAGTCATTGAAGAAGAAGGTCACATGCGCGAACTTTTCCGTTTCCGCGCAGCGGAACTGCGTGAGGTTCGCTTTGCTTACCACCTCGCCGAGAATGTTCACCATCTTCGGCGGTTTCTCGAACGCGATCGCACTGACCGGCAGACCCGCCTCGTACCCGGTCATCGTGCAGTAATACACGTTTCGTAGCGGCTCCCCGCGATCGAATCCGCCGTTCGGAACACTCTGCCACGCGGCATTCGGCAGCACAAACGCCTTCGTCACCTGCCGGGGTCGATCACCGCGAAAGTTGAAGAGAATCACACTGTCACCATCCGCGATGCGCGGCAGCGGGTGACCGTTCTCATCCTCGATCATCGTCGGTGTGATGAACTCATCGCCCGTGCGATTCTCATCGCTCGGATGGTTGTAGTACGCTTCAATCGCTGCCCGCGCACTGCGTGCCCGGGCCGGCGGATGCACCGCTGACTGCGATGGGTGGTTCGACTCCCGACCGGTCAGCGCGGCGTACGCCCAGGCAATGCGCTCCCACCGGTGGTCGCGGTCCATCGCCCAGTAGCGACCGATGATCGAAGCAATGCGCCCGACGCCCTGTCGATTGATCTCATCTTCAAGTTCCGTCACGAACCCGAGCCCCGTCCGCGGGCCGGTATCCCGTCCATCGGTGATTGCATGTATCAGCAGATGGTCCGGCGCAATGCCCTCTCGCTTTGCCAGCTCGATGAGTGCGAAGGCGTGATCGAGGTCCGAGTGCACCTGGCCGCGCGAGACGAGTCCGAGCACATGCACGCGACCGCCCGTTTCCCGTGCGTGCTGAAACGCCTGCTTCAGTGCCTGGTTCTCAAAGAATCGGCCATCGCGAATCGCGCGGGTGATCCGCATGATTTCCTGATCGACAATGCGCCCGGCACCGATGTTCTGGTGCCCGACTTCGCTGTTGCCCATCGTGCCCTTCGGCAGGCCGACATCCTCGCCGCAGGTGCGAATGAGAGTTCGCGGCCAGTCACGATCGAGTCGATCCGCCACCGGCGTCCGCGCGAGCTTCACCGCGTTGAACGCATCGTGTTCCGGATGCGGGTTCTCTCCCCATCCATCGCGAATGATCAGTACGACAGGTCGATGATTCATGGCCTGACTGTACGCCGACCGTCGCTTTCCCTCACCGGCCGGTTGTGAGGAAGCCGAACCGTTCCTATTCTGTGCATATGACGGCGACTCAACAGCATTCGGGTACCGCGCAGTCCGAGCCCACATTGCGAGAGCGATACGAGGCGGTCTGTCAGCGCGTGGCGCAGGCGGCAGCCCGGTCCGGCCGCACCGCTGCCGATGTTCACATCGTTGCGGTGACGAAGAACGCCTCCATCGATCAGATCCGGCAACTCATCGACCTCGGCCACGTTGATCTGGGCGAGAATCGCGTGCAACAACTGGTGCAGCGGGCGGCGTTGATTGATGAGTTCCTCAATCGACGGCGGGAGCTGCCTTCCGCCGCCCGCAAGGGCGCAGCCGAAGGTGTGCGCTGGCACATGATCGGCCACGTCCAGCGCAACAAGGTGCGCAAGCTGCTCGGCGTCGTTCGCCTGATTCACTCCATCGATTCGCTCCGCCTCGTGGAAGAGTTACATGCCCTCGCGATCAAGCGCGAAGAGCCGACGGAAGTGCTCGTGCAGGTCAACGTCGCCGGCGAAGAGCAGAAGTACGGCATCGTGCCCGCCGCCGCCAGGCACATGGTCGAGCAGATCGAAACCATGGTCGGGCTGAAGTCGCGCGGCCTCATGTGCATGGCGCCCTTGGTTGATGATCCGGAGACCGTCCGCCCCGTCTTCGAGCGTTGCCGCGAACTCTTTGAAGATATCCGCACCTCCGGCGCGGGCGGCGACCGCTTCGATATTCTCTCCATGGGCATGTCCACCGATTACGAGGTCGCCATCGAATGCGGCGCGAACATTGTCCGCATCGGAAGCGCCATCTTCGGTCCGCCGCAGCATGATGATGATCACGGCGGCGATGATGATGACGGCCCGGATGAAGCGTAACCGTCAGATCACTTGCGTTCTGCAATCACTGTCAATCGCCCAGCGCGGTCAGCGCTTGTGCGAATCGCCACACATCGGTGAAGGTGTTGTACAGCGGCACGGGCGCAATGCGAATAATGTTCGGTTCGCGGAAATCGCCGACGATGCCCGCCTCTTCCAGCGCTCGAAATCGCTCCTTCGGGCGATCATGAACCAGAATCGACAACTGGCAGCCGCGCGCTGATTCTTCGCGCGGGGTGATGACCTCAAACCACTCCTCGCCAGCCCGCTCGATCAATGCCCGCGCGTAGGGTGTAAGGCGATTGCTCTTTTCGCGCAGCGCGTGCATGCCGATGCGGTCGAACTGCTCGAGGGAGGCCACCAGCGGCGCGAGCGCGAGAATCGGCGGATTCGACAGTTGCCACGCTTCCGCACTCGGGATGGGAATGAACTCGCGTTCCAGGTGCATGCGGAACCGCGTCTGCGGATCGTTTCCCCACCATCCGCCGAAGCGCGGCAGGTCGCGATCCTTGACATGCCGTTCATGAATGAAGATGCCCGCCACCGCACCCGGGCCGCTGTTGAGATACTTGTACGAACACCACGCCGCGAAATCGACGTTCCAGTCGTGCAGCTTCAGAGGCAGGTTGCCGGCCGCGTGAGCAAGGTCGAACCCCACGATGCAGCCGCGGGCATGCGCGTGCTGGGTGATGCGTGCAATGTCGAGCGCCTGCCCGGTGAGAAAGTTCACCCCGCCCAGCAGAACGACCGCCACTTCATCGCCGAACATGTCGAGCCCGGCGATGATTTCCTCGGTGCGCAGGGTGTGTTCACCTTCGCACGGCCGGACCTCAACCAGCCCGCGCCGGGCATCACGCTCCGCCGGCGCACGGACCGCCAGGTGCGTCTGGACCGCGTACCGATCGCTCGGAAACGCGGGCGTTTCCAGCAGAATCTTCCAGCGCTCGCGCGTCGGTCGATAGAAACTTGCAAGCAGAAGGTGCAGGTTCACCGTCAGCGAGTTCATCATGACGACTTCGCCCGCATCGGGCTTCGCGCCGACGAGCCGCTCTCCCGCAGCGCGGCAGGTTTCGTGGTAGGAATACCACGGCCGCCGACCCTTGAAGTGGGCATCAACCGCCAGGTGCGCCCAGTCATCAAGCTCCTCATTCAGCAGATCGCGCGTACGCCGCGGCTGCAGGCCGAGCGAGTTTCCGCAGAGATAGACCGCCTCGCCCCCGTGCTGCGCGGGGGGAATGTGAAAGGTCGCACGCTCATCCCGCAGGGGGTCCAACTCATCGAGATGGCGCGCGAACTCCTCGCCCGGGTCAACCGTTTCGGCGGTGAGTTGAGAGGGATCGACGGATTCCAGCATCGCGCAGCTCCTTGACGGGCAGCGCTGCCCGACTGCATTCAGGCGGGCAGCGGCTCCGGTCGCACGAGCGCTTTCGGCCCCATGGAGGCGACGGTGAACTCGCCCCAGTCGCGCGCGGCCAGATAATTGTTCAGGTCTTCAATGGTGATCGACTCAACCTCTTCGGCCACTTCGCTGAGGGTGCGTCCGCGACCGAGCCGGAAGATATCGGCGGCAAGATTGACCGCCCGCGCGCCGGTCGATTCACCCTGCATGACGAGGCGACTCTTCACGCCGACCACAGCGCGGTGGAACTCTTCGGCGGTGACCCCTTCGCGCAGGCGGTTCAGTTCCTGGATGATGACATCAAGTGTTTCCTGCGCCCGCTCCGGGGTCGTGCCGGCATAGATGCGAACATTGCCGCGATCGCGCCCGCCGTGGTACCGCGCGCTGACCGAGTAGACGAGCGAACGCCGTTCGCGCACCTCGGTGAACAGGCGGCCGCTCATCCCGCCGGAGAGAACCGCGGTCGCCAGCCGCTCGCGCACAGCGTCTTCATGCGGCTCGGGCGGCGCATCGTACGCCAGGCCCACATGCACCTGCGCGGTTTCATCGGATTCATGCCACGTGCCGCGCTCCGGCTCGGCGACCGTCGCCGGCTCGTTGCCGCGACCGGTCCAGCCGTCGAGCAGCTCATTCATCTGCCGGGTGATGGCATCGGGATCAACGCCGCCGGCAATGGCAAGAATCGACCCCGCCGGGACGGCCCGCTTGCTCCACGCGGCGCGAAGGTCGGCCCCCTGCAGCGATTCGAGGGCAGCCCGTTCACCGAACCCATGTCGATTGAACGGCGCGGGTTGATGTCGCTCAAAGAGCTTGAGCATCACGAAGTGCTGCGGGTCATCACGCAGACCGTCGAGCGATTGCAGGCAAAGACTGCGGACGCTGTCCACGGCTTCATCTTCGAGCGCGGGCCGGCGAATGATGTCGGTCGCCAGCGGGAGAACATCCGCCACTTTCGCCCCGACGCAGGTGTACTCAAACTCCAGGTGGAAGGGCGTGACGCGGGAAGAGCGATCAACCCCCAGCCGATCGAGCGCTTCGGACAGTTCGCGGCTGGACTTGCCGCCGGCGCCACGGAACACCAGGTCGCTGAGCATCGCGCTCTCGCCCTGCCGGTCGTCGGGATCACCGGCCGATCCGACGGGAAGCAGCCAGGTGATGGCAGCGCTCCTGGCGCTGGCCATCGGCTCGATCACGAGGCGCAGACCGTTGGGGAGGGTGGCGGAAACAAGATGACTCATGCGGACGAACTCCAGGGCAGCAGTGGGGTCGATAATCTGGCGATGGTACGACCGGGAACCGCGGGGACCAAACAACCGGATCGGAACAGGCGGAAAGGTCGGGTCTCACGCTCAGGAACGCGAGTTGGCACGTCGATGACTGTTTCGTACGGTTGAGTTGGTTTGGATTCTCCTCGTCGTTCCGGCGTGTTGGGACGGCAGGTTGATCCAGCCGAAGTTCTCGGAGTGTTGACCGATGCGTCTGCTGATTGACACCCTGGTTGCCGTCATGCTGGCGGGAGTGCTGGCGGGGGTGGTGTATCTGCAGAATCAGGACACCGCCCACGAGGAAGAGATCCAGGAAGCGATTGAAAGCATTCGTCAGATTCACCAGCAGGTGATTCTGCAGGCCGCGCTTGAGCAGGTGCCGCTCAACAGTGCGGGTTACCCCGACACGGTGGAAGTGGAATGGTTCGAGTTGACCGTGCCGCGGAATCCGTTGTTGTCGGCGGATCGTCCGTGGTTGGAAGTGGCGGGCATTGAACAGCGCGACGAGTTGAACCCGGCCAACCTGACGGCGGACAATTCAACGGTGGCGGCGTTCTGGTACAACCCGTACCAGGGCATCGTGCGGGCGCGCGTCCCCGCGGAAGTGACCGATCAGACGGCGATTTCGCTGTACAACCGCATCAACGGGACAAATCTGACATCGCTGTTCCGGGCGGATTTCGAGGCACGTTGACCGCGTGTCCGGGGACTACCGAAGGCCGAGAACATCATTAATGGTGTAGCGTCCGGGCGGCTGCTGGTGAATCCAGGCCGCGGCCCTCAATGCACCGAGCACGAAGAGATCGCGCGTGGTGGCGCGGTGGGTGAGTTCGATGATTTCACCCGCGCCGGCGAAACGGATGGTGTGCTCGCCGATGATGTCGCCGGCCCGAAGGCAGTGAATGCGTTCATCGGGCAGCGCTTCGCCGCGCACCTTCTGCATGGTGTCGAGCAGT
This sequence comes from uncultured Phycisphaerales bacterium, assembly GCA_965651255.1. Classification (GTDB taxonomy): domain Bacteria; phylum Planctomycetota; class Phycisphaerae; order Phycisphaerales; family SM1A02; genus CBFGRU01. The sequence continues at coordinate 15,913 of CBFGRU010000033.1, forward strand.
CGAACGGCGGTGCCGGATGGTGCATCCTTCTTGTGAATGTGATGACTTTCGATGAGGTCGATGTCGTACCCCGGCGCGAGGAACTGTGCCGCCCGGGCGAGCAGATGATCGAGTACGGCGACGCCAAGTGACATATTCGGGGCGATGAGAACAGGAATTTTTTTTCCGGCGGATTCGGCCCGTTCCAGGGTTTCCGGGGCGAGCGCGGTGGTGCCGATGATGATGGCAGAGTGATGTTCGAGGGCGATTTCGATGGCGCGTCTGGTTCCGGCATCGCTTGAAAAATCAATCAATACTGAAAAATCTGCCTTGTTTTCAGGGGTTAAATCGCTGTCGAAGCGGGCTTCAACGGTGAAGCGATCATCCAGTTCGGCGAGTTGAACGAGTCGGGCGCCCATGCGTCCGCGGGCGCCGAAGATGGCAAGACTGATCATGAGGGGCAGACTCCCAGGTGTGAGGTGGACGGCAAGTGTGCGGGATTTCTGTGAAGGGCCTTCACAGGCGAGTCCGATAGAGGTACAACAATATCGTGGCGATTGGCCCGCCACAGAGTGTTTCGCTTTGTAGCAGCTCCGACACGCTAGCGTAACCAAGGGAGGTCAGTCATGGCCAAGAAGAAACGCGCCACGAAGAAGAAGGCCGGTCGCAAGAAGGCCGCCAAGAAGAAGACGACTCGCAAGAAGGCCGCCAAGAAGGCCGGAAAGAAGAAGGCAAAGAAGAAAGCTGCCAAGAAGAAGGTAGCGAAGAAGAAGACCAAGAAGAAAGCTGCCAAGAAGAAGGCCAAGAAGAAGACCGCCAAGAAGGCAGCAAAGAAGAAGACGGCGAAGAAGAAGACTCGTCGCAAGACGGCGAAGCGAAAGACCGCCGCCATGGCCCCGGCCATGTGATCCAGAGGCCGCGGCTCTCACGCCGTTGCGTGATGACCCGGCCAACCAATCGTCTGAAGGAATTGCACCCGCGCGCGTCGCGCGACGCATCCCGAATGACAGCAAGGCGAAACACCAAAGGGCCGGCACTCTGCCGGCCCTGCTCTTTTTGCACCCATCGTTGAGAAGAACACCCCGTTTCGCCACGGCTTTCTTGATGTTCAACTCGCCGCCAGCCGATGGACTCCTATCATCCGCTCCCCTGTTCTGCACTCATGCCCTGCCTGCCCCTTCGAGGTTTGTCACGATGACCCACGTGATCGCTGAGCCCTGCATCGGCACCAAGGACACCTCGTGCGTTGAGGTCTGCCCCGTTGACTGCATTCATCCCACCAAGGATGAAGGCGATTTCCCCGATGCAACCCAGCTCTACATCGACCCCGACACCTGCATCGACTGCGGCCTGTGCGTCGATGAATGCCCCGTCCAGGCGATCTTCCAGGAAGAAGATCTCCCCCAGGAATGGCAGCAGTACATTCAGCTCAACGCTGACTACTACGCAAGCTGAACCCCAGGACCGCCCCAGGACCGCCCCCGGACCGCC
>CBFGRU010000034.1:0-17320 GCA_965651255.1 uncultured Phycisphaerales bacterium
TGTACGCCCGATTTTTACGTGTTCGACGCAGGGTTACGATGTGTGTACCGGGGCCTGACTTTCAACCCCACCCGGCCGACAAGATCCATCGGCTGAACTCGTGCCGTGGCCAGCGGAACGGTATCGTGTTCACTGAATTGAGGGCCACACCGATGGATGAGATGCACCCGCCGCTTGATCGATCCCGCCGCCCCCACACTGCGCCGCCGAGCGAGGCCGATGCATCGCACCTGAAGCTGCTCATGGTCTTTCACTTCGTGGCGGCGGGGCTGATCGCCCTGCTCGGCTCGGTCCCGGTCATTCACATCGTCCTCGGCATCTTCATGGTGAATGGAACATTCACCAACGATGCCAATCCACCGCCGCCGGGCATGGGGTGGATGTTCATCATCATCGGCGCCATCGCCATCACGCTCAGTTGGTCGCTGGCGATCCTCACCCTGTTCAGCGGTTTCTCCATTCGACAGTGCCGGCGCTATTGGTTCACGTTCATCACCGCCTGCCTGCTCTGCCTGTGGATGCCGATCGGCACGGTGCTCGGCGTCTTCACCATCGTGATCCTGCTTCGCCCATCGGTGAAGGACCGGTACGGCCTTTCATGATGAAGAAGATGTGATTCTGATGCGTTGCAGACAATGCAACTACATTCTGAGCGGACTGGCCACTCATACCTGTCCTGAGTGCGGAACATCATTCAATCCAAGTGACCCGGCGACGTATCGATCAGCGCGACGCGAACCAATGACGCGCTCCATCGTGATGGGGCTCGCGCTCGTTCCCTGCGTGAGCAATGTGTTCGCTGCCCTTGTCGGCATGAGCAGAGGTGGCGACGGTTGGGCGTTCAGTTTTCCGTGTCTGCTCGCGAACGGGTTTCTGACACCCTTCATGGCTGTTATCGCGGGGATTGCTGCCATCGCGCAGTTGAGCCGATCGCGCGGTCGCAATTCGGTCGCATGGATCGCCCTGGTCATTGCAATCGCAACGGGGATCACTGCACTCTGGATGTTGAATCGATCGATTGAGGCGGTCGCATCGGTGTGACCGTTGATCGAGTGTCAGCAACCTGCATAGCGTGCTCGCTCGGTTCGTGTGATGTTGTTTGCGAATCGCTTCCTCCGGCGGGATCGTCCTCATGATAACACGGGTCAGATCCTCGTGAGTGAGTGCCCTCCGTCGATTGTTCACCGCCCACATCCAAGCACTCAGAGTCACATCGGTTGAATGGTTACAATTCGCCTTTGTCACTCAATACGAGCAAGCTTTTCTAGCGGGCCGATCCATACAGCCGAGCCAAGCTCCCACGATGTTCCATCCGGCATTAGTGCGAGAATGGACACCATTCCCGTCGGCTCGCTTACGGTGCGAAAGTCGACGGACACCAGGAGTGTGGGTTTACTGTTCACCCGATGGATGCTCGCCTTTATCCCACTCGTCATGGGCGTTATCGCCAAACGTCCGGACTTCAATCGCGCGAGTATGTTCGCGTCCAACTCATTCAACACAGCCGTTTCACTTACCGAGCGATCGCCGTTCGTTCCGTTCAAAACGACAGTAACGCGTTTCGGCACGACCGGGTCGCGAACCAGGACTTCCGCTGGAATGGTCACCATTGGCTGTGATTCGCTGTTCGTGTGAATCCTGATTGTGCCGAGACGAAGTCCAGGATCATCAAACAGTGTTCGAATACGCACCACGACACCCATACCGTACTCGGTGTCGATCGGCGACTGCTCAAACACAACCGCATCACCCAGATCCGTTTCGATCTTCTCAATTCGAATGACATCGTTGTGTTGCGGTCGAAGTGTAATCCTTCCTTCACCGCGACTTCCAACATCCTGGTGAATGACAGTATGCCGTGGAAAGACAAAGTAGTCCTGAGCAGCTCGATACATGATGTCAACCACGATCTGCTGCGGTGTGCTGGTGTCTCCGTTCATACCCTCCGGCTTGGCTGCAAGCACTGCCCGATAGTGTTGCTGCCCCTGTTCCGCCTGTACTTGCGACCGAAGAATGAACGTGGTCTCTTCGCCGGGTTTGAGCGATGAACGTTCGAGCTGCGGCACAAGGCATCCACAAGAAACCATCACGACTTCCAGACCTACGAGCTGATTCGACTGGTTTCGTAACACAACCTCGCGCTCGAGTTTCGCAAGGATCGGAACCTCACCGAAGTCAACCGGTGTTGATGAGACCACCACGATGTACTCCGCGTCAGATGAGCTGTCTGCACGCCCAACCTGCGGATGAGTCCGGGAGCCAAGAACCATTGCCAGGAGAATTGCCACACCACCCAGAATGCACCAGCCAATCGATCCGCCAAGCCGCATTGGAGCTTTCATTGCTTCGTTTCCTTCTGGAACCGTATGTCTCGCCATGACATAACTCTTGGGTTCGACGGTATGGCTGCATCAGTCGAACCGGCACTCGATGTTCGCTTCAGCGTGATCAATTCGCACCCTTCGATGACCTGTTCCAGCGGGACATCATCGGTACTCAAGCCGACAAATTCGTTGAACACCCGGGTGTTCGCATCGGCGGTGAACACCATCTGACTGACTGAGAGCGGTTGATTCAAACGCCGGATCGCGTGCACCTCGAATTCGTGCATCGCCCCTGCGAGCGGCGTAATCGGGTATCCCTTCCCGGCAAACACTTCGGCGGTCGCTGCACGAAGCGCGATCGGATCGCTCTGCTCCACCCCCAGCCGCGCGGCATGCCGCGTGACCGCCTCGCTGAGCCGTTCCTGCTGCGCTGCATCAAGATGCTCGCGACGATACATCGTTCGTGTGCCCTTGGTCGGAATCCAATGTCCTTCGAACCGCTCGAAGCGCTCAGTGATGAGCTCTTCCTCCAGGTGGTTCAGCACCGCGTTGAATCGTCGAATGACACACGGCGCAAAGTCCCGCTTCGTATCGACCGTCACCAGGAGAATCGTCGCCACATCGTTCAGCACAACTTCGCCCCGCACCTGCACCAGACCCTTCTCTTGATCTATGTTCTGAACGGCCAGGTCCTTCGCGCCGAGCAGCAGCTCACTCAACGTTTGCGTGCCGGTGATCTTCAGCCATCGACCGATCGCGGCCATTGGTCCCGGGTAGTAGCGCGGCTGCTCCTGCGGTTCAGTGATGAGCAGGACATTGCTTCCCGGTGTGGTCGCCACGGTCAGCATGGAGGTGCTGGCGAATCGGACATCGCTCCAGGTGATTTCCTCCGCTGTGGATTTCAACTCGGGGCGCAGGCCGGTGCGCCCGTTGAAGTACCACTCACCCTTCCGATTCTCACCGAATGTTCCGTCACGGATCGGGATCCACTCGTTCCAGAATGACTCCGGATCCTCCGGGTTGCCGCTATCGCGGAGGATGCGTTCACGAATGTACTGCTCCCATTCCAGTGATGCAATCGCCCGGTCGTACACCAGCATCGCCCGCACGACATTCATCGCGGCGCGATCGCCTGATGCTGGCTCCTGCCCGCTCGCCGTGGTCGTGAGCGTGCAGACCACCCACCCGATCGTCATCGCGATCAATACGCTGAGGTTCATGTGTCACCCCTTTGCTGGTGTTCTCACACTGGCGATGAGTTGATCTCAAATGCACTGCGCCACATAGCACACCAAGCCAAGTCCGGTACCGGGGCCGGTGCAGTAACAACCGTTCGGCGCATTGGTATCAAACTGCGGCGGAGTGATCGCTGAATAGGTACAAGTATGCACTGACTTGTTGCCACACGGTGCGGGTCCAAGCATCGTGTTCGGCCAGACACACGCTTCTCCCGCCCTGCGTTTACACATCCAACTTAATGTTGCTGAGCCCGCGCAGGAAAAGCACTCCCCAGAACATGATTGCTGACCAGCCACGCATCCGACAAAGTTCTTATTCCCATCCCGCAAGAATCCTGCCGGGCACTTGATCTCCACACACGCATACTCAAACCAGATATTGTCCCCATGTGCCGTCGGAATCAATGACTCGCCTGGGAGAGACTCATCTTGTTTTGCCATCACCGTCGAGACGGCCGTACCAAGAATGAGTAACACCAAGGTGCTCATCACGAATCGAACGCGAAGTACTCGTTGTTGTGTCATGAGGCCATCTCCCGCCAAAGAATCAGGACTGATCATCCTTTGTACCCACCATTGACGCAATGATGGCAAGGTATCGTTGTTCGAGCGCTTCGCGCTCGGCGTGAATCGGCCTGATATCAAGCTCGTATTCCCGGACCGGGGCGGCGATCATCGGATGTCCGAATAACGCCAGCCACTCATCTCGGTAGATGGTAAGTCGGTCAACCAGTTCCTGGTTGATCTCCCGCCGCTGTGAATCGTAGGCATTGAGAACATCCGCAAGATCAGCCCGGGTTTCAAGGTTCTGGCTTCGAACATACATGCGAACAGGATCTTCCCGCTCATACACCTCAGGGTACAGGCGAGCGTTGACCGTCGATTCCAACCGTGATCGTTCAGGAGCCGCGAGAACTTGCTTCAACTGCGCGATCGATTTTCGTGTTATCTGCGCGAGCCGGGCATTGGCCCGATACAGACGCTGCCCACCTTCGACGTAACTCTGGTTGATCGCCGCCGCAATGTGCCCGCTCGGCCACTCACTGCGATTGGCATCAGTCACACCATATCCTTGCAGCGTTCGATCAAAGTCATCGATTGCACGCGGTAGCTCATTCACTCGATGGCGTAACGCGACCAAGCGCTCTGTGAGATAACCCTCGTACACACGAAGAACTGCTGCGTGCGAACTTGGCTTCATCTCTGCCTCAGCCAAGAGTTGCCGCAAGTCCGTTTGAGTTTCCGGGACGACATTCAGAAATGCAAGGTCGTACATCCGGCACGTGCGCTCCAGTCGAGCAAGCGTTAAGGTGGTTTCCTCCAGCGCAGAAATACTGGAAAGGTCGTGCCAGAAACCTACTTCGATCGCAGCCAGTCTGTCGAGGCCATGCCGCCACCGCTTGTACAGCTCGCGACCGGTATCAACCCTAGGATACATCGGGGTCGTGTGATCACGGTATGCTTGCTGCACGCGCGGCTGCTGGCGCGTGAACTCTTCCACAAACGCTTCCCGATAACGCTGGTACCGAGCGGTGACCAATGCTTCTGTTTCGGAGAATGATTCCGCAACCTGATCTGATGGGTGATGCGCCCAGCCGAATTGAGAAAGGAGCCAGTCCAACTCCATCACCGACGGAAGAAGGGCACGAACGGCGACTTGACCACTCTGCACCGGTGCCACACCGACCGGCGGAGTTTTCACCATTGGAGCACTCGTTACCCCCGGCACGATCAACGTCATCCAGACCACGCCGATGGCGACCATGACCGGAAATGGAAGGAACGCCTGCATTCCCATTCCATCACACCCTTTCAAACCGGATGGTGTTGCACGACCAAAACTGTCGCTTCACCAAGCATGTTCCGGCACTGATCCCAACATACCCCCCCCTTCCGTGTAGTCAAGCAGATTCTCACTTTTCTTGTGTGCGAAAAGTGGTAATTCACCCCTGCAGCACAAGCCGCGAGAAACGTTCGCTACACGAGCGCACCAACTGCACTGTGATCGCATGATGTGTCCTGTTACTCAATCAACGTACTCGATGGTCATGTTGGTGAGCGATTCGATGACTTTCTCCATGAGGGCCTTGTCCGCAAGTCCTTCGACGATGAAGACTTCCCGGCCGCGCACGATGAGCGAGCCGTACAGCCGTTCCGCGCGGGCGTTGACGGCGTCATTCGCGCCGGCGGGCTCGATCGTCGCGCCACCGGTGATCTGCGGCGGGTTCGGCGCGGCGTCATTCGCGGCCTCTGCATCGGCCTTCGGCGCCGGGCCGAAGGGATCGGTGTACATGTAGCTCGCGCGCGATTCATCATCGCCCAGCGCGACCTCGACGTTGAGCTTCTTCTGCAGCGATGCGGCGTAGGCGCTGGCAAACTCACGCGCATCGGCTTCGCCATCCCATGTGGACGCGAAGACAAAGAAGACCTGTCCCGCCTCGTTGCGATAGGCACGGTAGATGTCACCATCCCAGCCGCGCGAAGCGGTCTGCGCGATGTTGCGACTGACGCCCTGCTGGCGCAGCATGAGGTCGAGATAGAACTGGCCGTGCACCGCCGAGTCAATTTCGCTCCAGCCGGCTTCATCAACGTAGAGCAAGTCGGGCAACTCGATGATGGTCGGAAGGTCAACATTCTCCAGGTATTTCTCCGGATGGAGAACCTGCTCGGTCGAAACGGGCATGTTCTGATAGACCTTGTTCAGCCCGTCCCAGCCGCTCTTCTGTCGCACCGCCATCGAGAAGTACGCGCCCTTGAAGTACGCGGCGTACATCGGTTCGAGAATGTAGCGCGGAATCTCGTTCATCTGCTCCATGGCGTTGGCGATATCTTCCGGCATTTCCTGGCCCATCATGGCCATCTGCTGCCTCATCGCCTGCGCGAGCTGTTCAATCGTCATGTTCGCCTGCATGGACAGCGCCTGCCGCTCCATCGCCGGGTTCTGGCGAATGTCCATGCCCATCATGTCCTTGAGTTGCCAGATGATCTGCACATAGGTGGCTTCGCCTTCAATCAACGAGCGCACCGCCAGCACGCGATCGTCCTGCCGCGGACCGCTCTCGGGCATGCTGACCTTGGAAAGCTCTTCGGTGACGGTGAGCAGATCGAAATGCTGATCCTGCATCGCGTGCACCAGCTCGTGCGCTGCGATCGTGCGAATTCCGTCTTCACCCAGGCCGCCCATGAGGTAGTAGAACGTACCGTTCTCGGGGTTGTAGTAGCCGCCCGCCTGGCTGAGCAGTGCGTTGAGCACCGTCTCGCCGAGGTCGAATCGCTCCTGCACCAGGCCGAAGCGAAGCACGCCCTCGAGCACCGCGCGGAATCGCTCCGCCGGAAACTCCTCTTCCATCTCCGCCATGGCGAAGGCCTTGAAATCTTCCAGCGACTGGCGCTCGGCCGGCACATCACGCTTGAACTTCAATTCACGCAATTCCTCAATCGCCGCGCGAATCGGCGCGAGGTCGGGCGTTGCTTCTTCCTGCGTCGCCTGACCATCCTGCGCGAATACCCCCGCAGCGCTGAAGAGCAGAGCCCCGCCCGCCACCAGAAGACTTGCACGCTGCGCCAAACGTGTTGACCTGACAAATGAATGAAGATTCATGGAAACCAGACTCCCAGGGAAACAGACTCTCGCAGATCGCTCGCGCCTCGCTGGCGCGGGGGACGATCCGCGAATTGTATGGGCAAGCACGGCCGATGTTTCATCGCCCGGTTGAGATGTCCCGAATCGCACCTCCACGGACAAGTCCACTCCGGCGCGCGCCAGTGCGACCACCGCACACTCTGGGCCGGTTCACACACCGCCCGGCAACGGGCTTCGGCCGGCACCATGGGCCCGCCCGCGAATCGGCGCGGTTTGTGTCAGAACGTGCTCTGCGGTGCGCCCGATTGACGAGAATTCGCGAAAATTGACCCGGTCGAATCCGGCGCGCCATAATCTCATTGAATTCACTTCAATTCGCGAAACTCTCGATCACTTCGAGACATTTCGCCCCGATGGCGCGCCAGCGCGCACCAGCAAGGCCGGCCGGCTCACGGCTCGACCGGACCAATCATTGTTTCTAGTTTCAAGTCTCCTGAGAGCATCTTGTGCACCGGACACCGATCACCGATCTGGCGGAGTTTCTCTTTTTCTTCATCGGTGAGATCGCCTTCCAGGTCGAGCGTGCAGCGAATCGTTTCACCATCGCGCACCACCTTCACGCGCACGCCGGCGAGCTTCATTTCCTTGCGGTCGGCGTACATGCGCAGGGTGATCGTCTTACATGCCGCGAGCGCTGCGAGCGTGTGTTCAACGGGCGTCGCGCCGGTATTGGTTCCCCCCTGCGCGGTCGGTTCATCCATGCGAAACTCATGATCGCGCACGCGAATCGACGTCGCGTACCGGTTGCGGCCGATCTCCGCATGGACCACCATTGGTTCACTGCTACTCATGTATTCTCCTTCAAGCGTCTACGGAGCCGGCCAGTCAAATGTTTCCAGATACTGGCGCAGGTGTTTGGCGGTGGGAAACAGCTTCGTCACCAGGTCGCGGCGCAGTCCGCGGCATATTCGCTTGATCTCATCCGGCTGGTGCCGGTATCGCTCGCGTCCACCGACGGCGTCGTACAGCAGACGCACGAGATCCATCACATCGTCCTTCAGATGTCGGGCGGTGGGTTTCCCCCAATGGTAAAAATCCACAAGCTTGACATCGAAGAAGATGCCGCGCCGATTCACCAGCACGTTCTTGTCGTGCAGGTCGCCGTGGTACTCGTTCAGCGCGTGAATCTCTTCCAGGCCGCGCGCCAGCGCGTACGTCAGGTGCAGCGCTTCGAACGCGGGCAGTCGTTTGTCCTTCTGTTCGCGCACAAAACGGCTCAGCAGAATACCCTCAACGTACTCCGATACCAGGCAGGTGACCGGCACGCCGCGATACCGCACGGCTTCGGTGTGGTGATAAGCAATCACGATCGAACAATTGCGAAGGCGCTCAAGCTTCTTGGCGTAGAACTTCACCGCTTTGTCACGGACATTGCGCTGCGGGAAGAAGAGTTTCGCAGCGCGCGTCACGCCGGTGCGTCGCTCGATGACGCGATACACTTCGCCTTCCCATCCGCCGCCGAGCTTCTGGTCAACGAGATATTTCCCCGCGATCGTGCGTCCGGGTTCAAGGTTGAATTCACTGATCCGTCCGGGCGTTTTCGCCATGAGGGCGTCATGGTATCCGCCGTGTGCACCGCCGTGGCTGGCCGATCGTCCGCTTCAGGCAGTTTCGCCGCGATTCGTGAATTCACCCCAATCAGGCCGGCCGGTAGAGCAGGATCGTCAGGTCATCTTCCTTCGATGGCTGCCCATCCTTCGGATGATTCATCCGCTGGCGGCAGGTCGTCGCGAGGGACTTCACCGCCTCACCGAGCGGCCCCTTGCGGATGGCGGAGACGATCTCGGCCAGGTGCATGTTGTCAAACAATCCATCGCTGGCCAGCAGCACCGTATCGCGCGGCCGCAGCAGGAGCGGTGAACCGATCTCGATGCGCATGTCCGCTACCCCCAGGATGTTGGAAACCAGGTGCCGATCCTCGTGATGGATCGCCTCCTTCGCGCACAGCAGGCCCGCACCAACCGCGTAGCCCACCGGTGAGTGCGCCATGGTCTCCAATCGAACCCGGCCGCGCTGGCCGACAATGACAATCTGAGAATCCCCGATGTGGTACGTGCGAACGCTTCGGCCGTCGATCTCGACCGCAGCGAGCGTCGTTCCCGCGCCCAGGCCGAGGTTCGCGACAAGCTGGTTGGCCGTCTCGATCCCATCCAGCAAAGTACCGCGTACGGATTCCGTGCCGGTGACGGCCCCGGTCACCGCCGAGCGAATGGTTTCCAGCGTCATTTCCGCCGCGAGCGCGCCCGCGGCCTGTCCGCCAACACCATCGGCAACCGCCAGCACCGCGCGCATCTCATCCAGCGGCAGCACCAGCGCGCCATCCTCGCTGAACGTCTCCCGCTCCGGCGCTGGTGCGGCATACCACGCGCACACCCCTCCTCCCAGACGACCTTCGCCCGAGGTTTCCTGCGCCAGTCTGGTGAGCAGCCGACCGGGCTCGGCCGGGGTGTTCGTCATATGCAAGTCTATCGGCCTGGTCGGCAGAAGTGGCTGAGGAACCGTCATCACCAGCCGCGCCGCAAGAAACAATGCACTCGCTGCATGCCACGATTCATGCCCGCTCCGCCCCTACAGTTGCGCCCTCATCCGATTCTCCATGCACCCGAGGAGCGTGCCCCGACATGCCGCCCGAGACCGAGGCGATGGCCTGGTACATCCCGCTGTTGATTTTCATGGCCCGCATCTGCGATGTCTCCATCGGGACGGTCCGCACCATGCTCGTCATTGCCGGACATCGGTTCGTCAGTGCGGCCCTTGGGTTTCTCGAAGTCATCATCTGGGTTCTCGCCGTCGGCGGGGCGCTGGCCTATCTGACCAATCCGCTCGCGCTTTTCGGCTACGCAGGCGGATTCGCTACCGGTGTTCTCGTCGGCATGTCAATCGAAGAGCGCCTGGCCCTTGGCTACCGCATGGTGCGCATCATCTCCACCCGAAGCGAGTTGGATATCTCCACAACCTTGCGTGAACGCGGCTTCCGCGTGACTCGCGTTGATGGCCGTGGGCGAAGCGGACCGGTCGAGGTCGCATTCCTTGTCGTCCGCCGCAAACGAATGAGTGAAGTGATGAACGCGATCGCCGAGATCAATCCCGAAGCGTTCATCACCATCGAGCGCGTCGATCGCCCGTCCGGCGGCGACTTCCTCACCGACTCGCGCTGGGGTCGGCCGATCGTGCAGCGGTTCTTCCCGACGCGCAAATGAACCAACATCACAACGACCCGCGCAGATCTTCACGCGCGCTGCGATCATCGAAATGAAACGTGTCGATCGCGGCCCTTACCGGTCGAGCTGACGAACCTTGATCTTCTTGTTCTGCTCGATCTGGTCCAGATCATTCAGCGCGCCGCCTGCATCCGGCGGACTCATGCCCTCGACACTGCCATCGATGAAGAGCACGAGCGCTTCAGCATCGTTGCGGTAATCCACTTCGCGGTTCGCCTGGGTCGGCCCCCAGAGCCCGGGCACCGGTTCAATCGTCTCGCCCGCGAGCGACTCGATGATGTACAACGAGCGCGCGGGATTGCGGATTTGCGCCTGCGTCCACCAGCGGTAGCCGTTCTGGGTGGAGTCGAAGTAATCGTTCGCCGCGAAGAAGCCCGGGTACCCTTCATTCGGGCCGGCGGTGTTCTGCGTTGCCGCCCGGAACGGGTTGTCATCGTAGGTGGAGTTCTCGTCGTAGAAGTCGTTGTCGGGTGAATCGAACTGGTAGTCCTGACCAAGCGTGGCGGTGAGGTCAGGGAACGCGGTGCCGACGTACCCAGCCCAGAGAATGTCCGTCCAGGTTCCGACGCTGGGGTTGTTCGGGCTTTCTGACCGCGGCTTCCCGGGATACGGGTTGCCGGAATAGTCGTAGGTGCTGGGGACGATGGTGCCGCGATTCTCACCGGCGTACATGGTCATCCAGTTGGCGATGGCATCAAGCCGGGCCATGGACTTTGCGCGAAGGCCGCCCGCGCGCACCGCAAAGAGCGTCGGCAGCAGGATCGCCAGCAGCACGCCGATGACCGCAATCACCACGAGCAGTTCGACGAGCGAGAAGCCGCGCGCCGGAGCCGATCGAGGGAATCGAATCGACGGAACCAGTGAGAGCGTTCGTTGTGCAACAGGGCGCGCCATGCGATGTGCCTCCTGAGAATCATCCCCATCCCAGCGCCGTGAGCGGCGGCGCAACCTGCGGCCGGAAGCATCCGGTCCTCCAAACACCATACCCCGAATCACCGGATGTTCAAGTGTGACAAGGGGATACATGTCCAAGAATCATCTGCTTCAGCCCGCGTTCGGGCCGCGCTCCGGGTCGGAAACAACACTGACAAACACCTTATCCCAAGCTCATCGTCACCAGGAATTCGGCGTTGGACTTCGTCTTGCCCAGGCGGTTCCGCAGCAGCTCCATCGCTTCCACGACGTTCATATCGCTGACCACCTTGCGCAATCGAACGACCAGTTCCAGTTCCTTGGCATCGAGCAGAAGCTCTTCGCGGCGGGTGCCGGAGGCCGCAATGTCGATGGCCGGCCAGATGCGTTTCTCAACGAGCTTGCGCGTCAGGTGCAGTTCACTGTTGCCGGTGCCCTTGAACTCTTCGAAGATGACTTCATCGGCCTTGGAGCCGGTATCGACCAGCGCGGTGGCGATGATGGTCAGCGACCCGCCGTTCTCGATGTTGCGCGCGGCGCCAAAGAACTTCTTGGGCTTGATGAGCGCGCCGGAGTCGATGCCGCCGGTCCCGATCTTGCCCGTATTGGGCATCGCGTTGTTGTAGCCGCGCGCAAGACGGGTGATCGAATCGAGCAGGATCACCACGTGCTCGCCGAACTCAACCAGACGCTTGGCCTTCTCGATCACCATCTCCGCCACCTGAATGTGGCGCGATGCTTCTTCATCGAACGTCGAAGCAACGACTTCGACCGAATCAGGCGTATTGCGTTTGAAGTCGGTGACTTCTTCCGGCCGTTCATCGATGAGCAGCACGATCACGTTCACCGGGTGATCAGACTCCGGTGAGAAGTTTCGCGCGATCGCGTTGGTGATCTGCTGCAGAATGACCGTCTTGCCGGTGCGGGGTGGGGCGACGATGAGTGCCCGCTGGCCGAATCCGAGCGGAGTAACGAGGTCGATCACGCGCGTCTCGATACGGCTCGCTTCCGTTTCGAGCATGATGCGCTTGTTCGGATGGAGCGGTGTGAGGTTCTCAAACGTCGGCAGATCATGCAGCTTCGCCGGGTCCTGGCCGTTCACTTCTTCAACGCGAAGCAGCGCGAAGTATCGTTCCTGCTCCTTCGGCGGGCGAATCAGACCTTTGACAATCTGCCCCTTGCGCAGGCCGAATCGACGCACCTGCGACGGACTGACATACACATCATCCGCACACGGGAGATACGAATACTCCGGCGAACGCAAGAAGCCGAAGCCGTCGGGCTGAAGGTCCAGCGTGCCTTCGCCGATCATCAGCCCGGCCTTTTCGGCCCGGGCGCGCAGAATCTCGAACACCAGTTTCTGCTTCGGCATCTTCGAGAAGTCTTCGATGCGTTCCTTCTTGGCCAGCTTGCCAAGCTCATCGCTCTTCATCTTCTGAAGCGCAGCGAGGTTCAGCGCATCTTTCTTGGCCAGGTCGAACTTGCCCTGGGTCTCCTTCTCGAGTTGGGCAATCTCCTGTTCGAGCTGATCATCCGATGGAACATCACCCGGGGCGAGCGTGACGGTCATCGGGTTCTGGCGACCTCCGCCGCCGCCACCGCCACCTGGTCCGCCGTGCTGTCCGGGACGCTTTTTCCGCTTGCGACGCTTCATCTCGATCGAGTCTCCTTGCAGGCCGGGTCGGTCAGGCAGTCAATGAATGAAGATTGACCATCCGGTGCATCGTGCTGAGTAAACAGGTACCAAGGTGGGAGTCTGGCTGGAGTCGGGGCCGATTGTTCCGGCCGATACGACGATCAGCGAGACGGCGAAGTTCAGAGGCATGGTCGAGCCGGTCGGCGCCTTCGCAGGCGGACTTCAGAATCCCGGCACCAACCAGTCGATCCCCCGGCAGGTGAACATTCTCAGGACCGTCCAATCGTTCGTGTCATCAATCTATCAATCGATCGACGGAGCGTGGTGGCGCTCGAGGATCTCCTTCAACACCGCTGCCACCGCCGCCCGCAGGGCATCCCGGTTGCCCTCGTTTCGGACAACATATTCCGCCCGCCGACGCTTCTCGTCAAGCGCGAGTTGGGAACGTTCCCGATGATCGAACTCCGCTTCGTCCCAGCCGCGATCCTCCATCACGCGTTCCAGCCGGACCGGCCGCGGCGTCTCGATGAAGATGACCGCATGGCACTCGCGATCAAGGCCGACCTCGTACAGCAGCGGCGCATCGATCACAAACGCCTTCGTATCCGCGGGAGCATCAGCGAACTGGCGACGACGACGGGCTTCGATCCGCGGATGCGTTAGACCTTCCAGCCGCTTGCGCTCGGCCGGATCGTTGAAAACAATGCGCGAGATTGCACGACGATCCAATTCGCCATCATCGGTGAGAACGGCCCGGCCCCACCACGCGAGCAGTTGCTCGCGCACTTCCGGTTCCTGCAGAACGGCGCGGGCATCCTCATCGGATCGCGCCACGACGCAGCCGAGTTCGCCCAGGATATCCGCGACCGTGCTCTTGCCCGAGCCGATGCCGCCGGCGATCCCGATGATGGGTTTGATGGATTGGTTAGGTTGATCGTGTTGGGGAGGCATGACAAACATCTGTCTGGAGCGCGAGACGCCAAGATGGTACCGAATCCATCGACGAAGTGAGCCGTGTCGTTCTCGACGCGGTTTCGTGCGAGACGTGAGGCGCGTCATGATGCGATCGGCACCCTCCGAAATCGGGCGAGACCGCCGCCCCCGGAAACGACGCGACGGCTCGCTTACCGAACGATGCGCTCCCACATCGTGCCCTGCGGGCCATCCTTGATGGCGACGCCCATCTCCAGCAGTTCATCGCGGATCGCATCGGCCCGTGACCAGTCCTTCGCCTGCCGCGCGGCGAGGCGCTCGGCGAGTTTCGCTTCGACGGTCGCCGCGAGATCTGACTCGCCCGCATCCCCCGATCCGGCCTGCCATGCGAGCTGGCGCACGCCGAGCGTTTCGAGCATCGTGTCGAGCGCAGCGCGTTCGATGGACGGATCGAATTCACCTGCGCGCCCCGCTTCGTGATCGCCCACCGCTTCGTTCAGCGCGGCGATCGCGCCGGCGACATTCAGATCGCTCCCAAGCGCTTCAGCGAACCGCAGCACCGCCTTTGCGAGCGGCGATGACTTCCCCGCAAACCACGAAGCAGGGTGTACCGCGCCGTTGTTTGATGCACCGAATGTCTGGCGCAACCGCTGCCAGCGCTCGACCTGCCGCTGCGCATTGGCGAGTTCGCGCATCATAAAGTTTGCGTTCGAGCGGTAATGCGTCTGCATCAGGGCCAGTCGCACCGCGGCGGGACTCGCGCCTTTCGCGAGAAGATCGTGCAGTGTGTAGAAGTTGCCCTTCGACTTGGACATCTTCTCACCTTCCACCATCAGATGACGCGGGTGAAACCAGTACCGCGCGAAGGTCGGATGACCCGTTGCGCCGCAGGACTGCGCGATCTCGCATTCGTGGTGCGGGAACAGATTGTCCTCACCGCCCGAATGCAGATCGATTTCTTCGCCGAGCAGTTCGCGCGCCATCACCGAGCATTCCAGATGCCAGCCGGGATACCCCTCACCCCACGGGCTCGGCCACTTCATGACGTGCTTCGCATCGGGTTTCCACAGCATGAAATCCGCGGGATGCTTCTTCACCGCCTGATTGGAATCACTCACGCGCCCGCCCGCGCCGGAGCGCAGATTGTCGAGCGTGTTCCCGCTGAGCCGGCCGTACTCGGGAAACGACTGCACATCGAAATACACCACGCCATCGCGCGCGACATAGGCATGCTGCTTCGCAATGAGTTCCTCGATCATGCGGATCATCTGCGGCACGAGGCGCGTCGGCCGGGGCAGATACGAATCGAAGTTCGCGTTGTCGCGGTCCGCATCCAGTACAACCTTCAGACCCAACGTGCGCGCATCATCGAGAAACGCATTCGCGTAGAAGTCCGCGATCGCGTAGGGATCGCTCGGGTCGATACCGGTCGCGCCCTCGGGAAGTCTGCCCGACTTCTTCTGCTCGCGCAGGCGGCGCGCGGCCTCTTCCATCTTGTCTTCACCCGCGCCATCGGCCTGTTCATCGTCGGTCATGTGGCCGACATCGGTCATGTTCATTACATGGCGCACCGTGTAGCCGTGCAGTTCGAGCGTGCGACGAAGCAGATCGGCCGCGAGGAACGAGCGGAAGTTCCCGATGTGCGAATAGTCGTACACCGTCGGGCCGCAGGTATAGAACATCACCTGCTTCCCCTCGGGATCAAGCGGCGTGAACACTTCTTCCTGCTTTGAAAGCGAGTTGTACAGTCGGATGGGCATCGCGATCGCGGGAACGGTACGACTTCCCGGCATGATGAGCAAGCCCCTCACTCACTCGCGGGCACCGCCTCGGCAACGAACTTTGCGCGAACTGCGGCGAAGTCCCAGATCGGGCGGTCACGGCCGAGCAGTCGGCGGAGCTGTTCCGAATCCTCACGCACACCGTCGATGATCCGATCAACCGTTTCCAGCGAGGGCGGTTCGGGCCGGGGCGGGGCCTTCGGCAACAGCGCATCGCGCATCTTCGTCTTGAACCCGATCGGGATCAACGGCTTGATGCGCTCGCGGTAAAACCGGCTCTCCACGATCGGTTTCAGCGGACCGCGCGTCACGGTTTTGTTGTCGCTTTTGTTGAACATCGCATCGGGGTTGACCAGCTCGGGCCTGGGCTCAACACCGAGAAACCGCGAAAGCCGCTCGATGGTTCCGGTGCGATCCTTTATGAATTCTTCAAAGATCACGATTTCAACGCGCTCGCGGCCGAACGATTCAATCCACGGCGTGACCTGCATCGCGTACTTCGACCAGTTGATGAACCGCGGGTGGGTGCGCACCGCGTAATTGATGTCGCGCTCAACCACGCCGTTGCCGAAGTTGTGGTGGTGATGACTGATGACGCGCGAGACCGGCTCACGCACGAGATAGATGCAGCGTAGATTCGCGCCGCAGACCTTGAGCGCCCGCTCAGGAACGCCGGGGAAGTCCGACAGTTTGGTGTAGCCCGTCGATGCTTCGCCCACGATCTGATCCGGGCGCGCGGGCGCAAAGAGACGATCGTAAAAGCGTCGGCCGCGCTCCGAGAGCACATCATCGCGCGTAAGTGATTCGGGCTCTTTCTCGTGCGGCATGAAGATCGACGGATTCGTCAGCAAATCCTGGTACAGCGTGGTCGTACCCGCCTTCATCGCACCGATAATGAGAAAGTCCGCCGCGCGCATCGTGTGCCGATCCTCATGCAGAGTGTGTTGATTTGCCGGGGGTACCGGGGGTGCCGGGGGAGAGGCCGGCGGCGGATGCGTACATGTGGGCAAAGCGATCGACGAGAGCAGGCCCATCGAACTCCCGCATCACCCACGACCGCGCGCGCTCGCTCATCGCTGTCCGTCGCGGATCATCACTGAGTAGCCCCGACACCTCGCGCGCAAACGTCGAAGCATCCGCATCCGCGATGATTGCCCCGCCGCTCTCGGTCAGTTCGGGCCAGATATCAACCCCGCGCGTCGTGATGACCGGCGTGCCCGCAGCCATGGCCTCAACCAGCACAAAGCCGAAGTTTTCCTGGCTGGTCGGCAGGACGAAGACCGATGCGGCCTCGAACAGCGACACCTTGGCCTCACCGGTCACCAGGCCGACCAGATGCACCGAATCCTGCAATCCATCACGCTCGATCTGCTGGCGCAGCTGCGCTTCGTACGCGGCCTCACCGGTTCCCGCGATGATCGTTTTGACGCGAACGCCCTGCGACTTCAGCACCCGGGCCATATCAATGACCACATCCACGCGCTTCTTCGGATGCAATCGGCTGAGGAAGAGCACGATGGGATCGCCCGAACGGCTGGCGGGAATTGCCTCGTGCGCAGCGCGCGGTCCGGGGAGCGATCGGAATGGTTCCAGGTCGAAGACCAGCGGAATGACGATGCCGCGCCCGCGCGG
>CBFGRU010000035.1:0-17219 GCA_965651255.1 uncultured Phycisphaerales bacterium
AGAGCACTAGCTTTGCAAGCTAGGGGTTGCCGGTTCGATCCCGGTCCGCTCCATTCGAAGAAATACCCCGAGTTCAGCGCAGGATTCGGTAAGAATCCCGGGGATCAGGGACACGGGGTGAGTTCCCTTGCCATGAAACCTGGAATGGTTCGCCGGGCGTCGCGCTTTGGCGGTGTACAGCCGCGCGGTACCATGCGCTGACCAGCGGGCATGCTGGTCAGGAGCACGAGAATGGGCACCATCACGACCAACGACTACGCCGATATGGCGAACAAGGTGTACAACATCGACAATGTCTCAAATCCGGAGGGCTTCGTCGTGCCCGGCTATACGCCCGACCTGTTCAACGAGGGCATGGCCTGGGGTGGAACGAAGACGAACTTCAAGGGCTGCGTGTATGTGAGCAACACGACGCATGAAGTGGTCGTCGCGTTCCAGGGCACCAAGCTTTCAAAGGCCGGCGATCTGGTCGCGGATGTCCAGATCTTCCTCGGCATGCTCACGCAGTACTCCGATGCCGCCTATCGCCTCTTCAAGCGATGTAAGGAGGTGTATGGCGGGTACGAAATGTCTCTCGTCGGTCACTCGCTCGGCGGCGCGCTGGCGCAGGTCATCGGTCACTGGACGGGCGTTCCGTTCGTCACGTTCAATGCGCCCGGCATGTGGGCGCATCTTCAATTGGCCAAGACCGGGGCGCTGGCCTCGAGCGCTCAGCAGATGAACTCCATTTCCGGCACGTTCAAGGGCAGCGCGCTCGCCAAGCAGACTGCATCCACCGGCCGTAACTTCCGCAACGTGCTTGATATGTTCATCAGTGGCTATGGATCTCACTACGGCCCGGTGACGCGCTTCTGGGGAGCTGGCGGACACGGCATGGATGACATGCAGAAGCGCATCCGTGACTCGCGGTGGGGCAAAATCAACCCGCTCGATGCTCGGTACAAGGAGTGGGGCGAGCTGTAACGATCGCAATCGAACGCCCTTCGTGTTCCCCCGCGCGATGGAATACTGCACGTTTCGCGTCTGGTGCGTACACTGGCCGCCATGGCACAGCGCACGCAGAAAGAGCAGAAGAAGAACCGCAAGAAAGAGAAACCGAAGAAGCGAAAGGCCAACTGGCTCACCGCCGCGACGAGCGATCCGCACGATCTCTACGAGCGCAGCGTGCAGGAACCCGAGGCCGAGGTCGAGTTCATCCGTCAGGCGTGGAAAGAACAGCGCGGCCGACGGCCGACCGTGATTCGCGAGGACTTCTGCGGCACTGGCGCCGCAAGCGTGGCGTGGGTGATGAACAAGCCCGACCACATCGCCTACGGGGTGGACATCGATCCAACGGTTCTCGACTGGGGCAGACAGCGCCATGCCAGTCGATTGACGCCCGCGCAGCAGAAGCGGCTGCACCTGATTGAAGGTGATGTGCTCACCGCGCGAACGCCCGAGAAGCCCGAATGCATCCTCGCGATGAACTTCTCCTATTTCCTCTTCAAGACGCGCGAAGCTCTGAAGACGTATTTCCGAACCGTCTACAACAACCTCACCGATGACGGGTTGTTCCTCCTCGATGCCTACGGCGGAAGCGAATCGTTCACCGAGATGGAAGAGGAGCGCGACCTCGACGGGTTTACGTACGTCTGGGATCAGGCAAAGTACAACCCCATCACCGGTGAGGTGCTGAACCACATTCATTTCCGCTTTCCCGACGGAACGGAAATGACGCGCGCCTTCACCTACGACTGGCGCCTGTGGACCCTTCCGGAGATTCAGGAAGTCCTGAAGGAGGTCGGCTTCACGAAGGTGAGCGTGTACTGGGAAGGGACGGATGAATCAGGTCAGGAAGGCAATGGCGAGTTCAGCCCCACGACCGAAGGTGAAGCGTGCGAGGGCTGGATTGCCTACCTCGTCGCCAACAAGTAGTCGATCAAGCCGCTTCACTCGCGCGACGGGACGATGGACCGGCCGCGGGCTTGATGGCCGGCGTCGCGCTTGCTTCAGCAGACGCATCGCCCCCAACCCAGGGGTTCTTGCGCTCAAGATACTCCGCGATGAACTTCTCCGCATCGGGTGCGCTGTGCGGACGGGAGAAGAAATACCCCTGTCCGAAGTCACATTCGAGGGCCTGCAACTGGTGCAACTGCTCCTCGGTTTCGATTCCCTCCGCGACAATCGGCATCCGCAGATGGTGCGCAATCGCGATGATTGACATCACCACGGCTGCCAGGTCACGCCGCTCGTTCATCGACTGAATGAACGAGCGATCGATCTTCAGTCCATCGATCGGAAACTGGTGCAGGCAGGAGAGTGATGAATAGCCCGTCCCGAAATCATCCATCCACAGCTTGATGTTCAGCGTCTTGAGCATGCCCAGCACCTCGAGCATCGCGCTGAGATCTTCCATGATCGCGGACTCGGTAATCTCGAGTTTGAGTGTGTCTGCTCGAATGCCGCTTGAAGCCAGAATCGTTTCGACACGGCTGAAGAGCATGGGGTCGGCCAATTGTTTAACCGAGAGATTCGCACTGACGGACAACTCATTGAGCTGCGGGAATTGCTGTTGCCACCGCGCGAGCTGATGGCATGCCTCGTTCAGCACACGACGCCCAAGCGGAATGATGAGTCCCGTCTCCTCCGCGATGGGGATGAACAATGCGGGCGAGATCAGGCCGCGCGTCGGATGCCGCCACCGCGCCAAGGCCTCGAAACCGTTCAGCGCACCGGTCATCATGTTCACGATCGGCTGGTAGTGAACCTCGATTTCATCGTGATCAAGTGCGCGCCGCAGCTCATTCTCAAGCTCAAGCCGGGCGCGAAGTTCCTCGTGCATGGCCTGATCAAACACTTCGATGCGAGATCGACCCAACGACTTCGCGCGGTACATCGCGATATCTGCATCGCGCAATAGATCATCCGCATCCACGTACTCTGGATTCGCAACCGCAATGCCGATGCTGACCGTGGTCGTCATATCGTGTTCATCGACCCGGAACGGAAGCGCCAGTGCCTGTTGAATGCGGCGCGCCAGGCGCAGCGGTTCGCTTGATTCCCTGAATCCTTCGATCAGCACCGTGAACTCATCGCCACCGATTCGCGCGAGCGTGAAGCGGCTGGCAGATGATCCTTGCTCGAACTGCTTCACTGCCATATGCACTCGCTCGGCAACCGCGGAGAGCAGGCGATCACCCACCGGATGCCCCAGCGAATCGTTGATCACCTTGAATCGATCGATGTCGAAGAAGATCACCGCGCAGTGATGCTGGCGTCCGCGAATGAACGGCCCAATACAATCGTGCAGGCGCTTCATCAGTTGGGCGCGATTGGCGAGGCCGGTCAGGTCATCATGCTGAGAACGATGCAGGAGGGCCGCCTCCGTCTCACGCCGCTCGGTAACGTCGCGTCCGACGACGATGACGTTTCTGAGGCGGCCATCCGCTTCCTTCGATGGCTGAACATCAGCGGAAATCCAGCGCCACGCTGCGCCATCGGCCCGTATACGCAACTCGACCGTACGGCCTTGACCGTTGGCAAGACCCTGCAGCGCCTCGCGCGCAGCGGGTCGATCATGCGGTTCGATCTCGAAGAGCCGCCTCAGTCGAATGCCGGTCACTTCGTGCAGGCGACGACCGACCAGGCGCAGCATTGCCTCATTCGCCCACTCGACCCGAAAATGCGCATCAAGAATGACGACCGGATTGTCCGTTCGTGCGGCGACAAGGGCCAGCTTCTCGGCCTCCTGCTCGGAGGCATGAAGATCGCGCTCGGTGCGATCAGCCCGGGCGTTGGCGGCCCGCTCCGAACCGCTGCGCACCAGAACAACCACAGCTGCCAGCGTGCTGCACAGGGCGCCAAGCCAGAAGGTCGCGGCGCTCCCCGGCCCTTGATTGCCGGTGATGCTGGAGACCATCAGGGTCAGAAGGACACCGGCGACCAGCATGCCGATCGCGATGAAGAGTCGTGGACAAGTTCGCTCGAGTTGTGCCGCTCGTCGCGTCATGGCGACAAGCCCCCTTTCCCTCATCGATGTTTACCCGGTCTGACGAAGATCCGGCTGTTCCGACGCCACCGTGACGCGGTTTCGGCCGCGCTGCTTTGACTGGTACAGCGCCTGGTCTGCCGACTCAACGAGTTCCTGAGCGGAGGCCTGGCGGAGTGAACGAAGATCAGCGACACCGAACGATGCGGTGATTCTCAGGGCCGGGTCGCGATCCCACCGCAGAAGCGCCAGCCGCTCGCGCCACCGTTCTGCGACCTGCATCGCCTCGGCCCGGCTGCCCTGCGGAATGATGACTGCAAACTCTTCACCGCCGTACCGACAGGCAATGTCTTCACCCCGCCGCTCATTGAGTATCTCCGCGAAGATCTCGAGCACCGTATCCCCGAAAGGATGGCCAAGTGAGTCATTGACACGTTTGAAGTGGTCAATATCCGTCAGGATGAGCGCCACGTTCGACCCCCGACGGCTGGCCTCCTGCACCGCCTGGCGCAGACGCTCATCGAAGTATGCGCGATTCCACAGGCCGGTCATGGCGTCAATGCGCGCCCGTTCACTCAGGAGCTTGATGAGCTGGCGCTGACGCACGGCCGAGCGGACGCGCGCTTTCAGCTCAGCCACATCGAACGGTTTACTGACGAAATCAATGGCGCCGAGATCAAGCGCACGCACTTTGTCATCCGTTCGATCGTTGCAGGAAACGACAATGACGGGAATGTCCTGGGTACTGCCTTCTGCCCGGAGCCGGCGAATGACTTCAAACCCGCTGATGTCCGGAAGATCCAGATCAAGCAGAATGCAGTCGGGCTGGAGAGATACCGCCAGCCCAACGCCGTCTTCGCCTTTCATTGCGCCGTGCAGTTCCACGCGCTCGCAGCGGAGGTGCTGCTTCATCAGGCGATGAATCAGGATCGAATCATCGATGGCCAGTAGTCGAGGATCGTGATGTCGAACAGTCCTCATGGGCGGTCCACACGATCAGCGGCACGGTCCGGGGCGCATGCACGGTCAAAGGTCGATACAGGAATCCACTCGCGAAGTCGTCGATCGATCAGCCGGCACTGGCTCGGCGACAAAGGATGATCAGATCTTCCGCGCGCTCGCGAATGGCAGCGAGGTCCGCTTCGTCGCCCTGGATTGACCGCTCAACTTCGGCGGCCGCATCACCGATGACAGGAAAGCCGTAGCCGCCCGCGGCACCCTTGAGCTGGTGCGCCAGACGCCGAAGCGCTGCCAGATCCTGTGCATCAAGCGCCGATTTCAGATCGCCGATGCGCGCAT
Source organism: uncultured Phycisphaerales bacterium (assembly GCA_965651255.1). GTDB lineage: Bacteria > Planctomycetota > Phycisphaerae > Phycisphaerales > SM1A02 > CBFGRU01. Next base: position 5,267 of record CBFGRU010000035.1, read on the forward strand.
CCATTTCCGCAACGAAGAATTCAACCAACTCGGTCAACTCCGCATCGCCAGCAAACTCGCTGGTCAACGGCGGCAATTGATCGGGCGACGGATTGGGGGCACGAAAATCCATGACATGGGGTGTATCGACCGACCACGCGGGGGACTTCCGAGTTCGCTGCAGATTCATGATGAGTTCAGGGGTTTCCTGACGACTCGACCCTTCCAGCTTGCTCGTACAGAGGTAAGTACCGGTAATACACCTCCAGCATGAGCGCCGCAAGGGCGGTCTGGTAGACCCGACCACCGATGACCGCCCAGCGATCGATCGGGTCCCAACTGCCGGCCGCGGGGCCATCGGTCCGCTGGTTTGCCAGCAACGTCTGAGTGAGTGGGCCGTTCCAGGCCGACCATGCTTCACCCCCGTGCTGATACAGCGCCAGCGTCGCGTAATACCAGTAGTACGTGCTCGCCTGCCGGTCCCAGACGGGCGGATGTTCAATCAGATACTCGGCCGACTCGATCATGCGCGGCTCCTCCGGACTACGACCGAGCAGTTGCTGACAGAACATCGCCTCGGCGGTCATGGCCGGTGAAAACGGCTGACCCGGCTGGTATGCATATCGACCGGGGAAGCGATCGTGAGCAACGCGATCCAGCCACCGTCGTGCATGGGCATTGACATCCGGCGACAGTTCAATCCCCGCGCGCTGCGCGCTAATCAGCGCCATGATCTGCCAGCCGAAGACACTCGTATCACCGAACTGCCCCGGCTCGTATCGCCACCCGCCGGAATCATCATGCCTTGCTTCGACGATGAAGCGGATGGCGCGCTCCACGATTGGCCGCAATGCTTCATCGCGCGTCATGCCGTACGCCTCCGAAAGCGCGATCGCCGCAATACCGTGGCTGTACATCGTCTCACCCGCGCGAAGATCGCCATTCGGTCGCTGGCGGGCGCTGAGCCAGTCAATCGCGCGCTGCACCCGCACCTGATACTCGCCTTCGCCGAAGTGGGTATGACCAGCGCCCAGGAACGCAAGCAACGAGAGACCGGTCGTCGCAACATCGGTTTCGTATCGGCCCGCGCCGAGGCACGACTCGCACTCGTCATCAAAGTGCTGCGCACTCCACGAGCCATCAGCATCCTGATGCGCTGCCAGCCACCGTAGTGCTGCTTGAACGGCGCGCTCCGTGGCGTCGCTGCCCCCACGTTCCTTCACCAGCTCAAGTCGGTTGGGCGCCAGGCGCTCGCGATACGCGGGAATCGCCTCGGTGGGAATGGTCGGTTCGACCAGTGCGGTCAGCGCCGAGGAGAAGTCCCCTTCCACCTCGCGCGCTGACGGTATGCGAATCTCCGGACGCGATGCCTGATGTTCTCGATCGAACGCCGTCGCACCGGCGCGCTGCACCGGCTGGTCGATTGGAGACAACAGCTCAACATGGGCGGAGTGATCATCTCCCTCATCAATCATCGCCGCCCGTGTTCGGTCATACTGAATACTCGGTGCCGCCGGAGGAGAGATGCGCAGCGTCTGCGCTGGCGCCTGTTCGACGAAATCATCAGTGGGCACTTCGAGCAGTACATCGCCTTCGAGGTGCGCTTCAAGCGCAAGGAGCACGTCGAATCGGTCGCGATCGACCGATTCTGGACGCTCCGGTGTTGCCTCGATGTGCTCCAACGCTTCCATCTCCAACCCGCGCATCGCAGATTCTGGTCGTTCGATCGCTGGATCAACCGATGTCTTGATTGCCTCGATCTCGGGCGCGCCATCGTCCGTCGATCGTGCCTCCAGCCGTTCATCACTAGCCGGAATCGTTGGCGAGGCGATGACGATCACTGCATCGGCGGACTCACTCGACTCAGGCAGCGGTTCTTCACCGGGAAGCGCCAACTCAGATACGGTCGAGACGGCGAGCAGTGTTTCATCGCGCGACGCGAGCGGTACTTCGGCGGCCGGTCGCGCCGGAACGTCAGAGGTGACCGCCGACTCGAGCGGCAGCGTGGGAGACGGCCGGTCGATTGTTTCGACGGGGTCATCCTGCGCCGGAGCACCAACGTGCACTTCCATCGCTACAGGTGGCTCGGTCGATTCATCGGTGGTGATGGAGCGCGCTCGATGCGCTCCCCCATCGCTGCTGGCGCGGACTGGTGGTATTTCAATCGGTCCCGCATCGTCAACGGGTGTGATCGGTGATTCTGCCGGGAGCGGCAGTGATTCACTCGAAGCGGCGTCAGAAAGTACCGGCTCCGAAGCACGCGCAGAATCCAGATCACGTTCCGGGAGCGCGGTCATTTCGACCGGAGCTGATTCGGTCGGTGCCGCGGCATCGATCGCCGGTGAAGGTTCGGCTTCGACCGGTTCATGGCGGTCATCACCATTGCTGAGCGCCACGTCAACCATCGGCGCGGGCGCATCTCCTTCATGCATGGTCGCATCAATCGTCGGTCGTGGCGCCGCATCGGTCGTGGGCACATCAGTTGGCGGCCGGTCGATTGACTCCTCGCGGCGAAGCTCGCGCGGCATGGACTGCGGCATACGCAACGCTTCCAGCGTCGCTGGCTCTGTCACCATGGCGATTGGCTCGACCGTGCGATCGCGTTCGATGCCGGTCGGTGGAGTCGGATGAGCCGCTGCCGGTGTGTGGTCGCGCGCGAGCGGAGCTGGTGTGTGTTCAACCTCGCGCAGGGTTGGCGTGAAATCCGCATGCGAAGGCGCTGGTTCCGCATCCGGCTGAGGCGATCGCGTGAATGGTCGCGCATCAACCACTGCCAGCATCGGCAGTTCCACCGGTGACTGCATCGCACCGCGAACCTGTGCGGCGAGCGAATGCTCGGCTGATCCTGTGGTCAGCGCGATGCGCGTCTCGCGACCTTCCTGCCAGATTTCGGAGAGACCCGTCGTGACCTCCCACACGGAAAGCAGCAGCAGAATCAGGCAGTGAAGAAGCGCTGAGGCAAGCAGACATCGCACCAGCAGCGACAGCCGCTCATTCTGAATCTGTCGCCAAAGGAAGAGAAGGAGGAGCAGCAGCGCCAGGAGAACCAGCAGCCACCAGATCGCCGGCAGCCAGCGCGACCAGTCAATGGCGGCGAGTGAGAGATCGCGCTCCGCGAAGACTTCACGCGATTCGCTCTCGAAAAGGTCGTACGTGCGCTCGCGCTCCACACCGCTCACGACTTCACGCGAGAAGATGATCGCAAATCCATCCTGCCAGAGTGCAGGATCCAGTTCATTCCACTCGGTGTTGATTGGCGATCCGAGCGATTCGGGGTCCCCGAACACATCACCCCGCATTCGCGCCCGATACAGGTCGAAGCCGCCTGCACCGCCTTCCCGGTTCGATGCGAAGTAGAGAAAGTCGCCCGCGGGACTGAACACCGCGGCGCCTTCATCGGCGGGCGATGTTAACGCCGCAATGACCTCCGCCTCAGCCGCACCGGCATGGGCATCATCCCCCTCGAGCGCTACACGGTACAGATCAAAAGGCGCGCGACCGACGTTTCTGCGCAACGTGGCGTCCCAGTTTGCCTCGCCCTTTTCCGAACGTTCGAGGGCGCTTTCCGTACTCGGCCGATTTGAAGAAAACACCAGCGTGCGCTCATCGCTCGCCAGGGCTGGGCCGTACTCATCGAAGGGAGAGTTCACTCCGGCCCCGAGATTCTCCGGAGGAAGCCACGTGCCATCTTCATGTCGCTCGGCGCGCCAGAGGTCATACCCTCCTTCGCCGCCGACACGGTTTGAAGCGAAGTACAGGACTGATCCATCCCACGATGGACACGGTCCGAGTTCATCAAACTCGCTGGTGTTCAGGCCTTCCAACGGACTCGGCTCACCCCAGCCGTCAAGCGTCCTTTCCGCGATATACAGATCCGCATTCAGGCCGGCCCGACCACGGACGAAGAACATCCACTGACCGTTCCCGCTTACGCGCGGCTCGTACTCATCCGTATCGGTATTGATCGGCGCAGCGAGGGCGCGCGGCGGCGCCCACAGGATGCGCCGCGGTGATGCATCGGCCGCTGGCGCGCGAATGGTTCGACCGTCCGTCCACACCCGCGCTGCCTGTTCGCGCCACGCGACGAATGCCAGCACCGCACCGGCGATGAACGCCAGTATCAGCAGTGACCCAACAAGCACTCGCGCGCGACGCAACGGCGGGACTCCTATCGACCGAGGACGGTATCGAGATAAGGTTCCTGAACACCGGCGCCCTTACAGATATCCAGCACGCGCACAATGTTCGCATACGCCGTTGCGCGATCGCCGCGCACGGTGACTTTCTGTTGCGGATGATTCGCGATCATCTCCTCCACGAGCGCCTGCAACTCGGTTGGTTCCATCGCTCGGCCCGCGACGATGATGGTGCCATCTTCACCGACATTGATAATGAGCTCGCGCAGTGCGGCGCTGATGGGACCGGCGTTGCTCGCAATTGGAAGTGCAATCTGCATCTCTCGCTCTTCCTGTTGAAAGGTTGTCGCGACCAGGAAGAAAATCAGCAGCAGAAACACCATGTCCACGATCGGCGTCAATTCCACCGCGGGAGAGGCCTGATCGGATCGAGCGGGGCGAACCAGCATGCATTGCTCCCTCACAACATCATGAATCGATCAGGACGCGACGGCGGCGATCCGCGCGCTTGCCATTTCCGTTTCCGCATCGGGCGCGGGTTGGTCGGTCGTCGCCGGAGCACCGATCAGTCGATCGCGCAAGGCGCTGACCGCTTCATCGAGATCAAGCGCGCGTTGATCAACGACTGCGCTGATCCAGTGGTAGAAGATCAGCACCGGGATCGCCACGATGAGGCCCGCCGCGGTGGTGATCATCGCCTCGTAAATGCCGCCGGCGAGCATCTCCGTCTTGCCGAGTGCTTCGCCGGAGACCGCCACGGTCTGGAATGCCTCGATCATGCCGAAGATCGTTCCGAGGAGTCCCAACAGCGGCGCGACGGCGGCGATCACCGAAAGCACGCGCAACCGCTTGCGCAGGCCGATCACTTCTCGCTCACCCGCTTCACGGAGGCGGCGCTCGACCTCATCAACCGGGCGACCGCTCACCGTGCATCCGATGGTCACCAGACGACCGAGCGGGCTTCCATCGTTCTCCGCGGTGCGCTGCAGTCGGTCGGTCGATCGGGTCGCGCTGATCTCCTTCCGGAGGGCGGGTGGTGTAATCCGCGGTCGGCGCAGCGCAATCAGCCGTTCGACCAGAACCGTCACCGCCACCAGCGAGCACAGGCCGATCGGGATCATCACCGGTCCGCCTTTGACGATGAAGTCCCAGACCGACTGCACCGTCGCGCCGGCTGCTGTCCCTTCATCAACGCTGATCGCGCCAGCCGGTGCACCGATCGCCACGAGCGCCGTCGCCGGCTGCAATATCCACAGCAACAACCACATCATTCCTCCTCCTGCTCCTTTCGAGTCGTCTCGCGTGAGTTCGCCGCCGCGGAAGTGAGTACGCGAAGACGCTCGCGCGCCAGAGTTGCCCACTCGCTCTCGGGAAATCGCTGGATGACCGCCTCAAACTGCGCTCGCGCCTCGCTGGGACGGCGAAGTGCCTCGAGGACGCGACCGGCCTCCACCAACGCTGCTGCCGACCATTCCGGCGCTGCGAAGAGAATGTCCACCTTCAGAAACTCACGAAGCGCTTCGTCGTAGCGGCGTTGGGCAAAGAGGCATTCACCGATCTGAAACTGCGCGCGAGCGGCGGTGACGCCCTCGTGCCGATCAACGATTGCCTGGTACCCCTCGATCGCTTCCTTGTATCGCGACGCATTCTCATCCGCCCACGCCACACCGAACGCCGCCTGATGCCAGAACGCGCTCTCAGGAAACACTTCACGATGCTTCGTGAGTACCGCGCGGCTGGCTTCCCAATCCTGAAGTTGTGCGTGCGCTTCACCAAGACGAAGTAGCGCCGGCTCTCGCACCATCTGCGGGAGCTCTTCGCGCTCACCCAACGGCCCGAGGAGCGCGATCGCATCACGCCATCGCTGCGCTCGAAACGCGCTCTCTCCCGCGGTCAGGGCGACTTCCGCGATCAGCGTGCTCGCGCCGTCATCATCCTTGTCCATGGAATCCAGCACAATCGTGTACGCTCGATGCGCTTCGGCAAACCGTTCGAGGGCAAAGGCCGCCTGCCCCGCCCGCAGCCCAATGGCGCTCCGGAATGACTCATCAAACGAACGGTCATCCTCCGCCGCGCGATCAAGCAGCGGCGTCAATCGCGCCAGCGCCGCGTCGTAGGCCTCATCCATCAGATCAAGATCCGCAAGATCCAGTTGCGCGTAGCAATGATGCGCCTCTTCCGCCGAATCATCGGCCAGCAGTGCGGCATACGCGGCCCGCGCTTCGGCGGCCTGGCCGGTGCGCTTCAGCGACCAGGCAAACTCGTATCGCAATGAACCTCGGAGGGATTCCGGCGCACTCTCAATCATCTCCGGTGTGATCTCTTCAAACGCGCCAAGTGTTCGCTCTGCTTCGCCAGCGCGAGCAACGGCGAGCACCGCCCGCAATGACGCGGCGGCCGCGCGATCTGCATCACGCTGTGCCTCAGCGGCTTCGCGCCATGCGCTCGGCGCTCGAGCGGCATCGCCACTGCGCTCGACCACGATGGCCAGCCGCCACAACGCTTCGGCGCGAAGTGAGTCATCTCGCGCTGCATGCTCGTACGCCCGCTCAGCATCCTGCCACTCACCCGCTCGCTCGCCAATAGCCGCCAGGTGATTCCACGCATACGCCGCGAACCGCTCGCCCGCGGCGCCCGCGCGAATCACCTGCTGGAACGCCTTCTCCGCCTCCGAGTCTCGCTTCAACGCAACGAGTGCCTGACCGCGCTCGAAATGAGTCTGCGCCCGAACCGCTTCATCGGCCGTTTCCTCATGCGCCGAAGTGAACGCGGCGAGGGCTGGCTCGTGCTTTCCCTGGCGTGCTTGCGCAAGTCCCAACTTCAACCAAAGCGATGCGCGCACTGGCGATGATTCACCAAGGCCGGAAATCGTTTCACTCAATGCGCGCTCCGCACCGGGCCAGTCAGCTTGGGTGAAGCTCGCTTCGCCAAGCCAGCGCAGCGCTTGCACACGATCGGCCTCACTTCTTGCAGAAACGACCGCCCGCTGAAGAACCTCCGTTGCCTCATCAGCACGCTGCAAACGGACCAGGGCTTCCCCGGCGCGGCGCAGCCCAATAGGAGCGGCATCTGACTCAGGAAACCGCGTGGACACCGCGCGGTACTGCTCAACCGCTTCAGCCGTCATTCCGCTGAGCAACATGTTTTCCGCCGCAAGGAACTCAATCGCCGGCCGATGGACGCCCTGCTGATCGATCAACTCCAGGTACTGTGTGCATCGGGCAAGTGATGCGCGATGGTCGCCAACTTCATGCCAGAGCATCGCGGTCATGCGCAGCGCTTCTGGTGCCAAGGAATGATCGGCGTGCGCCTGTGTGAAAGAATCAAAACGATCTGCCGCCGATTGAACATGCCCGCCGCGATACAGCGCGACTGCCTCGTCGTAGAGCATTTCCGCAGCGAGGCGGTCCTTGCCCGGTTCAGCGCTTGCGCGGGCACGGGCCAGTCGATCCGCTGCCTGGTCAAAACGCCCCAGCGCCACTTCGGCCTTGGCCAGCCAGTATGTCGAATCGTGTGCGTAACGGGTATGCTCATCGAGGCCTTGCAGGAACGGAATCGCCTCATCAGAGCGATCCAGATTCACGAGCAGGATGGCCAGATGCAATCGCGCAGCCGGGGCCTGGGGATCATCCGGCCACGCTCGTACGACTTCCTGCAGCGCGGGAACGGCCTCATCAGGCCGCCCCCGCTCTTCGAGCAGAAACGCCCTTGCAAAGCTCGCGGCAGCGGCCACATCAGAATCCTCGGCCTTTGCGGCGCGGGTGTAGGCGGCAAGCGCTGCCTCATCGTCACCCAGCTCTTCATGAGACCTCGCCATGAGGTACGCAGCGCGCGGCGTGATCGAGGAACTGATCACGCGCTCTGACATGAGTGGTTCGATGATCGTGATCACCTCATCATGCCGATCGGCGCGCTGGAGCGCCAGACCCAGCGCATACCGGACGCGAGGTGATTCTTCGTGGGTCCCGGCGTGATCGATCCATAATGGTGCGTGGGCGAGGATGAACGCATCATCCGCGCGCCGCGAGGCCAGCTCAATGGCGGCGACGAGTGCTGAGTCGGCCAGCGCGTGTTCTGCATCTACAGATGCGGCAGCAAAGAACGCCTGTTGCGCAGCGGCCTCATCCTTCAGCGCAAGGTACGCACGGCCGCGCAGGTACAAAGACTCCACCCGATAGCGGAACGCCGGATTCGTTGTATTCAATTCCGCCAACACTTCGACCGCAGCGCGGTGTTCGTTGCTGCGCACCAGCGCCATCGCGAGGCCGTATCGCGCCTCATCCGCCAACTCATGCCGCGGCGCGAGACGGAGCGCGGTGCGATACTCTTCAATCGCTTCCTTCACCATGCCGCGTTGCAGCAGGCCGTGCGCAGTGCGCCGCGCACGATCAGCGCCAGCATCATCATTCTTCGTTGCGCGATCGGGCTCATTCTGCATCAGCGCGATCGCATTCGTCGCCGGCAGCAGGGTCATTGAGACACCGAGCAAAGCCATGGGCACACAAACGATGGCCGTTCGCAATGTCGGACGAACCTGGCAGGGTAACAAGTCACTCATCGCACTCATCTGGAATCCTCCGCCCCAATCATTCACATCGAAATGAGGGAAGGGCGCCGTTCGGGTGGGGTCGCGAGATATGCGCGGGTATCGCGGCCGAACGGCAGCCCTTCCCTCGAAGACCGGGATCATCACCGGCCGAGGTTGGGGGTCGCAAGCGTGTTGATGCGAATCTACAAGGGGGTCGGCTCAGTCAATCCTGTGACAACCCGTGGCATTGACCGCAGGATCATGCCCTTCAGTCACCGGCCGCAGGATGAAATCAGGTCGGTCGCTGCTCAGAACGTTCCGCCGCGGCGGGTGGTCGATGCAGTCGAAGACGATGATGAGTTTGACGAGCGATCACTTGATGTTGCGCGATCAGATCGCCGGACTTCATTTGTCTCGATGTCCGTATCAACATCGACATCGCTGTCGAAGTCAAAGTCGAAGTCGAAATCGAAGTCCACGTCAAAATCACCTTCACCGATCGACTCGTGAAGCTCCTGCAGCATCTCGTGCAGATGCACCTTCAGCTCTTCCAGGTGATCGTGCATCATGTCCCGACGATGGTGAAGTTCTTCCGAGGTATGCCGCAGCGCTTCGATCTGTCGCTGGATTGACTCGCGGGCTGGTGATTTGGCTTCGTTGAGTTTCAACTTCAGATCACCGATGTGCTCTTCGATTTCGTGGAGTTGACGCCCCAGCACGCCGCGATGTTCATCCATCTGCTTTCGTGCATGCTGCAGCCGCTCCTGGAGATGTTGATGCGCTTCGTGCAGGGCCTTTCCGCGCGCTTCAGCGGCGTGCTTCAGCGCTTGCTCCCGCGCCTTCGAGGCCTCCTGCAGCGCGCGAGCACGCGCAACTTCTTCCGCACGATCTCTGACCTCGCGGGCGCGATCCAACCCCGTGACCTTCGCTTCGGGGTGAATCATTCTGACGAACTGCGCGAAGATTTCGTGATTGCGCGGCGTTGCGTGAACGATGATGCCCTTCTCCTTCGGTTCAACAAGAATCGGTACATCCTGTCGAATCATCAGCTCCGTCAGGGCGCTCAGCTTGCCTGCGGGTAATGCGTACTCTCGGGCGATCAGTTCATCTCCAAGCGCCGCCAGCGCGATGACGCCGTCACTTGCCTGGCCTCGGCTGAGGACGACCACCTGCTCATCACGATCGGTCATGACCTTGAACGAGTTCAGCGCACTCGGCGCGGGCGCGGAATGCAATAGGCCTTCAAGACGCCGCTGCATCGCAGCGAGTCGCGCTTCGAGTTCCTTCAGGCGCGCATCATCACCGGTGAAGGTGATGCCCTCTGCACCCTCGCGATCTTTCATGAAGCGTTCAAAGGTGCTCTCTGCGTCATTGGCCGGTGCCTTCGGAGCGGCGGGCGCCTTGGGGGCCTTCGGTGCTTTTGGCGCGGCCGGCGCCTTGGGCGCGCGAACCTTGTGGACTTCAACCGTTTCACGTTTTTCTTCCGGCGGGCAGGCCAGAAGCGGTGCGCCCATGCCAGCGCACAGCGCCGCCGTCAGCACGACGGCCAGGCCTCCGCGCGACATCGTCGGCGATGATTGATTCGTCATAACCATGGTGAGTCTCCTCGCGAAACCTCGCGTTCGGGGAGAGATCGCGCCGAGCCCAACCGCGGGTCTCAGCGCGCCCCTCCGTTCATCCTGCGTCAAGAACACCCGCGTCGTCAGCAGTGCCTGCGCGTACGCACGTCGAGCGCGCGGCAGCAGCGTCGTGACCCAGGCATCGCAACTCAAATCCGCCTCATCGCGCAAACGGTGGCTCAGCCACCACACCAGTGGATGCCACCAATACACGGCGGTGATGCACATCATCGCCCAGCACACCCAGTGGTCGCGCCGTTTCAGATGGGCCAGTTCATGCACGATTACCGCGCGCTGGCTCTGCTGATCCAATTCTTCCCACAGTCGTGCGGGAAGCAGCAGCGTCGGACGACGGCCGCACCAGATCATTGGTGAGATCGCGGCGTTCACCGTCAACACGCGCGGCATGCGCCGCAGGCCGAGTTGCTCCGCTTCGCGTTGAACCAGCCGGTCGGTGAATTCATCCGCCGGTATCGCCCGCTGAACGACCCGCCGAAATCGCGCGGTTCGGATTATGAGCAGCAGCGTGATCAATAGGACGCCGCCAGCCCACCACCGAAGCGGAATCGCCGGCGCATTCAGGAGCGCATCGCGCACGGTGAAGAACACATCCACCCATCGGACCGACACCTCAGCCCCCCCCGCGACGGCTGCGGGCGCATCATCGCGATCACCGGCATCCACCGCGCGGGCGTTCTGATCATCGGCAGAACGTGGTTCCTGAATCGGATCGAGTGCCACGTCGGCGTGGTCACTGTTGATTCGATCAAGAAATGACGAATCTGAACGAGACGGTGGGGCGGCAGCCATGAACTCCCCCGGCTCGGGCCCTGCTGTATCTGGCTCGATCGGTTGATCATCCCGACTCGCCGCGGATTGACGAGGTGCTTCGCCTCGACGAAACACATCTGTTTCACGCGCGAACGGCATCGGCCGTGACGATACAGGTCGGTTCAGCGCATCAATCGTTTGCGTATTGATGTGCGAACGCGCTTGCGGCGGCTCGTTTTCGGCTAGAGCGGAACTCGCGCGCCAATCAACCGGATTCCACCAGGAATGCAGAGCAGGCGGCATAAGAAACGTCGCGAGCACCAGCAGCCACAATGCATGTCGGGTCGATGGGCGAAGCGTGACACACCGGCAGAGGAGAACGACCGCCATCGCGATGGGAATTGCGATGAGTCCGTTCCGCCACAGGATGGTCATCAGATCAGTTTCGAGTGACATGTCCCCTGTCCCTCTCGCCCACGTTTCGATTGACTCATTTGGCTGGTGACTCCCCCTGATCGAGCTGATCGATCAGATTCTGGAGTTGCGCGATCTCTTCCGGGGTGAACCGCTCCGTGCGCATCAGTTGCAGGACCAGAGGGGCGGCTGCCCCGTCGTACAGGTCTGAAACAAGGTGGCGCAGCCGGTGGCGAGTGACTTTCTCGCGCGAGAGCACCGGGCGGTAGAGATAGGCCATACCGCTCTTGTCACTGCGGACATATCCCTTCTGCTCAAGGCGCGAAAGAAACGTCAGAACGGTGGTGTACGCGACTTTGCGCCCGCGCTCGTGAAGGTGTTCCCGAACTTCGCGCACGGATGCAGGGCTGTGATCCCACAGCACCCTGAGTACCTGCAGTTCTGCTTCTCCGAGTTCAACATCCCTGGGCGGCACGACTTTGACTCCCATGACCTACTACACGTGT
>CBFGRU010000036.1:0-16712 GCA_965651255.1 uncultured Phycisphaerales bacterium
CGTGGGAAGAAGTCTTCCGGCGGTGAGAAGATGCGCAGCAGTAGAGAGAAGAGAGGAGCGACCCGACCGAGTTCCAGCACGCCTAACGTGCTACTCATCGGCTGTAGACGGATAGGCATCATGCCCCTGTCATTGCCTCTATGAATCCCGAACGAGTCCGTCAGCAATTGGGAGCACGCATACGCCAACTGCGCGAGGGTGCTGGCTGGTCGCAGGAAGAGCTGGCGGCCCAGTGTGGGTTACACCGGACGTACATCGGTGGCGTCGAGCGGGGAGAGCGCAACATCGGCGTCGAGAACATTGTCCGCATCGCGGATGCCCTCGAAATCAGCGCAAGCGCCCTTCTGAAGGGGGTGGGCGATGGCCGATGAAAGCCCCTACCTCGATGTTCCTCAGGATCGCTGGCGGGAGAAGACGGAAGAGTTGATCGCGAGGCATCCGCTTCGCGATGAGGAACTTGTAGAAGTGGTCCTGCAAAGCTGGGACTCGATCTTTGCGTCTCGGCTCGGAACCCACGGGTATCGAATCGGAACACACATCTTCCCGAAGCCCCAGATCATGGGATTCTTGCTGCATGAACTGATCCCACTTGAACTCGCTGATCGCCATCCGAAAGTCTGGCGGATTGACAAGAGCGGGCGCGACAAGGACCTCGTCCACATCCCGGACGAACGGTTGTCCGTCGAGATCAAAACGTCATCGCATCCGAACCAGATTTTCGGAAACCGAAGTTATGCTCAACCGTCGCCGGCCTCGAAGAAGGCGAAAGCTGGATACTACCTGGCTGTCAACTTCCAGAAGTTCAAACGCGATGGACCACAACCCAAGATTGTCGGGGTCCGGTTCGGTTGGCTGGATCATTCCGATTGGATTGCCCAGAAAGCTTCGACCGGCCAGCAGGCGAGACTGGCCGGCCACGTGTACGGATCGAAGCTCATTCAGCTTTTCCCAAGAGCGGAAAAGAGCTGAGTAGATTGGCGATCGCGCTCACGCTCAATGCGATCGATAGCGATTTGGACATAGTCTTCGCGTAACTCGAAGCCCAACATATTTCGTCCGTTTCGCAGTGCTGCCACCGCTGTCGTGCCGGAGCCGAGGAATGGATCGAGGATCAGATCTCCGGAATCGCTACATGCTTTGACAATACGGTCGATCACGCGCAACGGGAACTGGGCCGGATGGGCCGTGCGTTCCGGTGAACTTCGCTGGCGTCCACTCGTGACCTTGGGAAACTGCCACACATCACTCGGATTCTTACCGAGCGGATTGCACTTCAGCTTGCCGTTCTTCTTCTGGTTCGGATACTTGACGTTCGGGTCGCGAACATCGTCGAGATTGAAGGTGTAATGATCAGGGTTCTTCACGTACCACAGAAACTTCTCGTTTCGTGGTGAGAAGCTCTTCCTCGCTGCGACGCCTGCGCCGTAATTCCAGACGACCTCCTGCAGAAGGTACATGGGCACTTTGTCCCAGAGCAGATACGGAAGCGGAACGGCCTTGCCTCGCTTTGGGACCTCTCTATACCCAAGATTCAGCCAGAACGCACCGCCGAGTTTGAGTAGACGGGCCACTTGGCTGAACCACTGCTCGCTCCAGTCGAGATACTCCGACAGGCGTTGCTCTTCTTCGTACTCCTTACCGATGTTGTAGGGCGGCGATGTCACCACGAGGTCGAAGACCGGTCTCGAAATCCGGTGCATCATCTTCAGACAATCGCCGTGGTAGATGACCACGCCATCGCAGGCATAGGTGGGCTCACCTAGAGCCAGCGTCAACTCTTCGACCCATTCTCTCGACTGGCACTGTCTCGTCATGTGCTACTTATAGTAGTCAATCATGGGCACTCATGCAAAGTATGAATGAAGACCGCGTTCTTCGCATGTTCAGCAGCGTGTTTACGGACATACTTGCCAGGGTGTTCGCGCCGCATGCGATGGCAAACGCTGAAAGGCCTGCGCACCACCCCCATCAATCCCCCAGCGTGATTTCGATCTGGTCGTAGTACGCATCGAAGCCGGCGGCGGTGAAGACGGCCAGCACGACCGTCCGGTGTGACAGCTCGATGCGGCCATCATCCGCGCGGACATGCGCACCGGCGTTGATGCCTTTGATGAACTCCGATGACTCCGGAACGCCGACCAGGTACGAGTGAACAAGCTCGAACTGCTGCGAGTGCCAGTTGCGCAATCGCACCGAGGCGACGCCAAGCGGATGATTGATGTGAAACTCAATGTGAACGTTCACCGCGGTGGCATGGACATTTGCTGACTGCGCAGCGATGCGCAGATCGATCATGTTCGGCGTGAGCGCGGTGAAGCCGAAGCGGCTGCGCGCCCGAAGTGCATCATCATCGGATGCGATCAACTGCTCCAGCCCGCCGCTCATCCACTGACCGAAGAACACGTTCACGCCGGTCAACTGGACCGAGCCGTTGAGCAACGCGCAGGGAACGCCGGGCGCAGCCGCTGATTCAACTGTGGAGAGCGCGGGGCGCTCAACATCGCCCGGCGGGCGATCCGGCTTCACAGCGCGCGATCGGACGGCATCGGACCCATCCCCTTGTGCGTGCAGCAAGCCGGGTGGCGCAAGCGTCATGATCAGAAGGAACGAGACAACGGAGATGATGGTGCTCAGACGGGTCGCTTCGACCGAACCCTGCGTGCGTTCGTGCATGGCACTGCCCCTGTGAAGACGGCCTGAGCCAACCGCCCGTCATGCAGTATGCCTCGGGTTTTCGGGGTCGCAAGGATTGTCGCGGTTTTTGTATGAAGTTTCGGGCCGCTACGCCGCCGCCGCCGTGGGAGGCGCATTGCTGTCCGACAGCCCTTCGCTCGCCGCATCACTCTCCGAGCGAACGGCCGCGGTGTGCGCGAGGCAATCGTTCACTGCATCCACGAACCGGTCGAGGGTGATCGGAATCGGCAGCAGGTGCGTCCGCCGGGCATCCATAATGCGGCGTTCCAGTTCAAGCTTGCCCGCGGGTGAGAGGATGATGACCGGCAGGTTGGCGACCTGCGCTTCGCGTTCGAGCCGTTCCAGTCCTTCCGTGACGGGGACGACCTCGCGCTGATGTCGCAGATGCACGACCGCGACGTTGGGTCGGGTCTCTTCCGCGCCCTCGCGCAGATTGTCGCAGACCATGCGGAAGGCATCGACGCGCGGCGTCATGCTGTGGAAAATGGGATTGAAGGCCGATTTGAGTTTGCCTCGCGCCAGGTCGCGGCCGGTGGACCAGTTCTTCCCGCCGCTGGATGCGAGCATCGCGAACTTGACCTCATCGGTTTCATCGTGAATGGATGCTTCCAGGTCTCCGATGAAATCAGCCGGGAGCCGCAGCGCCTCGAAGAACTCCTCGGTTGAGTAGAGCGTTGCGTTGCCCGAATCGCCGAGCAGCAGCGCCTTGGAGAGACGATTGGCGAGCGCGAGGATCGCGGTTTCGGTGAGCTGCTTGCGCGCCATCTGCCGAATGTTGCCCATCGAGAGATGGTGAAAGACGATGGGGTCGATGAGCGATTTGGGAAAGTTCCAACTGCGCAGGACGCGATCCATCATGTCGGCATGGCTGACGAGCATGAGGCGTTTTTCCACGAGGTCGAGCGGCAGCCCCTGTGTGCGGGCGGTTTCGATGACCATGCGGTACCGCTCGGTATCGTGTTCGAGCAGCACCATGCGGCCGACATCGTGCAGCAGGCCCATGGTGAACGCACTGTCGGCGAGGTCCGGCTGAAGGGTGGTGGCGATCTTCGAGGCAATCAGGCCGCAGCCGATCGAATGTTCCCAGAATCGGCCGAAATCGATGAGGTCGGCTGCTTGTTCATTGGAAAAGTTTTCAACGACACTGAGGTTGAGTACCGCGGTGCGGATATTGTCCAGGCCGATGCGGGTAACGGCCTTGGCGACACTGTCGATCGGCTCGCCCCGGTTGTAGACCGCGGAGTTGGCCAGCTTCAGCAGTTTCAGAGCGATGGCGTGATCGTTCCGAACGGCCTTGACGACCTTGTCCAGCGAGCAGTTGGGGTTGTTGGTGAGGTTGATCACCTGCATGACCGCGGGTGACATGGCCTTGATCTCGCCGATGGAATCGAGGAACTCGGTGATCTCTGACCGTGACACAATGGGCGTGAGACTCTTGAGTGCCTCGAGGGGATCTTCAATGCGCCGTGCTTCGGAGGCGTCGGCGCCGGGTGAGGGAGACGGCGCAACGGCCGTCACAGGAACCTTGTGCTCAACCGTCTGGCTCGGCGGTTCACTTGGCGGCGCAGAGGCCTCGCGCGTCCCGGCGCGGCGAGATTTCTGGGGCGCGGCCACAACCCGCTGAACGCGGCGGCACAGATCACGGAGACTGAATTGGCTCTTGAGCATGAAGTCGCTCACCCCAAGGTCAATGGCGGCGAGCACTTCTTCACGGGTGCGAACTTCGGAGATGACGATGACCGGCAGACCCCGCAACGAATCGTCGGCGCGGATCTGCTGTAACAACTTGCTGCCATCGGTGGCGAGGTTCAAGTCCAGCAGGATGACGCGAGGCCGCTCGTGACGCATCTGTGTCAGCGCTTCTTCGCGATCAGATGCCACGCGCACCCGATAGCCCTCGCGCTCGAGCGCCGTGCGCAGCAACTCGCGAATCATCGTCAGGTCATCAACCACCAGAATGCTGATCATGCTTCAACTCCCACGAGCCGCGGAGACAGGATCAGGCACGAGTTTGATGGTGCCAGTCGACAGTCAATGTGCGGACTCATGCGAACACCCTTCCCACTCACGATCACTCATGATACGACGGACGTGTGCATTCCCTTGCCAGATGTGACCATCGTCCGCCTCGCGGCAGAGAATCACCAATTTTCAAAAACATATTCAAGTCAGCCCCACCATCGGTCGGGGCGCCCCTGACAACGCGCTTCGGTGGGTTGCAGGTTGACCCGACAGGCGATGGATGATGTGGGATGAAATGCAGTGCGTGGATGCGCGATGTGCCCTGATTTTCAGGTCATTTCGGATGGCTTGCCGAACTGTGCGACGTTGACGAAGGCGCGCTCTGGGTCGTTCGACTCGGAGCGACCGATAGCGCTCTGTCGTGTCGGGCCCGCCCCGACATGGTTCGGGAAGAGAGCACGCATCGCGCACGCGCTCCGCGGGGAGCCGATCCAGCTCGCCAAGCGACCGGTCAATCGCGAATGGTGTAGGCCTCAATCGCTGGCTTCACCGCGCGGTTGAACCAGAGCGGGCGGCGCAACCCGTTGGGCCCGGGCGCGGGCCTCGTCATTGTGAGCCACTCGTGGTAGGCCTCCATCGATTTGTTCGTATTGACCACGACATCGCCGTAATGATCATCGGTTCCGGCGCGCATGATCGTGACGCGCTGATGCCAGCACTGCATGCCGGAAATCGGGTCCGGCTGAACGCAGAACGTCAGGTTCTGGTGCACACCGCCATCGGTCCACCAGATTCGTTTGCTGTCCGGATCTTTCGAGGCGAACGCCCGGATGTTCTCGACGCGACGGAAGCGCACTGCACCACCCTGCAGCTCTTCCTTGATGACCTTCGCGCTCGCCCAGCGGTCGGTGCCGACATCATCGAACAACCGCCATCGACCGAGGTGGTGCGAACACGCCACGATGCCGGGTCGAATGCCTTCGGTCACCCATACCTTGTTCACGAAGTGACCGATGCGGGTCGCCACGCGGATGAGGTCGGTCGTCTCGACGCCAATGCGCGCTGCATCTTCCGGATGCATCCAGACGGGATTCGTGTTTGACAGCTCATACAACCATTTTGCGTTCCCCGACCGCGTATGGATGAGCGTGGGCAAACGAAACGTCGGCACCAGAACGTACTGCCCCTTGTCACGATCGAGATGTTTGCGGTGCACATGGCTTTCGATGTACTCTGGCAGCGCGTACTCGGGCCACGCCCATTGCTCCATCGTTTCACTGAACAATTCAAGCTTGCGCGAAGGCGTGTTGAAGCCCTGACGCGGTTCACCCCGGACGATGACCGCGACGGCCTTGCCCTCGGCGCGAACC
Organism: uncultured Phycisphaerales bacterium; assembly: GCA_965651255.1. Classification (GTDB taxonomy): domain Bacteria; phylum Planctomycetota; class Phycisphaerae; order Phycisphaerales; family SM1A02; genus CBFGRU01. The sequence continues at coordinate 6,027 of CBFGRU010000036.1, forward strand.
GTACCTTCAGCATCGGTCTCGGCGGATGAACCCTTCCCCGCGGGTACGGAGTTCATGTATCGCTCGTAGACATCCTTCTCGACGAGAAATGCACCGTGGCGGCGCATGTACTCAAGCGGCGAAAGACCATGACGAGCAGCTTCCTCCGGCAGACCCGGCACACTGTTCTCGAAGATCCACCGGTAGTATTCATCGATCGTGATCTTCTCACCGGTGCGGTACGGGCTCTCGAAGTAGCGTCGAATGCCGAGTGAACCATCGGGGTCAATGCGCCATGACAGTTCGATCCAGAACTCATCCTCTTCCCAGACTTCACCGGGGTTCGCTTCGTACGTCAGCTCGACCTTCTCTCCCACGCGCTCGCGCGCGACGCGCACGACCGGCTGCCGGAACGAAATCCACTTCGCAGCGTGCGTTTCCTGGCTCATCAGGTCGTGACGTTCCGCACCGACGCCCATCGGCAGAACATAGTCCGCATATTGCGCCGTCTCACTCCACACCGGGGTCAGCGCGGCGTGCAATTCGATCTTCGATTCATCGCGCAGAACACGCTCCCACATCAACCCATCGGGATTGGTCCACACCGGGTTGTACACCCGCGTGAAGTACGCCGCGAGCTTGCCACGACCCTCCGTCAGGAAGTGCGGCAGCAGGATCGACATTTCGTGGTAGGCCAGCGGATACTCGCGCGGGTAGAGCAACTCGTTCCAGACGTTCTGCGGAGGCGGCTTCAGAAACGGCGGTGGAACGAACTTGTTCTGCGAATTCTGGTGCGTACCGCCCTTCGCGTCGATCGCACCCATCAGGACGACGATGAACTGCAGACACCGCGCCACCTGCCAGCCGCCGAGATTTCCCGCCGCCGCGTTCCGCCAGACATGGGTTGCCAGCGCTGTGCCCGCGCGACCGATCTCGCGCGTCAACTCCACAATCTTCGCTGCCGGCACACCGCACTCTGCTTCCGCGGCCTGCGGCGTGTACCGCGCGTAGTACTCGATGAGTTCCTTGATGAACTGATCGAACGTTCGGTGCTTCTCTTCCACGTGCGGGCACCGGGCGCGCATGAACGCTCGCCAATTGACCCATTCCTCAACAAATTCGCGGTTGTAGAGTTTCTCCACCAGCAGCAGTCGCGCCACCGCCAGCAGCAGGAACGCTTCCGTCCCCGGCCACGGCGCGAGCCACATGTCGCTCATGCTGGCCGTGTTTGAGAGCCGCACATCTATCGCGCAAATCTTCGCCCCCTTCTGCTTTGCATCGATGATGCGCTGCGCATGCGGATTGAAGTAATGTCCCGTTTCCAGGTGGCTGGAAAGCAAGAGAATGAACTTTGCGTGTTCATGGTCGGGCGATGGGCGATCCGCCCCGCTCCACAGCGTGTAGCCGACGCGCGCGGCCGAAGAGCAGACGTTCGTGTGCGAATTGTGCCCATCCACACCCCACGCCTGGAGTACGCGATCCATGTATCCATCGTGCCCGGGTCGGCCGACGTGATACATGATTTCGTTGCGCCGGTTCTGCTTGAGCGCATCACGAATCTTCTTCGCAAAGGTGTTGAGCACCTCGTCCCAACTCGTTCGCTCGAATCGGCCGCTCCCGCGGGGTCCGATGCGCTTCAGCGGATAGAAGATTCGCTCCGGGTCGTTGATCTGGTTGATCGTCGCCGGCCCCTTCGCGCAGTTTCGGCCGCGCGAGCCGGGATGAAAAGGATTCCCTTCGAGTTTGCGAACTTCCATTGTGTCGCGATCGACGTAGGCGACCAGTCCGCACGCCGCTTCGCAATTGAAGCATGTCGTCGGGACGAGCGTGTAGCGCTTCTCGACTTTCTTCGGCCAGGCGCGCGGGTCAAACTCCGCCCAGTCATCCCACGCTTCATGCGGAGGGAACGACTCCAACGGCGTCACGGTCATCGGTGCAGGTTCGTGTGAGCGGTGGCCCATGTGGCAATTCTTCGACAGTGATATTGCTTCAGGAAAGCGGCGGAAGCTGGCCCGCGCGAATGAAGGCATGTTCGTACATATACAGTCCGATCAACGCCGGAAGCCACGCGACTTCCGGCAAGGTCCACGCGAGCACGATCGACAGTCCAACGGCGATCAGTCCGCCGGTGAGGGCAGGTACGCCGCCGAGGCGCACGATGCGCAGAAACGCCGCGGCCTGCTGGGCGTTCATTGAGTGATGCTTCATCATCGCTTCCCGGAGCGCGAGCACCACGTGTGCAACTCCCGTAACTGAGATGATCCATGCCAGCGCGACATGATCGGTCGCAAACGCCGTCAGCGCTACGCCGCCGCACAACACCGCCTGCACCAGGAGATGCGGCAGCAGCATGCCCCCTTCCCAGAGATCTCGCCCCTTGCATTGGGCGAAAAGAAAGGCCGTGTACCCCGCAACGCCTGCGCCGGTGATGAGTCCCATCCAGCGGGCGCCCTCCGCCAGCTCATTCATGCCCAGCCACCGCGCGATGAGCGAACCCATCGTGACCGCGACGAATGCGTTGATGACCCACGCGCCCTTCACCAGCCACGAGTTCCAGTTCGGGCGCGTAAAGAGACGAATGAACGCGAAGGGTTTATAGAGATCCTCCACCAGCAGGAGACCGGTCAGCCCGATGAAGAGCAGCGCGATGATCTCCGGCAGATACGCCGCTGCGAAGCCATCCATGCCCAACCGCCCCGCAAACGGGGCAAGCATCATTGCGCCGCCGGCGATGCCTTTGGTCACGAGGTACGCGGCCACCCCCCATCCCCACTCGACCTTGTGCTCGGTATCCAGCACGGTGCGCGTCTGCTCGATGACGGGAAGGGAGATCGGCCAGGCCTCTGGCTTACGCTGCGGTCGATCGCTCCAGATGAAGGTCGAAGGTCGTTCCGCGGCGCCAGGTTGCAGGGCTGCGGCGAGTGCACCCTTGTAATGCACGTTTGGGCCCGTACCCTGCTCCGGACGCCGAACACTCGTCGCGTTGGCGCGAATCATCTGACTGATCGTTGAGGTCGGATCATCCAGATCACCAGCAATGATCGCGGTCTCCGGGCAGACGATCGCACACGCCGGTTCAAGCCCCTTCTCCACACGATGAGCGCAGAAATGGCACTTTTCTACTGCGCCGCGATCTTCGTTCAGATAGATTGCATCGTATGGACAGGCCTGCATGCACGCACGGCAGCCGATGCAGGCATCCCGGTCGATATCGACGATTCCATCGGCCCGTTTCTCAAGCGCGTTCACCGGACAGATCGTCACACAAGGCGCATCGGTGCAGTGATTGCATCGCAGGACGGCGAAGTGCCGCTTCACATCGGGAAAGACCCCCTGCTCGGTGTACTTCACCCAGGTGCGGAAGTTGCCCACGGGCACATCGTTCTCCGCCTTGCACGCCACCGTACAGGCATGACAGCCGATGCACCGGTCGTGATCAATGAGAAAGCCGTATTGCATACGGCCGAGAGTGTACACCAGTCAGCGCCGAATGTATCGGCGAGCGGTCCGGTGCTCTATCAGCCGTTGCAGCAGGATGAACGCCAAGAGCAACCCGCCCGTGGTGATGCGCGCCCAGTGCGATTCGAGACGGTCGTCGAACAGAATCACCATCTGAATCAGACCGAACAGGAACACACCAAGCATCGTTCCGATGATGCTCCCGACGCCCCCGGAGAGCAGCGTCCCGCCGATCACGACCGTGGCGATCGCATCGAGTTCCAGCATGACCGCGGCGTTCGGATCAGCAGAAAAGTTCGATGAAATGAATACGGCCCCGGCCAGCGCGCTCAGTCCGCCGCTGATGGCATACACACCGATCTTTGTGCGGGCAATGTGCAGCCCCATCAGTCGCGCGCTCGGTTCACTTCCGCCGATCGCGTAAACCGCGCGCCCGAATCGCTGCATCGAGAGTACGTACCAGCCGATCAGAACGACCAGAAGAAAGATGATCAGCCGGGTCGGCATCATCCACCCGGCACCACCAAGTGGGCTGAGCACTTCCTGTGGAAGCGCGTACAGACCATCGAGAAAGGGATGCGAGACCGAACGGGCCGTTCCACCAACGACGAGTGCGATGCCCCGCGCGAAGAACATTCCACCCAGCGTGATGATGAACGGAGGAATCTCGCAGGTGTGAATCAATATGCCCATCATCGCACCGAACACCGCGCCGCCGATGATCACGACTGCCATGGCTGGAACTGGATGCCAGCCCGCCTCCATCACCAGCAGACCGATGAGGACGCTTGCGCAGGCGACGACAGCGCCGACCGAGAGATCGATTCCACCGGAAAGAATCACGAACGTCATGCCGATCGCCACAATTCCCAGCCACGCATTGTCGGCGAAGATGTTGATGAAAACGCGCAGCGAGAAGAAGCTGTCATACTGCAGGCACGCCAGCACATACAGCGCGATGCAGACGACCAACGTAGCCAGCACTGGGCGTCCGCGGCTCGAAAGAATGTGTGCCCGCTGCCTCATGCGCTCCTCCTCCGGCGGAACGCCTTCTTCACCAGCGACCGGCAGCGCGCAGACTGCATCAGGCAGAGAACGATGATCGCAACCGCTTTGAGAATGCGCGTCCATTCACCCGGAACATCATGCATCGTGATCGTCGTGGCAATGACGACCAGCAGGAGCGCGCCACAGACCGTTCCGAGAAACGAGAATCGGCCGCCGATCAGAGCGGTTCCGCCGAGAACAACCGCGAGAATCGCATCGAGTTCCATCATCTCACCCAGTCGCGCACCGTTGACACTGGAGATGTCACTCGCCGCCAGCACACCACCCATCGCGGCGAGAAGGCCCGAAGCGCTGTACGCCGCGAGGCGCACCGTTCGCACCGGTACCCCCGCCGCGCGCGCGGCTTTGGCGTTTCCACCCACCGCCTCAATGAAGAGTCCCGCGGCGCTTCCGCGCACGAGCATGCCGAGCACACACAGCACGATCAACACAATCAGGAACGTCGGCGGCAACCCCAGCCACGCGCCGCGCCCGACGGTGTCGAGCAATGGATCGCGAAAGTTGATGATCTGGTTCGCGGTGATCATCTGCGCGATGCCGCGACCGGCGACCATGAGCGTCAGTGTCGCCACGATCGGCTGAATGCCGCCGAACGCGATGAGAAGGCCGTTCATAACGCCAATCGCCGTCCCGACGACCATCGCTGCGACGAGCGCCATGGCGGTTGATGATGGCAATCCCATCGCAGTGACCGGTGAGGACTCCGGCTGGGCGATGATCGCACCGGCCAGCGCAGCGCTGATAGCCATCACGCTGCCGACTGAGAGATCAATTCCTCCTGTCGCGATGACCAGGGTCATTCCAAGCCCGATGAGAATCAGCGGCGCGGAGGCATCGAGTATGTCCATCGGAATGCCGTACAGACGCCCCTCCTGAATGCGCAGCGCAAAGAATCCATCAGTCAGAACAAGATTGCAGCCCAGCGCCACGCCCAGCGCAAGCAGGACCCACATCCAGCGCGGCGGTTGATGCGAATGCCAGGTCATGCGGGGGCGCGCTCCCGCGCCGCATGCGGCGCGCTGATGGCATGCAACAGTCGCTGAGTGGAGAGGTCTTCCCGCGGGATGTCCGCAGCCATGGACCGATCACGCAGGACGAGCGCGCGGTCGCTCAACCGCGCGATATCCGCCAATTCGGCCGAGACCAGAAGCATCGCCATGCCTCCATCCCGCAGTTCGCGGATGAGTTTTTCGATCTCTGCCCGTGCGCCCAGGTCAATCCCACGGGTCGGTTCATCGAGAAGCAGAATCACCGGTTCAGTCGCCAGCGCCCTCGCGAGAAGCGCCTTCTGCTGGTTTCCTCCGGAGAGAAACCGAATTGGCTGCTCGGATGAAGGAGTTTGAATGCCAAGGGCGGCGATGAATCTCGCGGCAATCTCGCGCTGTCGGCGGCGGGAGAGTTTCCACCAGCCGCGCTTCGCCTGGAGTGCGAGCACCATGTTTTCGCGAACGGACAGTTCCTCGATGAGGCCATCATGTTTTCGCTCTTCGGTCAGCATCGCCAGGTTCGCGCGCAATGCCTGCCGCGGCTGGGTGAGTTGCATGACCTGCCCCCTCAAGTGCACGGACCCGGTCTCTGCGCGGTCGAGCGCAAAGATCAATCGCAGCAACTCAGTGCGCCCCGATCCGAGGAGCCCCGCCACGCCGAGCAACTCGCCGGCGTGAAGATCGAACGAGACCTGACTCACCGCGTTTCGCCGCCCGAGGTCGCGCACACGCAGAATCGGCTTCGCCCCGGATGAACGGCAGATGCGCTTGCTGCGTTCGAGTGCAGCGTGGTGTTCATCATCGTCGATCGCGCGACCGAGCATGTGCTGCACAAGGTCCAGCCGTGTGGTGGTCGCCGCATCGAAGGTTCCGACTCGTTTCCCGTTACGAAGGACGGTCATGCGATCAGCGATAGACTCGACCTGATCGAGGAAGTGGGTGATGAAGATGATTCCGATGCCATCATCGCGCAGGTGGCGCATGATGCGGAACAGCCGTTCGGTCTCCTGAGCATCCAGACTTGATGTCGGTTCATCGAGAATGAGAACCCTTGCGTTGAAGTCGATCGCGCGGGCAATGGCGACCATCTGCCGAAGCGCGATTGAATACTCACTGAGCGGGCGATCGACGTCCATTTCCAGCCCCAGCCGCGCAAGGGCGGTGTGCGCCAGATCGCGCATGGCGCGCCGATCCAGTCCGAACCAGCGGCGCGGTTCGCGCCCAAGGGCGAGATTCTCTGCCACGCTCAGCGTCGCAACGAGATTCACTTCCTGGTAGACAGGACTGATGCCGATCGACTGCGCGTGTGCCGGGCTTCTCGGCTGTACGGGCTCGCCATCAAGGAGGATGTCACCCGCATCGGCGCGCTCCGCCCCGGTGAGACAGCGGATGAGCGTGCTCTTCCCCGCGCCATTTTCGCCCAGGAGCGCGTGGATCTCGCCGCGTTCGAGTGTGAAATCAACCGCATCAAGAGCGCACACTCCGGGGTACTGCTTCGAGAGCGCGCGGGCGATGAGCACCGCCGGCCGATCGGGCTGCAACATCGGCCCGGTCATGTCTCACTCGCCTTCCACGCGCCACTCAAGCACGCCGCCGGAGTATCGACCCTGCAGCGTCATCTCGATCCGTAATGCCGCCGTCGAGATTGGCGTGAACTCGACCCGGTTGTACTGATCGCGTGCGGTTCCATATCCGTTGGTCGTCGTCTCCACCGGTCGCCACGAATCCCCATCACGGTAGAGCAGCCGCCACGACTCGGGCACCCGGCACTCACCACGCCCCGTATCGTCAAACCAATAGACCTCAACCGCCTTCACTGTCGTGGACTGAACGAGATCAAGCTGAACCCATTCACTCGTGCCCTTGCGCGGCCAGAACGTGTGGCGAGGAACCGAATGATCGTTGGAGTTGGCCGGCTCGAGCTGATCGTTGATTGCGTCCACCGTATCCATCTGAAACGTGTGGCTGGCCCGCGGTGTGGCGCGGCTGGCGATCGTCGGCGGCGGCACAACTTCCGTCAACTCCGCGCTGGTCGGCAGCCAGACTGCCATCTCGCTCGCGGCGCGATGATCCCATGCGTAATAGGGAATGAATTGCACCGGCCGATGCTCGGTCAGAATCTCCCCATCATCCTCATGCTGCACCAGTGCGCTCACGGTTCCGCGCAAGGCAGTGATGCCGCCCAGCAACTGCGGCTCATGCATCGGTGTGAACTCCGGCGACTCCGGCATCCAGATGTTGCGGACATGTCCACCTGAATCAACGCCTTCGAGGCAGTAGACCAGCGGGCCGCGTTCGATTGCAATGCGCCCCTGATTGGCTTCGACGAGGTGGTGCGATTCAACCGTTCGCACCGGCATCGGAAGGGAAAGCTTGATGACATCTCCGCGGCGCCACGTTCGGCGGATGACCGCGTACCCGCGTTCGAGCGCTTCAAGCCCGACTGGTGCGCCGTTAACGACCAGCCGCACTGGCTCGGCCTCTTCGTTTCGATAGGTATAGAGGTCGCCGGGGGAAGGATCGCCCTGCGCCCAGCCGGGGATGCGCACGTTGACGGCGAACTCCCGCGCCTCGTCGGGTGAGATGATGATCTCAACTTCACCTGACCAGGGATACTCCGTGATCTGGCGAACCTTGACCGGCGCGCCATTCAAATCGATCGACGCTTCGCCCTGCACAAACAAGTTGACAAAGATGGCATCCGACGACTGCGCAAAGGCGTATCCGGGAATCGAAGGCATGAAACGCACCACGTTCACCGGACAACATGATGTTGAGAACCACGGGCTGCGGTGATACGTGCCTCGACTGGCCAATGGATTCGGATAGAAGAACCGATCGCCCGAAAGAGAAACGCCCGACAGAAAGCCGTTGTACAGCGTTCGCTCGAGCACATCGATATACCGCGCATCGGCGTGCAGCAGGGCCATGCGGTGATTCCACATCGCATGCCCGATAGCAGCGCACGTCTCGTTGTAGGCGCTCGCGTTGGGTAATTCATACGGCTGGCCGAATGCTTCACCGTGCGAGGTGGCGCCGATGCCACCCGTGAGATACATCTTCTTCTCGACGGTGTGCGCCCACAGATGATCGAGCGCTTCCAGCCACGACTCATTTCCGGTGCGGGCGGCTATATCCGCCATCGCGGTGTAGAGATACATCGCGCGAACGGCGTGCCCGACCGGCTCGCGCTGCTCGGTGACGGGCAGATGATCCTGCGCGTAGGGGCCGTACAGTTCGTGCCGATCAGCGCGGCCGCGCTCCGCGACGAAGAACTCTGCGAGATGAAAGTATCGCTCTTCGCCCGTGATGTCCGCCAGCCGCACGAGCGCGATTTCAATCTCCTGGTGCCCGGGCGGATCTTTCAGGCCCGTTTCGCCGAATGTCTGATCGATGTGATCCGCCAGGCGAATCGCGACTTCCAGCAGATTGCGCTTTCCCGTTGCCTGGTAGTGCGCAACCGCTGCTTCGATCAGATGCCCGGCACAGTACAGCTCGTGCTTGACGCGAATGTCCGTCCACTTCCGGTCGGGCGTGACCAGCGTGTGATAGGTGTTCAGATAGCCATCATCTTCCTGGGCAGCCGCGATCTTGGCGATCAACTCATCCAGATATGCATCCAGCTCAGGGTTTGGGTGTTGCGCGAGCGAATAGGCCGCCCCTTCGATGACTTTGTACACATCGCTGTCGTTGTAGTAGATGCCTTCAAAGTCACCGGTCGTCAGGCCGCCCGCCTTTTCAAAGTTGGCAATGCGACCGGTCTCTTCACACTTCTGAAAGTCGTACGGAATCGTGACGCGCCGATTGGTCTCAATTCGCGGTCCCCAGAACTTGTCGGTAAACTTCACCGATGTAAATGGGACATATATCAATGGTTGCACTGCTCGATCCTCCTTCTCCTGGGCGAATGCCAACATGGGGATCGCTGCCAGTACAAGCATCGCTGCTGCACCAGATCGTGACCACATCTGTTTCGCAATGAGAGCATGTGAGAAAAGACGAACCATCAGGCACTCCTTTGCACAGCACGCTTCCTTCACCAACGGCGCGCTGTCGATCATCTGCTCAGTACTGCCGGGTGGGCAGGGCCGCCTCCGCCTCGGGCTGAGTGAACACTCGGTAAGGCACGACTGTTCGTGACTCGACCGACTCACCGGCCAGCAGGCGCTCGACTGCATCAAATGCGAGCGGGCCGAGCAGCGGATTGCACTCGATCGTGCAGCCGAGTTTGCCGTTCGCGACTGATTCCACCGCATCACGAATGCCGTCGATCGAGACAACATGAACATCAATTCCGGGTTTGAGGCCGGCCTCTTCAATGGCCTGGATTGCTCCCAGTGCCATGTCATCGTTGTGGGCGTACACGGCGGTGATGGCGCCGGGCGGTTCGGCCTTCAGGATCGTCTCCATGATGCGCTTGCCGTTTTCCCGTCGGAAGTCGCCATCCTGCGCGCGGATGATCCGCATGGTCGAATGCTGCGCGATGACTTCACGAAAGCCGCGTGAACGATCACTCGCCGGGTCACTTCCGGTGGTGCCAAGCAGTTCGACGATACTTGCCTCGCCCCCGGTGGTCTCGATGAGCCATTGTGCGGCCTGCCGGCCCTCTTCGACGAAGTCAGCGGCCACGAGCGTTGCATAGAGCGATGGGTCGGATGTTTCAATCCCTCGATCGACCAATACGACCGGAATGCCCGCCTCCTTGATCTCGCGCAGCACGGGATCCCATCCCGTCTTCACGACCGGCGCAAGAATGATCGCATCAACATCCTGCGAAATGAACGACCGCAACGACTGAATCTGACGCGCCTGATCGTTCGCTCCATCGGCAATGTTCAGATTGATGCCGCGCTGCTCTGCCTCGTTTCGAATCGACTCCGTTTCGGCGGTGCGCCAGGCGCTTTCCGCACCGATCTGCGAGAAACCGACCCGAATGGCCCGACCATCAACGTTGGCTGTCGTGGCGGACGACCCCTGACCACCATCATTATTTGCGCGCGACTCCTGGTTGCTGCCGCCTCCCCCGCCGCAGCCCGTGAGGGCAAGAACGCTGGCAGCAATCACCAGACTCAGCGTGAACGTGGAAACAAACGAATGACGAATCGTGGTCACAGCGTGCATCATGCATGTCCTCTCACCAGCTTGAACCACCAACTTACCGCGCGGGCTCATGCATTTCGATCAGCCCGAGATC
>CBFGRU010000037.1:0-16700 GCA_965651255.1 uncultured Phycisphaerales bacterium
GCGCGTCGAGCCGGACACCCCGGCGGGGCCGCTCACCAACACCGCGACCGCCAGAAAGATGGTCGGCAGAATCAGCCCGGTGGTTCCGAGCTGCTTCAATTCATCTGAAATGAACCAATGCGATGGAAACTCTCGACGTGGTGTCACCGCAAGAACGCCAAACGGGGTGAGCGACCTCTCGATTGCATCAAGCAGAACGCGGGGCGCATCAGCGACTTTCGGGTCCAGCCGCAGCAGGACACTGTTGCACGCGCCCTGAAAATCAAACACATCTGCTGCCGCACGCTCAGGCATGTAGAACACACCGAAGTGCTCAGAGGCCGGTACGATCGAACCAGGCGACATGAGATACACGAACTCGGCACTCAAGACAATGCCGCTGATGCGAAACGCTTGCCGCCGATTGTTGAGTATCAGGTGCAGTTCATCGCCGGGATCCAGGCCATGTGCTACGGCGAACTGTTGAATGACAAGCAGTTCATCATCTCCGCCCGGATCCGGCCACGACCCGCGAACAAGAATCAGGTCGTTCAACCGCGCCGGACGCTCGGGCAAAGAAATCAATTGGCCACTGACCGGACGATCGACGCTCGAAAGATCGACCGACACCAGTGAAGTGACACGCGGCACCACCTCTGCGATGCCTGGCATCTGCAGCCGTTCTCTTACTTCAAGTACCGGCGCCTTCTTCAGATCAATCCACACATCTGCGAGGTGACACCGCGCGTAGTACCTCGCGAGAGCCGATTCGAGATTGAGCTGTGACGTCCGCATCGCCACGTAACATGCGATGCCCACACTTAAGATAAGGAGTACCGTTCCAATCATGCGCCGAGATCGCAACAGATCCCGTCGTAACTTGGTTTCGATCGTGCGCCCGTTCACCATTGCACCGAATTGACTGAACGAGGGTGTTCATTGCGGTCATCGCTTTCGATTCTGCCTGAGCCGATGCGAATCACTCGATCCGCCAGGGCAGCAATCGGAGCATTGTGCGTAATCAGCACGACGGTGCGCCCCTGCTCCCGTGCGAGTTTCACAAGCACCTCGAGGACCTGCCGCCCCTTCTCCAGATCAAGTGCCCCCGTTGGTTCATCGCATAGCAACATGATGGGGTTCTTTGCTAGAGCACGTGCGATGGCCACACGTTGTTGTTCCCCGCCGGAAAGCTGCGATGGAAAGTGTGCACTGCGGTCCGTCAGGCCAACCTGGGCCAAGACTTCATCAACATCCAGCGGCTGTTCAGCAATATCCGTTGCAATCAACACATTCTCGCGCGCTGTCAGCGTGGGCACAAGGTTGTACAACTGGAAGATAAATCCGACATACTTCCGTCGAAACTCCGTCAACTCACGCGGACTGAACGCGGCAAGGTTCGATGATCCGAAGCGAATCTCACCTGATGACGGCACATCCATACCGCCAAGGAGATTGAGCAGTGTTGTCTTTCCAGATCCGCTTGGCCCCACAATGACGGTGAGCTCCGCTCGATTGATCTCAAGATCAATGTTCTCCAACACTGGGACCTCAATCTCGCCCATCCGATAGGTCTTGCCGACCCCTCGGAGGTGAAGGAGCGGTTCGCAGTCATCTCGTGCAGGGTTCTTCCGGTTCATGATGCAACGCGATTGCTGTTCAGGTGAGTCTTGTGCATCATCCTACCAGACTCTGTCGGATAACAGGGCTAGCAGGCACACCGCTGACCCGACTTGCCGACCGTCTCACTGGTCAAATGTATCGAGAACGAGTGCCTGCGGGCCACCGAGTTGCCTGGCGATCCTTCGAACCAACGTTGGTACGGCAGGCCGTGTCAACAGGCGGATGGCACCTGCTTCAAACACCAACTCACCGATCTCAATGCCAGCATGCCGGAACAACTGTTCGAGCGAAATCGGGTCCAACCCCGCGACTCTCGGGAGGCGAACCAAACTCACAACTGGCGTTTCTTTCCTGCTCAAGTTGCATGGTTGAGCCACGGCTCGCGAGACCGAAGATCTCCCCCCCTGCGCGATGGCGATGACGTCTCCCAGAATGGCGGATGCTGTTGCACGTGGTCCCGCGCCAACCCCTTCAACCACAACCTGGCCTGCAAGGTCTGCATCAATGACAAACACATTCCGCGCCCCGGTCACACGACCCAAGGGACTGTCATACCGCACAAGTCTCGGCCCAACCCATACGTTGACTTCACCGTTGGGATTCCATGCGAGATGGGCGATCAGTCTGATCACCCGCCTTGCTCGCCAGGCAAAAATGAGGTCCGCACGCTGAATGGACTCGATTCCTTCACAATCAACCTGGCGAAATGCAATGTCGTGACCGAGCGCGTGCGCGAGAACAATGAGTTTCTCCGCGCTGTCGCGGCCACTCACATCCGCGACCGGGTCCGGCTCGACGAGCCCTTGCCGCTGCGCTCGGGCGATTGCGTCATTGCGCGACAGCCCCTCCGTCAACATCCACGAGAGTATCGCATTGCAAGACCCGTTCACGACCCCAGTGATTGATCGCACGTGGTCTGCACCGAGTTGGCGGAGCGAAGCGAGAATCGGCGCAGCAGCTCCGACACATGCTTCGTATCGAATAGCCGCACCTGCCTTCGCGGCCACCGCCCTCAGCCGGGTGCCCTGGTGCGAGACGAGTGATTTGTTCGCACTCACGACCGAGATACCGCGTTTCAGTACCTCGCTGATGAGCAGCGCAGCATGTTCTACACCGCCGATCGCTTCGATCACGATGTGCGGTTCTTGATCAAGAATCTGGTCCAGGGAATCTGTGAAGCGCACACCGTGGATGCCGCGGTTTCGATCTACATCACGAACGAGTATCGGCGTCAGTTCAAGCTCTGCATTTATCGCCCGCTCAACTCTCTCTCGGTCGTGGGACAAAAGCCGCGCGACCTCCTGGCCCACGGTTCCACACCCGAGCAAAGCGATGCGGACCGTCTGACGACGATTGCGCAGCGGGTCTTCCTGACGCCTGATTCTCTCGCGTCCTTGAGGTTTACACTGCATCAGGTCGAATGTCATACGGACACCTCCTCGGCCACTTGGACCGATGATTTGAGGTGCCGTGTGTGTACTAACGCACGATCAAGGTCGTGAATCAGGTCATCTGCATCTTCAAGCCCGACGGACAGGCGGACAAGTCCATCACGAATACCGACGCGAGCTCGTTCTGCCGGTTCGACGGCAGCATGCGTCATACTGGCCGGATGACACCAGAGTGACTTCACTCCGCCGAGACTCTCCGCCAACGTCCAGAGCCGAAGTTCCTGGGGAAAGTGATTCAGTCGCTGGCGACCACCTTCAAACTCAACACTGATTACAGAACCAAAGCCGCGCAATTGTCGCTGCGCCAGAGCGTGTTGCGGATGGCTCGGGAGGCCCGGATAGATCACTGACTTTACTTCCGGGTGTGTCTCCAGCCAGTGCGCGATAGTAAGAGCGTTCTTCGCGTGCCGACACACACGAAGTTCAAGTGTCTTGATACCGCGTAGCAGAAGGAAACAATCCAAGGGCGACGGCACCGCTCCGGTTGCATTCTGGACAAATCGAATCTGTTCCGCAATGTCACGGTTGTCGGTGATGAGAGCCCCGCCCAGCGCATCGCAGTGTCCACCGATGTACTTTGTAGTCGAATGCAGCACAATGTCCGCACCCAATCGAAGTGGCTGCTGAAACACCGGGGTCGCAAACGTGTTATCGACAAGCGTGACAACACCGCGACGCTGTGCCAATTCACAAGCTACCCGCAGATCAGTGAGTTTCAGCAATGGGTTGGACGGAGTCTCGAGCCAGAGCAACCTGGTTGTTGGCGTGATTGCGGATTGGATCGCTTCAAGATCAGTCGCATCGACAAATGTTGAAGTGACCTCCAGCCGAGCGAAGACCTTCGTGAGAAGTCGGTAGCAACCGCCGTAGAGGTCCTGGGTTGCAACAACGTGATCACCGGCATTGAGTGTTTGCAGGATCGCGGTGGCGGCAGCCAATCCGCTGGCGAATGCGAATCCGAATCGCGCGCCTTCCAATGCAGCAAGATTCTCTTCCAGTGCGTGACGCGATGGGTTGCCGGTTCGTGAGTAGCAGTATTCTGGTGAACCGCCCAACTCAGACTGCGCAAAAGTCGTCGTCTGAAAGATTGGCGGGATGACACTGCCGGTCGAACTCTCCGCCGATTGACCCGCGTGGATCGCGAGTGTGTTGAAGCCATAGGACATGTGGAACGCTTCCTTTCGGTACAGCGCTTCGTGCGAAGCGAACTTCTTACAAGTAAATCGAACCGGGTCGAAATCGCCCGGGTCGCGAAGGAAGCGTCAGTTGTGCGGCAGGTCAGCGAACAGCCATCGGTCGATGTTCACGCTGCCCGCACCGCACGCAAGCTTCGCTCGCGCCCGGGCTGGGCATGGCCATCGGCGGCATCATCACCGTCAAGTTGTGACAGGGCTGCTGCATGTGCGAAGAGCGTACCGCACTGGTTCAAACAGTCAAGGAGTTGTTCGCGAATTCATCGATTGATCACTCGCTACAATCTCATCATGCGAGCACTCATCATCAGCAAGCAAGGCACGCCGGTCGCAGAGAACGTTCAGTTCGTAGCCGATTGGGATGAACCCGCACTGGGGAGTGGCGAAGCGCTCATTCGCACTGAAGCAAGTGCAATGAATCACATGGATCTCTGGGTAGGACGCGGTTTACCCGGTCTCGACCTCACCTATCCGCGCATTTCCGGAAGCGATGCTGCGGGAATCGTTGAAGCGGTGGGCGACGTTGTCGATCAATCCTGGATCGGTACACGTGTCCTGCTGAATGCCCAGATTCCGAGACCCGATCCGCTGCGTCCGGATGTCCTTCCGGCACCGGATGATCGGCTGATGATTGGTGAACATACCAACGGCGGACATGCCGAGCGGTTCGTCGCACCGATTCACAATCTCCTCCCGATTGGTGAAAGCGACCCGAAGGAGGCCGTCGCCATCGGTCTCGTGCATCTCACTGCGTGGCGTATGCTGGTCACCAGGGCTCGGCTGCGCGCCGGGCAGGTAGTGCTCATCACGGGAATCGGTGGCGGCGTGGCGCACGCGCTTCTGAACATCGCCCGACATTTTGGGTGTACAACAATCGTGACGAGTCGCCATCAATGGAAACTTGACCGCGCGATCGAGCTTGGTGCGACACATGCCGTGCTGGATACGGGTGAAGACTGGTCGCGCGAGGTTCGGCGACTCACCGGCAAGCGAGGGGTGGATATCTGTGCCGATTCCATCGGCAAGGCAGTTCACCTTTCGTGCATCAAATCACTCGCGCGAGGAGCGACATTCGTGTCGTGCGGAGCGACAACCGGCCACAATCCACCGACCGATCTGGCCCGAATCTTCTGGAACCAGCTCAACATCATCGGATCGACCATGGGCGATATGAATGAGTTTCGCGAAGTGGTTTCACTTTGGAGGAGAGGCCTCATTCGACCGGAGATCGACCGAGTCTTCGCTGCGGAGGATGGAGCCAAGGCGTACGCCCGGCTGGAATCGGCAGAACAGTTCGGAAAGATTGTCCTCACCTGGTGAGGATTGTGAAGTCAAAGATTCTCGGCCGATTCAAGCCCGATCTGACCCAGTGTGATTGGCCAGACGCCCTCCACCGCGCTACAGATTACTGGTCGAGTACACACCGGTTCGTGGGGATCAGGCAGTAACTGGCGTGAATCGTTACAGAACGTTTGCAGCCATGCGAATCAGTCAGCGACAAGCGGTTCATGGGGAGTTGAATCAGGCATGCGCGAAGAGCTTGAACGAGTGATGATGGAGTTTGAGGAATCGTTCGAAGGTGAGGATGGCCAATCCGGCACTGCACTGGTCGATTCGCCAGACGCAGTTGAAGCAGCCACGCCGACTCCGTTTCGCCTGCCGCCATGGCGGGTGATGCTGCATAACGATGACTTCAACACGATGGAAGATGTCGTCGAAGCGATCATTGAGCTTACTTCACTCGATCACATGGAGGCGATCGAGCGAATGCTCGAAGCCCATACCGAAGGTGTAGCCCTCATTGTGACCACCCATCGTGAACATGCGGAGTTGCTTGAAGAGCAGTTCACGAGCAAGGCGATGGTCGTGACGATTGAGCCGGAATGACCTTGACGGCTACAGGTACGGTCCGAGTATCAGTCCAACGCACCTTCATGACCACATACATCCACCAGTTGGTTGAGAGGGCCCGTGCTCGCGCATTGCTGAACGTCGTCGGGCGCCTTCGCAGTGGATGGCTCATCATGGGCGAAAAGCAGGTTCTACCCGGCTATTGCCTGCTCTTGCCAGATCCGGTTGTGACGCATCTCAACGGTTTCTCGGGACACGCTCGCACGCAGTTCCTCCTCGACATGGCCGAGGCAGGAGATGCGTTGCTGGCCGTTACCGGTGCGGTGCGAATCAACTATGAAATGCTTGGCAATCTCGAGCCGGCACTTCACGCACACCTCGTTCCGAGATTCGCGGATGAGCCAGATGCCCTGCGCACAAAGCCGGTGTGGTTCTATGACTGGAATACCGCGCGGGCCTTTGATCCGAAGCTCGATCGGGCAGTCCAGGATTCTGTTCGACGCATTCTCGCCGAACGGGACCTCCTGATTGACTGAGCAATCCGAATTCAATTGTCACTCTGAACAGGTGGCCAAAGCACCCAGTCACCCGGCGTAACTCCCAATTGCTCGAAGGTTGGCAATGGACGCCGATGTAAGCTACCACGCGCGTATTCAATTCGGGGGCTTCCGGTCGCATCAAGTGGTGGCACACCGCCGTGATCTATGCCATCAACGCCGATTGAATATAGAAGCGGCTGACCATCCTGCAATATGTACTTCAAAGGGTCGCCCGAATACATGTCGACCGGCAGCACCGGAAGCAGCGTCGGCACGAGTGCATCGAGTGATTCAGGCCAATACCCGTATTCGCGCCGATACTGCTCGATTGCCAGCACGGTCAGAGCCGCATCGCGAATCTGCACCGTGAGATGGCCCGACTCGATCATTCTGTCCATAGCAGGCAGCAACAGAACAATGGGCAGGTACCGCAAGCGAGCAGTCTGACTGGAAATCATGGCTTCCAGCTCACGCGAGAATACGGATGGCGTCTTCATTCGAACCCATGGAGGTCGGGCAGCGTCAGCGCGAAGCAGCTCAATCATCTCCTGCATCTTCAGGCGCATCGTCAGTCGATCCGCAACCACGGTCGTCAGGACTGGATTCACCAGCATGTCCACGGCCTGGAGACTCTCGGGCGTCATCTCACCAATGTTTGATACTGATTCCAAGGCATCCCAACCGACGGCGGTCATTCTCCCATTCCCCGCTCCGTCATCGGTGTAGGTGCGCTGGAGCAGATCGTCGAACCACTGTTGCTCCAACTCCATCCGAATCTCCGGCGAACCGTCCGCAAATGAAGCAATCTCCCGCATAAGTGTGTGCAGGTCCTCATCAGAGAAGACATCTGGGAAGTCGAGAAGTAACTCATTCACTGCGTCAAGGGTTGCCACGAAGATAGCCCCGGCGACGAGATCACTCACAAGTACCTCGACCTCGCGGGTGTGAGACGCAATGCGCAATGCCGTCAGGAGTCGGTCAGTCACCCGACCATCAGCGTCTTCGCCAAGAATCGATCTTCTTCGTGCATCATCGATCGACAGAAGCGACAATTGTCGCAAGGTTGCAAGGTACGGCAGTGAGATCATCAGCAAACTGCCATCAAACAGCTGATCCCCTTCGCTGGACTCGACAATGAATCCAAGGGTAGATCGCTCAGATGCACCCTGTACAAGCTGGAGCACATGCTGATGATTCTCGAGGAACGAACAGTACGCGGCCCACTTCTCATCGTTAGGACGCGCAAAGAGTTCGCCTCTCTCGAACCCGTCTGGAAGCTGCGCAAAGGCATGCTGGTACAACGGCCAGGCACGATCTGTCGGGTCCGTTGCCATCGCTCTCGCATTGAGCAGCGCAAGGTAATCGACTGTAGGTGCCGGTGAGGCCGTCCAATACGGAATTGCAAAGTACAGATACACCACCAGAAGAAGCCCAAAGAGAACTACCGCAGCACGCTGTGATTGCCGCCACGCCTGCCACCATATGGGTCGCTGTCGCTTCTTTGCCCGTCGAATGAGCAATGCTGCGGTACCTGCGGGCCCAAATTCTTTGGCCAACTCGTTCGGCGCGCGGCCGGCGCGTATGCCGTCTTCAAAGTGCACAATCAGTTCGCGTGCGACATCCACCTTCTCGCGGCGCCACAAACGAGTCCGCTGAACCACCTGACAAATCAGTTTCCGAGTCGGAGCGGGCAGATCGCATGCGTCAACGTGAGATCGATAGTCAAGTCGGGCAGTGAGTTGGCCGCGAAGGAGATCCCGCAGTGGCGTTGTCCGGAGTTTTCCAATCGTTGACAGCCGCGTCGGGTCGTGATCATCTGAGATGACTCTACTCATAGACATCATGATGGAAGAATCCCCCAGCGAGTAGCATCGGGCACACCACCATCCAGAACTCCCAATCGCTGCATGGCTTCAGTCAACGAACGCCATTGCTTTGTCTCGTTCACCAGACGCTTTTTCCCCCGGTCGGTCAGCGCATAGTACTTCCGATTTCGGCCAGTTTCGCCTTCTCGCCACGTTGCTCGGATCAGTCCCTTCGCTTCAAGGTTGTACAGCATGGGGTACAACGTCGACTGCCCCATATCAAGTACACCGTGAGTTCGCTCTGCCAGCGCTTCGACAAGTTCATAACCATACATCTCGCCACGTTGCAGAAGTTTCAGCACTGCAATCGGCCCTGCACCTCTCATCAACTCTCGTTCAATACGGGCCATGAGTACCTTCTCCTTTGGACATCGAGCCTGGACGCAGTAGCGATCTGAATGCAGTCCGCATTATACTATGCGTGCTATAGTATGCTGTGTCAAGTATAGGGTGCGGGAAATACTCTACACGAGTGCCGGAAACGCGCCTGACACCTGAACCCCGATGTTCAGGTGCGCTGCAATTCGATCACTCACCCGCTGTTTCGGTCGCGATGTCGAGCGGCGACCATTCGATCTGATTGTGTCCAAGCAAGGTCCCGGTCGCAAACGCCACATCTACCTGGGCGATTTGGTAATCCGCCAGCGCACGAATCTCGGCCAACTGTGCGTTTCTCAGCGCGGTGGCTGCATCCAGCACGTCCGTTGAAGTGCGCAAACCGACTTCAAACTGTCGTTGCTCCGCTTCCAGAGTGCGTCCCGCCAGAACTGACGCCTGCCGAGCGGCGAGAATACGCTGCCACGTGGTCTCGAGGTTCTCGACCGCATCAATGACTTCCTGCGTAATCTGCTTCTCCCGTGCGGAACGGGTCGAGAGGCGCTGCACACGTTCCAGCAATGCTCGATGCACTCTCGACTTCGCGGCTTCATTGCCGAGCGGGATCTCGGCACTCACGCCCAGCGACCAGTCTTCGAAGTCTTTGCTCGCCAACTGATCGAATGCGTTTCCAAAATTTCCGCCAAGGCCATTGATGTTGTACCGATAGTCCAGCGTAAACAGAGGAAGCGCCTGATTCCTCTCAAAGTCAATCGTGCTGGCATCAATCGCCAACTGCAGTTCGAGTTCGAGCATTTCCATACGCGTCGTCATGGCGAACTGCGCAAGCTCTTCGCCATCCAGGTCGAGCTGTTGCGGAGTTGGCTCAGTGATCGCAATCAGTTCTACGGCGGTCGAGACACCCAAATCTTCGCGATTCATGATCCTCTTTAACTCGCGTTCGCGTCGCCGGACTTCGTTCGAAGCAACCAAGATTCCTTCGATCCGCTGTGCAATCCCCGACTCTGCACGCAGGACTTCGATCTGCGGCGCTTCGCCTGCCCGTACGAGCCGTTGCGCTCGTTCGAGTTGGGCCGCGGCCAGTTCGTACTCCTGCTGTCGTGCCTCCAATTCCTTGCGCGCGGCGTAGAGATTCCAGTACACCCGGTCAACATTGGCAAGTATCCGAATGGCCTCGAGCTTCGTCCGCGCCTGCGCAATCTCCGCGCTGTACGTGGCAACGCGTATTCCATGCGTATTCACTCGGTTGCCCGCATTTCGCAACAGCGGCTGGCTGATCGAGAAGCTCATGTCGGCCGTGTTGGCTGGGTTCAGCGTAGAGAACGGGTTGTTCGTCTCAAGCTCATTCAGGGGCAGGTTCACATTCACTGTGCCACCCGTGCGCAGAGGAACACGCACGCCGAAATCAAGATCATCACTCGTCACCTTCGAGCCGGCCAATTGACTGGCCGTGGGAGTATCCGTTCGTGACCGCCGGGCGGACATCGTCAGCACAGCTTCGAATCGCGCTCGTTCTTCATTGATGCGCGTGTCAGCAATCGTCGGATCATACAACGCGACTTGAAGGTCAAGATTATTGGCAATCGCGGCGGCACGGGCCTCCGCCAACGTCAACTCGGCCCGACCTTCGCGCATGGCCAATTGCGGCGCCCAATTGCTACCACGCTCAACGATGGCCTCTTCAATTGATTGTCCTGACACCCTACTGCGCTCTGCGAGGTTGATCGAGTCGAGCCGTCGCAGCCGTTCGGATGGCTGGTGGACAACAAAGTCGTTTCGACTGAGCGGATTAAACTCCTGACAACCGGTGAGAAGGACCACAACGATGAGACCGGCGGCAGACATCGCCCCGCGTGACAGTCCGCGAATGTTCATGGGTTGCCTTTCAATATCAACCTGTCGTCGTCGCACGAGTTCATTCGTGTCGAAGCGCCTCAATCGGATCGAGCCGCGAAGCTTTGATCGCCGGAAACATTCCGAAGATAATCCCGACCGCTGCACTGAATGCAAAGGCCATCAGTACCGCCCACAACGGAATGTGCGCACCACCCATTCCTGAATTGGGAATCATGGTCAGACCGGTGGTCAGCGCCTGAGCGAGCAGGAGACCCACAAACCCGCCCGCGAAGGACAGGACAATTGCTTCGACCAGAAACTGCATCATGATCGTGCTCGGACGCGCTCCGACCGCTTTTCGCAGGCCAATCTCGCGTGTCCGTTCGGACACGCTGACCAGCATGATGTTCATGATGCCAATACCACCGACAAGCAGCGATATCGCCACGATACCGCCCGCGATGGCCGTAATGCCAGCGGCCAATGCTTTGAACTGCTGAATGAACTGATCGATCGCTTCAACGCGAAACGTGTTCGGTTCACCCGGCGGCAAGGCGCGCGCTTTGCGGAGGACAAACTGCACCTCTGCCTTGGCATCCTCACTCAACTCCGGAGAGTGCGTCTGACCGAGAATGTAGAAGAACGGATTCTGCCCGCGCATCTTCTTACTGGTTGAGAATGGAACCAACACTTCGGTCGCCACAGCGTTCTGGTTGAAGACGCTCTGCTGGCGTGTCTCGACAACACCAATAATCTGAAAGCGGTGATTGTTCAGAAGAATGTGCTGATTGGTCGGGTCCTTGTCGAGGCGCAGCTCTCGAATGGCCTCATCGTTGACCAGACACACCTGCAGAGCCCTTTCTTCATCAATCCGACTGAACGGCCGACCGATGATCACACTTCGATTCTCAATCTCGTGCCAACTCGGCCAGATTCCCGTGACCTCCACTCCCTCGCGTTTCTCCAGCTCCGTCTCAATCACGGCGCCAAAGGGACTGATCGGCGTAACACCCTTGATGGATGGGCAGTTCTCGGCAATCTCTTCAAGTTCTGTCTCTTTCAGCCGGATCTTCTCCCACGGATACTTGTTCTGCGGTTGTCCGGCGGGACGGTCGTGAATGATGAAGATCTTGTTCGCGCCGATCGTTTGAAACTCATTCAACACCATTGTCTTCAGGCCGGTAAGTGCGGCAATGACCGCGGTGACGCTGGCAACTCCGATGATGATTCCAAGCGAGGTGAGGAACGCTCGACCCTTGTTCGCCCAGATCTGCGATAACGCAAGCAGAATCGTCTTCAGCAACAACAAGGGGTTGATGAGAATCATTCGACACCCTCCACGGTGCCCTGGCCTACCGACAGTGGTGGTCTTCCCCCATCATCATCCCTCGCTTCCTGGGCCGACTTCGCGACGGTGTTCGCAATGCGCCGCATGTTCTCGATGTGAATTGGATCCCGCGCACGGGGCAGATCGCTGAAGATGCGCCCATCCTTCAATCGAATGATGCGTTGCGCTGCCGCGGCGACATCTTCTTCATGCGTAACGAGAATGACCGTCTGACCATCATCGTGCAACTCCCTGAAGAGTTCGATGATCTCGTGCGTCGTTTCCGAGTCAAGGTTTCCCGTTGGCTCATCCGCCAGAAGGATCGCGGGGTTGTTTACGAGCGCGCGGGCAATGGCCACTCGCTGCTTTTGACCGCCAGAGAGTTGGTTGGGCCGGTGCGTCATGCGTTGCTGCAGGCCAACCCGTTCTAGCGCGGCCTTCGCTCGTTTACGACGCCCAAGCCATCCACCCCGCGCATAAATGAGTGGTAACTCAACATTCGCCAAGGCAGTCTGTCGAGGCAGGAGCTCGAACGACTGGAAGACGAATCCAATCTGCTCGTTGCGAATGCCGGCCAACTCGGCGGCGCCCATCCGGTCAGTTCGCTTTCCGGCAAGCCAATACTCACCGGCGGTCGGTCGATCCAGGCAGCCGACAATGTTCATCAGCGTACTCTTTCCCGATCCGGAGGAGCCCATGACGGCAATGAACTCATTCTTCTCGACATTGAGGTCAACACCGCGCAGCGCCTGAATGCGCTCCACACCGACGCGATATACCTTCGTGAGTTGACGAATGCGAATGATCATGGTTTCTCACGAAGCCGATGAACCGTCTGCAACGGATCCTGACGCAGCGTCTTCAACTTTCGTCTGATCAGCGTTCTGATCTCTAACCGCGACATCGTGCTTCATCGTATCCAGCGCCTTGTACGGCCCAGTGATGACGATGTCGCCTTGCTCCAAACCATTGAGTATCAGAGTATGAGTCTGATCACTCGCGCCCACTTCGACCGGGGTCACGACGGTTCGACCATTCACCACACGATAGACAACTCTGACCGCCGTTTTCGTCGTACCTGACGCGGCGCTGCCGGAAAGTATTGCTGGAGGCAGATCATCCACGAGTCGATCCACCACGCACTGGCTTGGTACAACCAGACCCTCATGGTGACCAATCTCTATCTCAACATTGGCGGTGTGCCCCGACCGCAGCTCGCGTCCATCAAGGCGGAGGTCAATCTCGGTCTCAAAATAGCCCGTCCCATCGGCTGCCATGGTGCGCTGGAGGGCGATGCGGCTGATGACACCGCGGAATGATTGCTCTCCATGACCGATGATGAAGATGTTTGCGGTCTGCCCCGGCTGAATTTTGGTGACATCACTCTCAGCCACCCGTGCAACCATCTGCATGCGTGAAAGATCGGCGATGGTCATGATCACTGTGCCGGCGTTATTCATGGTCCCGGTGATAACCGTTTCACCCACTTCTGCGTTGAGCCGGGTGACGCGCCCGTCGATGGGCGAATAGATCGTTGTATTGCGAATCTGTTCTTCGGTCCGATCGATATCCGCTTCGGCCTGTTTGATCGCCGCTTCGGCCTGGCGCACCTGGGCCTCAGCACCGGCAATCGTGTTTTCAGCCGCCGAGATCATGGAGATCGACGCTGCAATCTGCGCTTCGATCTCACGCACTCGTTCGAGGGCTACATCAAGTTCCGACTCAGCAATGTCACCTGAGTCGAACAGTTGCTGCTTTCGCTGGAGTGAACGTTGCGCAAACTCCAACGTGGTCTGCAGACCTTCGTGCCTGTTCGCCTGTTCCTGCAGTTGTGATTTTGCGCGATCTCGACTTGCTTCCGTGGACGCCTTGTTGGCACGTGCACTCTCAAGTGCAGCGCGGGCGCCGAGCAATGCCGCTTGCAGATCGCGGTCGTCAATCTTGACGACCAGATCGCCCTTCTTGACCTCTTCACCTTCGCGGAAAGGAAGCGCGATGATTTCCCCGACAACCTGGGCGCTGATCTCGACTTTCGTATGTGGCTCAACCTCCCCGGGTGCTGGAATCGTCTCCACGATCTTCCGATTCTCGACCGCCTCCATTCGCACGAGCTCACCCTGCGGCGCTGCAGTCAAGGAACCCATTTGCTTTCGAATCGTCGGTGCGAGCAACACTCCGCCCACAGTCAACGCGATGATGAGAACAACGATGATGGTGATGGCAATCTTCACGCGGGCATATCCCTGTCTTGCGACCCGCCCGTTTATTGGCACGGGAGAGCAGAAAGTTTCAGTTTGTCACCGTCGAAAGGCAAGTGATGCAGGCGATTGAGAATGAATCTCGACAGAATCAGGCCTTCCGAAGCAACACCGCCTGACCGGCGGACCGATCAGGCGGCAGTTTCATAAACATGAAGATGAGAAGGTCAGTACATCGCGTTACTGGTCAACATCCAGTAGAGAGCGCCCACCACCTCCCGTTTTCCGGTTGGATCGATGAGCCACAGCCAATCATCGAAGAGGAACTCGATACGGATGGCCAGGAGCGCGATACGGCCCATTACCGTATATCCGAAGCCCGCGCCGAACGTAATCATCAGGAACCAGATACCAACCCTGGCGGTCTTGCCGACAAACCCCTTGTGTTCAAAGGAGAAGAAGAAGTAGACAAGGCACGCCAGCACACCGATCACAATGATGATGTTCTTGATCGAGTCCCACAGGTCGAATCCTGTGACGGGCAACCCCGTAATCGAGTCAATAATGGGCGAACCGTCGGACGCGAGCTTGGGTGACTTCACGTACAACGGCATGATTGTGTTGCGAATCTGGGCGAGAAAGTCCGCATGAATGAACGTAATCAGGCGGAGTCCGCAGAAAACACCGATCACGAACGCCATGGGCCAGCGGCTGATCCACGCCCCGACCGGGGACAGACGCCAGAGCAGCATGATCCCAAGCAATAAGGGAACGACGAAGAAATAGTTGGCTTCGACATTCGTTCCCAAGCCCGGGATGGCCCAGTTCCGGGCAAGATCTGGCGAGAGTGCCCCGACGAGGTTGGGTACGAGTGTGTCCCAGAACCCTGACACCATCCAGTATGCAGCACTGGTCCCGACGAAGATGGCTTCCGCAAGTTTGTAGAACGGATTGTCCTTGATGACGAATGAGAGGACAAACAGCGTCAGCAGCGCGGCAATCCAGATGCCCAGCGTGCGTGAGATACTGAATGAGTAGACATTCTGATTCGGATCGGCCGCAACGGCGTTCGTGTACTCCAGCTTGGAAGTCTGCTGGTAGACAGGCCACCGTCCATCCGGTTCCTCTGGCGAAACAAGCATCGGTTCGGCGCGAACGTAGGCCTTGCCGAATCCATCCGGCATGATGATCCAGCGCAATCCGAGCAGAGTGGCCCCGATCAGAAACAGGATCAGCCACAGGCGGTTGTCCTTACTCATCGGCGTGCTCCTCGTTTTCGCTCAATGAAGTAGATGACGTTGCCCGCAATGATCAGGAAGATCATCAGCAGGTGCGCCACGAGCTGTGGCCCCATACGACGCTGTGCCTCGAGGTACTTTCCAGTCATCTTGTCGCCACCATATTTTGCCATGACCAGCGACTCGTACTCTGAGGCGCCCTTGATCGCAGCAAGCAGGCCGGGCAACTGTTGCGGAATGTAGGGATACAGCAGCGGCGCCTGGACCCCCGTGCAGCCAGCGACCAGGCGAATCTGGTCTGGATATGCCGTTACCGCAAACTGCACCCACTCCTTCGTGCCGGGATATCCAGCGGAAACGTTGATCACCAGATCCATATCCTGCACACTGGTGATGCCCTGCATCATCGGAATCGCGTCAATCGATGTCCCCGCCGCATCGGTTGTGTATTGCTTCTTCAGATCCGTAATGATGACCTTGATGACGCCTTCATTGCCGGCCTTGAAGCCGAGGTTTACATAGTCAACGCCGTACTCTTTTTCCGGGAAGTCCGCGCGAATCACTTTTTCAATGTTGTTATCGATCATCTGCCGACCCAGCGGCCAGAGGGCGATGAAGTACATTTTGTGATTCTTCTCGACACAGTGTCGGACGAACGATGTCGCCATGGGTCCCAGTTCACCCTCGCTTCCCGGGTCAAAGTCGAACGCAAGCATGACCTTGGACCCTTCGGGCAACTGGTCGATCTCGTCGAACACCGCCTGGGCCAAAGCGAGCGGTTTCTCCGGAAACGTCCGGTTCAGCTTGCCGATGACGTAGATCGGCACCGCGACCGCGAGAAACATCATCAGGAAAATCCAGCGTCGATCGATATTGCGAATCAGATCAAACATGGCTTACTCCTTACCCGTCCCGAGGTAGGAACGATCAACGCCGAGAAGGATCTTCAACGAGACTGACGCGGTACCGAGCGCGACCCCGATCGTGATCGCCCGATTTCCCGCCGTATTGAAAACATCCATGAGGTACGCGGTCAGTCGCTCGGTGCGAAGGCCGGCGTACCATGCGTCCTCGGGAATGAAATCGGTCAGGAAAACTCCTGCTGCGGTCCGCCCGAGCAGAATAATGAAGGCAGTGCCAAGAAGAAGCGCCGCCTCAACGTTCTTCGCTCGGAATGCACGAAATGCAGCGCTGGCAACATAGAACGCGAGCATCGCAAAGATCGTCGCCTGCAGTGGCACAATGAAATACTCATACAACCACCAGA
>CBFGRU010000038.1:0-16456 GCA_965651255.1 uncultured Phycisphaerales bacterium
CAGAGATTCAGGACGACCGGAGCGGCGGCGGTCGGTCCGAATCGCCCATGGACCTGAAGAACTGCACCGAGAATCGCCACCAGGCAGACCAGTGGCATGTAGGGCAGCATCACCATCATCAACCCGAGGGCCGGTGATTCATGCCCCATGAGTTGAATGGTTGCCAATGCAATCTCACCGAGCAGGGTGACGCCGCCAAGACCAAGCAGCAACCAGCCGATCAGCCGTGTCGCGAGCGCGCGGGCCGCGACAGGATCATCGCGTTGCAGTGCGGTGTACACCGGGAGAAACGCTGCGGAGAGCGCGCCTTCACCAAAGAGCCGTCGAAAGAGATTCGGAATGAGAAACGCGAACCAGAACGCGTCCATCAACGGTCCTGCACCGAAAACACGACTGAGCCCGGCATCGCGCGCGAGCCCGCTCACGCGACTCACCAGAGTCAACAGTGTGACTGTCCGCGCGTTTTTCTCGAATGATTCAGCCATGATGCTGGAGCCGGCGATCGTGTGAATGACTCAGACGGTCAATCGACCCGACGAGAGAGAAGATCGACCGAATCACACATGAATCGCCACACCGCTACCCGTTGACTCCGACGGTCCTTGGACCTCGATCCCCCGCGCAAAGGCCGTTCCGCATTCCCCGCATCGACCGATGCCGCGTTCGGTGGCAGTTGCACGTAAGTCGTGGCCGCATCTTCGACAGAACGCCCCCTGCTGATCGGTTGCGCGAGCGAATGCTCGCCGCAGCAGATAGCCGCCGAAAGCGGTCGCCAGGGAAAGGATCGTCAGATCGATCGAGTTGATCAGGTCGAATGGAAGCTGGCTTGTCTGCACGATGCGCCGCGCCAGGAACGAAAGCACAAAGGCGCTGATCGTCAGAACAATGATCATCGCCACCGCCGTTCCTGCCGCGAACATCATCGATCGACGCTGTGATCCTTCGGGCAGGCCAACCGGTTCGAGCCATTGGCCGACATGAAACACTTCGCCGCAGGTGGCACAGGCGCCGGCTCCTTGCTCATCCGGCTTGACTTCGCGGCATGAGGCGCCACATGCCATGCAGCGTGCTTCACGGTAAAGACGTGCGCGTTCATGCTCCCACCATTTCAGCCAGATCACGCCCATGGTGCCCAGCCAGACCAGGTGACCGGCTGCGTAGAGCAACTGCGGCCAACCCTCGTACATGTTCTGGAAGACAATCGGCCAGATGAACAGAACAGCAAAACCGATCGGTATGGCTGCGATCGTCGCCAGAATCCAGCACCGCCATTGCGTGAACAATTCTTCAAAGGTAAACGACTGGGCACGCAACCGCAGTCGGTTTGCTCGCCCACCGATCGGCTGCAGTGCGGCAAGCCATACCACGAGGTTCACGACGCCGAGCATGCTGGCGATGACATCCAATCGACTGAACTCTCGACCCAGGAGCGGAACGGCCTGGGTCAATTCATCAAACACCGTGTATGCGGCCCCCACCATCAGAAGCAGCCAGCGCGAGCGAATCCACCCGGTGCGCCACAACAGGAACGCGAATCCTCCGAACGCGTAGAGGTGAATGAGTTTGTCCGCGGCAGGTCGGCCTTCCGAGCCGATGTCCAGATGCGGCCAATGTGTCGCTGTGAAGAGCAGCAGCGTGTACACAACAAACGCGATGCGCCAAGGTCGTTGGACACGTCGATCACGCGCGGAACGTTGGCCCGGCTCATGAGCAGCGGACGAGACTGGTGTTTTCATTCACCCCGTGCCCCGGCCGGGGATTCAGACGGTGCGTTCGACGCGACCTGCACTTCGATTTCGGGCGCCTCCTCGATGACCTCGTCGGTGCGCGCGTGTTCCTTTGGCGGCTGCAGTGTTCGGCGCGGAGCCACCGTATGCCCCCGCTTGGAAAGCAGCTTCTCCCAATCGTTGATCAAGCCCTCCGCGAGTTTTCGATAGTCGATCGCGCCTGGACACCACGGCGCGTAGTCAAAAATGGTTTGACCGAAGCTGGGCGCCTCCGCAACCTTGATGTTGCGACGAATTGCCGGCTTCAGCACGCGGCAATATCGCCAGGGAACATCCTGAGTACGGGCTGAATCAAAGAACGATTCGAGATCCTGCATCACTTCCTTCGCGAGCGTGGTCTGCTGCTCGTGCATACACAGGATGATGCCGGTGACCGCTAGTGATGGATTCACGTTCCGGCAGACGAGCCCGACCGTCTCGAGCAGTTTCCCGACACCCTGCAGGGCAAGGAAATGGGCCTGCATCGGTACGAACACTTCGCGCGCAGCGGCCAGCGCATTCAACGTGAGCATGCCGAGACTGGGTGGACAGTCGAAGAGGATGTAGTCGTACGTGCCATGAATCAGCTTGAGCTTGTGCGCAAGCCGTTGCAAGCGATCCGGTGCCTGAGCGAGCTCAGATTCCACGGCGGCCAGATCGGTCTCCGCCGGCAGTACATCCAATCGCTCGCGTGCTGGCACGATGGCCTCGTCCGGCGTCACATCCGGGTCGATCAACACGTCGTACACGCTCAACGACTCCGGCGACTTCTCAATGCCGAGATGCAACGTCAGATGGGCCTGCGGATCGAGATCAACGAGCAACACGCGCCGACCCGCCTCGGCAATCGCAGCCCCGAGGTTGACCGTCGTGGTCGTCTTGCCGACACCGCCCTTCTGATTGAGAAGGGCAATCGTTCGAACCGGGACCGTGTTCGCCTCCGTGCTGGTCATGCCGAGAGTATATCAAAGCGGCGTTCAGGATGATCATGATTCCACCTACACTCCCGCGGTGCCGACGATCACGGACAGTGCGATCTGTATCCGCCACTGGGACTTCTCAGAAACCTCCCAGACCGTGAGTCTCTTTGCGCGTGATCACGGTGTCTTGCGCGGACTGGCCAAAGGCGCCAAACGCGAAAAGGGTCGATTCTCCGGCGGAATTGACCTGCTTGCCCGGGGCCAGTTCGTCGGCATCGTCAAACCCGGCCGTGATCTCGTCACACTCACCGAATGGGACCTCTCCGAAGTGCACTGGCCATTGCGGCAGGACCTTGCGGCACACCGCACCGGACTGTACATGGCCGACTTGATTCACCACATGTTGACCGATCATGACCCCCATCCGACCTTGTTCGAAGGACTGGCGGCTGCACTCTCCGCCCTTCGTCGCGACGACGAGCCCGGACGGGAACGAACGCTCCTGCGCTTTCAGTGGGAGCTCCTGCTTGAAACCGGGTACAAGCCAGAACTTCGCAGCGATGCCAACACGGGTCGCGCGCTGAGCGAAGATGAACCCACGTTTGCCTTCAGTCCACGGGCCGGAGGCCTCGTGTCGGATACCGGTCAGAACGCACTGTGGCGCGTTCGGCGGGAAACTGTCGCCCTCTTGCGTTCAGTTGCCGACAACAACGACAGGGCTCAGCAAGATTTTACAGACTCACCGATCGAGTCGCTCCAGCGCGCGAACCGCCTGCTTGCCAGCTATCTGCGTGAAATCCTTGGCAAAGAACTGACAACATCACGCTGGCTGTTTCCGGATCTCAGGTGATCGCAACTGCCCCTTGCGCGCAGGGCCATGTCGCTTGCAGATCACTCCTGCTTTCCGGGAACCAGCCGCCCGGTGACGGTTGGCTTCAGTGGGAACTTCTCTGCAACCCGGCGCAGGTCCGCGAGTGAAACGGCATTGATTCGCGCGAGCTCCTCTTCAAGCGGGCGGTACTCTTTGGAATACGTCCAGATTCGACCGAGCCGCTTCATACGGCCTGCCGGACGCTCGCCGGCAAGCGTCACCGCAGTCGCGATCTTGGCGCGATTCCGGATCAGGTCATCGTCAGTCAGGGAATCGACCAGGCCCGCAATCTCCTTCAGCATGACTGCTTCCACTTTCGGAGCATTCTCCGGCGCGCACACTGCGAATGCGAGATACTCGCCGAGTCCGTCTTTCGGGTCATACTGGGCTGCTGCTTCTTCCGCCAGACCCGTTTCAATCAGCGCCCAATAGAAGCGTGATCCTTCCGCATCCCCCAGAATCTGTGCAAGCATGGACGCAGCGTACCGGTCATCATCCTGCGCGGACGGTGCGGGAGCCATCATCAGTGTGTACTGCTGGCTGATCGTTCCGAGCGACTTGGTGAAGTCATCGGTCCGCGACACGAAGGTCGGGTACTCGCGGCTGACACCGGTTGATTGCCAACTGACACATCGCTCGGCGAGTGTCTCCACCTGCTGGTCAAAGTCAAGGTTTCCGGCGTAGGTGACCACGATGTTGTCGGCTGCATAGCGCAGATCAAAGTACGACTGCATCTGATCGCGCGTGAGCGACTGAATCGTCTCGCGTGTCCCGAGAACACGGTGTCGCAGTGGATGGTCGCCGAAGTATCGTTCCGTCGCTTCTTCATACAGAACGAAGAACGGATGATCATCGTACATGGCGATTTCTTCAAGTATCACGCCGCGTTCCTGCTGAAAGTCCTCTTCGCGAATTGCAGGGCGCATGATGTCGGCGAGAATGTCTTCCGCCTGATCAAGATACTCCGGCAGCACGTGTGCGAAGAACGCGGTCATCTCCTGCGAGGTGAAGGCGTTATGGCTGGCGCCGATGTCATCAAACTCCTGATTTACCTGATCGGCGGTGCGGCGAGATGTGCCCTTGAACATCATGTGCTCAAGGAAATGGCTCACACCCATGACGGCTGCCTGTTCATCACGAGCGCCGGTCTTGACGAAGAATCCGCAGGCCGCCGTGTGCGCTTCCGGATCGACTTCTGCGATGACTTCCAATCCATTCGGGAGGGTGTGCTGTCGAAAGGTAATGGCCATGCGGGCATCGTATGCAGCGGGCGCTCACTGCCCAACGGGCACAAAGAGGCCGCGGAATCTCCGTTTCGGTGGCGACTCTTCATCCAGAAAATCGTGCAAGTCACCCTGCAGCGCAAGTCCCGCCGCGTTCACTGCCTCCATCAGTTCTTCGCGCGTCAGGGGCCAGGGCGGGCCGTCCTCTATCGCAGCCGGCCGATCTGCGCCGCGCGCGATGAGCAGGAGCGCGCCATGCGGATGAAGGAGCTCACGCATCGCGCGCAATACACGAACGCGGCTGATGGGTGGGAGTGACTGGACCGTATAAATCTCAATCGCAAGGTCGAATCGGTGCCGCCACTTCGGTGGAGCGTTCAGCAGATCCACTTCGTGGTACACATCGGCGTGTTCGGGATCGATCTCCCGTGCCCAACTGATGGCCGTCGGACTGATGTCGAACGCCGTCACGTCATAACCGCGACTGATGAGCTCGCGCGCATCGTTGCCCAGTCCGCACCCGATGACGACTACCTGCGCACCGCAACGAACCTGTTGCGGTGCAATGGCATTCATCCATGCCACCAGCGCCGGGTTCGGCTGATTGTCCTCCCACGGAATCTTTGTCGCATCGCGTTGAGCGGCTGCATAGCGACCATCGAAGAACTCGCGATAGGCAAATCCGCCTGCCGAAGGTTTGTCCGCCCGGATCAGGGTTGATTCGGTCTCGGCCAGATTCGCTTCTCTGCCCAGTCCCATCGGCGGGCTCCTTACGTTCCAAACCGTCAGCAAGTGTTACACCTGCCGAACACTCGCCGAATGTTCGCGCCCTTCTACCGCCGAGCATACATCATCAGTGCATTGGCACCAACACATTTGTCTTCTGCGCGGTAGGGTATCGGCCTCGCCAGCGGTCGTGAACGACTGCCCTGCACGACTGAGGAGGATGGTTGATGACGCCCCTTCCTGGTTCACCCTCCGCGCCGAACACCGCCCGCGAAGTCCCGCGAACGTCGCCGCTTGGATGCATGGCCAGCATCTGGCTGAGTACTCTGCCGGTGTCGGCCGGAGCCGCGTGCCTGGGCCTCATGCTGTACCTTCTTCCTCGGATCGTCGCGGGCCTCGAGGAGCATTCGCTCGAGATACCGCCAACCGCTGCCTGGCTGCTCGAACAACGCACACCGGCGTCGCTGGCCACCATCACCTGCATGATCGGTGCGATCGTCGGCCTGCTGCTTGGGCGAACCCGGACCCAGCGAATTCTCTACTTCAGTCTGCCGACCATTCTCATCATGGTCATCGCCGCGACCGTCATTCTCGGTCTTGGGCAGGCATATGTTGAACTGCTGGGCTCTGCCAGTTCTCTGTGACCATGAACGGCGCGGAGAGTAAGGGTTTCGTGAACTCGCTACGGGTGGTCCGCCCGGCGCTCCAGTTCAGCAATCCGCTTCTCGAGTTCGCGCACGCGTCGCGTCGTCTCGGCGAGTTGGGTTGATGCAAGAGCGTTCCGCTTCGCGATGTTGAACTCCGTCGCCGGAATGCCGCCAACTCTCATACCGGCAGGGACATCGCTTGCGATCGCGGACTTGCCCGCGGCCTGCACTCCATCCCCGATCGAGAGGTGTCCGACCACGCCCACCTGACCACCGAGAACGACGTAGTTCCCGATGTCCACCGAACCAGACACACCCACCAGCGAAACGAACAGGCAGTGCTCGCCGATGGTGGTCCCGTGGCCGATGGAGATGAGATCAGCAAACTTGGTACCGCGGCCGATGCGAGTCTCTTCCATCGCGGCTCGTTCGATTGCGCAGCCCGCGCCGAGCTCGACATCATCGTCAATCACCACCACTCCGTGCTGCGGAATCTTGTGATGTGCACCTTCGTGCGTTGCGTAGCCGAAGCCGTCCTGCCCGATGACGCAACAGGAGTGCAGCGTCACCCGGCTTCCCAACCGGCAGCGATTGTAAATCACCACGTTCGGGTACAGAATGCAATCTTCCCCGACGATGGAATCTTCGCCGATGTACACCCCGGGATAGAGCACTGTTCGAGGACCGACCTGGGCACCTGCCTCGACTACCACGTACGGGTGAACGACGGCTGCGGGATGCACCTTGGCTTCCGGATGGATCATCGCGACCGGGCTGTGCGTGCCCGGGTCGGGTGCATCCATCGGCCGAGGATGCTGACGAAAGCCGTGCAAGACAACCATGGCCTGCCGGAACGCAAAATAGGGATCCTTCGCCACCAAGCGCGCGATCCCTTCGGGGGCAGAGACATCTGGACCGATAATGACCGCCGCTGCCTGCGTAGAACTCAGGTACCGTGCGTACTTTCGGTTCGCGACGAAGGCAATCTCGTCCGGCCCTGCCCGATCGATTGACGCACAGCCGCGAATACGCACTGAACCATCACCGATCACTTCCGCGTCGATGCGTTCGGCCAGGGAATCAAGGGTCATCATCTCATGAACACTCATGCGGCGCGGCCACCGTAGCCCGAGCCGTGAATCAGGTCAATGAACGTTCAATCCCCATCGTCGATCGGGGCGACACGATCAGGGGAACCTTTTCTGTCCAGCCGAGTCGCGGAAAGTGAAGAATCCCGCACCAAGCTTCCAGAAGCGGGCCGCTTCGCTTGTGACTCGCCCGAGCCACGGGTATCCTCCAGCCCTTCATGAAACGCCCGCCTCATACCCCATCGAGTTCACGCTGGCCGCGTTATTGGCGCCGCCCGCCGCTCCGCCGACTGCGTGGCCGTGCGGCGTGGAGTGTCCTTCTGGTGATCGCGGTCGTCGGCTTTCAACTCCCCTCGCTCTCCGTATGGGCACAGAACGTCCCACCGGACAGTCGCCTGTTGGTCGATCGCCCGATCGCTGGAGTCCGTTTTGAGGGGTTGAACCGAGTCTCACCGCAGAAGGTTCGCAACAACGTTCTGACGGCGGCCGGTGACCGGTACGATGCGCGAACCATTCAGATTGACATTCAGAATCTCTATCGACTGGGCGATTTTCGCACGATCACCGCGTACGGACTGCTTCAGGAAGATGGAGCAGTACTCGTTGTCTTCGAGTTCGTTGAGCAGCCGGTCCTGACTGCGGTGCAGACCGTGGGCAACAACCTTGTCTCTGACCAGGAGTTGCTGGGACTGATCGCACTTGCTCCGGGTGTTCCGGCGGATGAATACCTGATCGATGCGAGTAAGCGGGCGATCCAGGAGCGGTACCGCGAGAAGGGGCACTATCTGGCGGAAGTGGCGGTCGATCAGGAACAACTTGATAAGAACGGGATCCTGCTCTTTTCAATCATCGAAGGCCCCCGCGTCAAGATTCGAGTGATCGAATTCGAGGGCAATGAAGCATTTGATTCCAAACAACTCATCAGCGAGGTCAGCAGCCGCGAAGCGATTTTCCTTCTGAATCCCGGGCGACTCGATGAACAGGTTCTGGCTGCCGATGTGGCTGCAATCGACGCCTTCTATAAGGAACGCGGTTACCTGGATGTGCGGGTCGGTCGCGAGATTCAGCTCTCACCGGATAGCCGTGAAGCGAAACTCGTTTTCCTGATTCAGGAAGGCCGTCAGTATGTGTTGCGCACGATTACCGTGGCCGGAAGCAACGTGTTCTCAAAGGAACAGATCGCAGCCCTCATCGAGTTGAAGACGGGTGATGTTTTCAGTCAGGACAAACTTCGACGGTCGCTCGAAGCTCTCCAGAAGGCCTATGGCGTTCAGGGATATGTCGATGCCCGCATTCGCGCGACGGAGTACCGCACGAGCGAAGAACCGGAAGTTGACATTCTTCTGGACGTGATTGAAGGAAATCAGGCGCTGACCGGCGAAGTCATTATTGCGGGTGACTTTCTCACCAAGGACAAGGTCATTCGCCGCGAACTCGAGTTCAGCCCGAACCGCCCGCTGTCCACCCTCGACATCGAGCAGTCTGAGCAGCGGTTACGTGACAAGCGGTTGTTTCGCGATCCTCGAATCACAATCCAGGATGAAGATCCGGCGAACCCCGGCTATCGGGATGTCCTCGTTGAGATCAAGGAAGTGAATACCGGATCACTGAATTTCGGCGTTGCCGTTGGCTCGGACAGCGGTCTGCTGGGCAGCATTTCCGTCGAACAACGGAACTTCGACATTGCGGATGTGCCCGAATCATTCTCCGAGATGATCTCCGGCAGGGCCTTCCGCGGCGCGGGGCAGCGATTCTCACTGGTCCTTGCGCCCGGCAATGAAGTCAGCCAGTATTCGATCAGTTTCACCGAACCGAATCTGCTCGATTCAGAGTACTCACTCCGTACGAGCGGAAGTCTGCGGAATCGCATTTACTCACAGTACGATGAAGAACGTTTGAGCGCTTCGATCGGTCTTGGCCGGCGACTTGGCCGCGTCTGGACGCTGGGGGTTGACACCCGGTTCGAGCGTGTGGCGCTGGATGACATTGAAGAAGATGCACCAGTCGACGTTTTTGATGCGGAAGGGCCCGATGTCCTGACCGGGCTTGGTGTATCACTCCGCCGCATTACAACGCCACCGGGCATGCGGCCGGGACGTGGAACCGTCTTGGAACTCAGTGCCGAGCAGGTCGGACTCCTCGGCGGTGATTTCGACTTTACCAAGCTCTCCGCGGAGTACACGTTGTTCCTCACCATGGCGGAAGATTTCCTCGGTCGAAAGTCGATCCTGAAAATCAACACCCGGGCGAGCTACATCCCACAGGAGGGAGATGCGCCGATTTATGAGCGGTACTACCTCGGTGGACGATCGTTCCGCGGATTTGATTTCCGCACGGTCAGCCCGAAAGGAATCCGCAACGATACCGGCGAACAGGGCGAAGACCCGGTTGGCGGCAATTGGCTCTTCTTCCTGGGTGGACAGTATGAGTTCCCGATCTTCGAGGAAGTAATCAATGGTGTCGTGTTCGTGGACAGCGGCACTGTCCTCGAAGATTTTGGCTTTGACGACTATCGCGTTTCGGTGGGATTCGGCGTGCGGCTGTACATCGAAGCGCTCGGACCGGTCCCCATTGCCTTTGACTTTGGCTTCCCGGTGGTGAAGGAAGCTGACGATGAGCGACAACTCTTCTCCTTCAGCGCTGAACTGCCGTTCTGATCGCGTTCCAGCGATTCGATCAATCAGTCCACCGCGATCAACTTACACCTCATGGGAAGGTACAATGACCGAGCAGGGTCTTTCTGGCCTCGCGGTTTTCGTGCGCTGATTCCCTCCCCTCTCACGACGAGAAGGACGACCGAACATGAATCGACTGACACATACGACCGTTAATGTTCCTTTGATTGTGCCCATGCTGCTGATTGCGGTGATTCTGCTGGGGTACAACGCGGTTGCGAGCCAACAGGATGTGAAACGACCGGCGGTCGTCGCGACCGTAGACCTGGAGCGTCTGTTTGAGAACCTGAATGAACGGGCCGCTGAGGACGCTCGTTTGCAGGCCATGGCGACCACCATCGAGCAGGAAGCGGAACGCCGGCGAAACAAGATTCGCGCTCTCGATGAAGAATTCAAGGTGCACCCTGCGGAGAGCGAGAAGGCCCAGCAGATTGCCGACGAACTCGCGATGGAGAGTATTCAGTACCAGGCATGGATTGAGTTTCAGCGCCAATCACTGGAACGCGAAAAGGGCTTGGTGATGATGAAGATCTACCGCTCCATCAAGCGTTCAGTTCAGGAGATGAGTGAGTCGAACGGGTACGATGTCGTCCTGTTGAATGATTCGTTGAAGGAACTTCAACGGGGCCCGGAACAAGGGGTCGTCCAGCAGATTTCCGCGCGACGGATGCTTTATACGAACCCGAGTCTCGACATCACCGATTCGCTCCTGGCGCGCATGAACAACGCCTTCACCACCAACCCGCGCTGAACAGCGGATCGGTACTCGCGATGACCGATGATGGCGGTCCGTCATATACCGCGCGCGATCTGGCAGATCGCCTCGGCGGATCCGTTGAAGGATCGGCAGAGCGATGGATCACCGGTGTGAATTCGCTACTTGCGGCTGGCGGGGGCGATATCACGTTTCTCACCGGCCCTGCGTATGTGGATGACTGGGTTCGCTCTCAGGCAGGAGCAGCGCTCGTACCGGAGCGACTACACATCGCATCGGACGACCAACGCGCGCTGATTCGTGTGCCGAACGTTGAACTTTCTCTGATTGCCCTGTTGGAGCTGTTCGCCCCATCATCTCCACGGGTGATTCGCGGAGTTCATCCGACGGCTTGGGTCGATCCGAGCGCGGTGGTCGATTCGAGCGCTGCCATCGGGCCGCACGTCAGTGTTGGGCCACGGGCGATCATTGGGCAAAGAGTGGTACTTCATGCGGGAGTACGGGTGTATGAGGGGGCTGTGATTGGCGACGACTCGATACTCCACTCCAACGTCGTGATCCGCGAACGTTGTGAACTTCGGCACCGGGTCATTCTGCACCAGGGGGTTTCCATCGGTGCCGATGGCTTTGGATATCGACCGTCGCCCGATGGTTCAGGATTGCAGAAGATGCCGCACCTGGGCAATGTCGTCTTGGATGA
Organism: uncultured Phycisphaerales bacterium; assembly: GCA_965651255.1. GTDB lineage: Bacteria > Planctomycetota > Phycisphaerae > Phycisphaerales > SM1A02 > CBFGRU01. The sequence continues at coordinate 11,332 of CBFGRU010000038.1, forward strand.
TGACGTCGAGATTGGCGCCAATTCCTGCATTGACCGCGGCAAATTCGGGCCGACAGAAGTTGGCCGAGGAACGAAGATCGATAATCTGTGCCAAATCGGCCACAATTGCAGGATCGGCCGGAGTTGTGTTATCGCAGCCATGTGCGCCATGGGTGGCTCGGTCACCATCGGAGATGGTGTGCAGATCGGTGGTGCCGCTGCCTTTGCCGACCACGTGACGATCGATGCTGGAGCCCGCATTGGGGGAGGCAGCAAGGTCATCCGGGATGTGGGGGCAGGTGAATCTGTTCTGGGCCATCCCGCCGATCAATACCATGCCGCTTTGCGTCAGTGGGCATCGATGCGTACCCTTCCCGAATGGCAGCGGAAGGTCAACGCAGCCCTGCGCGAGCAACGGGGCTCGGCGGATGCGACTTGAGTCTCCTTGTGCTCCCACAGATTCTGTCACACGTTCACGATGGTCCAGGCAGTCACCGACACTTCCCCACCGGCCGTCAACCCGGCCAAACAGCACACCCTCGCCGGTCCGGTGACCGTCGAAGGTGCGGGGCTGTTGCTTGGAGAAAACGCGGTCTGCACAATCCTTCCGGCCCCGATCAATCATGGCATCGTCTTCGAGCGGACGGATGTTGATCCTCCAGTACAGATTGCCGCCCATGTATCGAATGTCACGCTCCGAGCACGCCGTACGACGCTCAAGGTGGGTTCCGTTGCGATCGAAACGGTCGAGCACTGCCTCAGTGCGCTGGCGGGACTACGGATCGACAATGCGTTGATCAAGCTCAACGGACCTGAGTTGCCTTGCGGTGATGGCTCGGCATTACCATTTGTTGAGCCGATTCTGAAGGTCGGCGTCGTCGAACAGGACGCGCCCCGCCGGAGGTTTCGGGTCACTGAGCCCATCGTGGTGCAGGAAGGCGAGGCAATGCTTGTTGCCATGCCGACCGACCGCGATGAGATGCAGATCCTCTTCGATCTGGATTACGCAGAATGGGGCGATCGCATTCAGCGCCAGACGCAGACGTTTGCAACGCGAAACGGTGACTATCACCACGAGATTTGCCCCGCCCGCACTTTCTCGCTGGAAGAAGAAGCAAAGGCATTGTGGGAACGGGGAATGTGTCGCCACCTGACGCCGAAAGATGTGCTCGTCATCGGCTCGGACGGACCAATCGACAACGCCTACCGCTTTGAGAACGAACCGGTCCGGCACAAGATTCTCGACATGATCGGCGATCTCTCACTCTCCGGCTGCGACCTGGTGGGCCGATTTGTGGCGTACCGTTCCGGCCACGCACTGAACCACGAAATGGCAAGGCGAATCGTGGAGCAGGTCGAGATGCGACATCGTCGGGAGGTCGCTCTCCGCGGGAAGCACATGGATATTCGTGCGATCGGGCGGATCATGCCGCACCGATATCCGATGCTGCTCGTTGATCGGGTGGTCGAGATAGACGGCGACCGCAAGGCCGTTGGCATCAAGAATGTCACGATTAATGAGCCCTTCTTTCAGGGGCATTACCCAGGCGCTCCCATCATGCCCGGCGTCCTGATTGTGGAGGCAATGGCTCAGCTTGGAGGATTGCTCGTCAGCCAGAAGCTCGAGCATACCGGCAAGATCGCGGTGCTCCTCAGTCTCGACCGCGTAAAGCTCCGCCGGCCCGTCACCCCGGGTGACCAACTCGTAATGGAAGCGGAAAGTGTGCGTGCCGGTGGGCGTACCGCCAACGTGCGATGCAAGGCATTTGTCGGCGGACAGCTCGCCGCCGAAGCGCAGATCAAGTTCATGATGGTTGACGCAGAACAGGATTAGCCATCACCCGGCTTCAAGGCCATGACGCCTCGAGGCCCGGAGTAATTCTCGATGACCGTGATTCATCCAACCGCCATTGTCGCACCCGGAGCCGAATTGCATGATTCGGTGGAAGTGGGTCCTTACTGCGTCATTGGCCCCGGCGTTGTAATCGGCGCCGATACCGTCCTCCTGAATCACGTCACCATCCAGCGTGACACCGTGGTCGGGGCCGAGAACATCGTGTACCCGTACTCCGTGCTCGGCGCTGACCCGCAGGACAAGAAGTACCGCGGAGAAATGGCCCGTTGTGAGATCGGCGATCGCAACCAGATTCGTGAACACGTCACGGTTCATCGCGGGACAGCTAATGGCGGTGGCATGACGCGCATCGGTTCCGACAACCTCATCATGGTGGCGGCGCATATCGCTCACGACTGCATGATCGAGAGCAACATCGTGATTGCCAACCAGGTCATGGTGGCCGGACATGTACGCATCGAAGAAGGCGCGAACATCGGCGGTGGTGCGGGCATTCACCACTTTGCGACCATTGGCGCCTGCTCGTTCGTCGGCGGACTGGCACGCATCACCAAGGATGTACCGCCGTACATGATTGTCGAGGGGAATCCGGCGGAAGTTCGGGCGATCAATACACTCGCGATGTCCCGAAGGGGATTTCCGGCTGAACACATTGATGCGATGAAGGACGCGTACAAGCGTCTCTTCCGTCAAAACGGGGCGGCGATCAGCGAGAAGCTGGACGAACTGATGAGCGATTACCCGGAAGTTCCCGCGGTGCGCAAGCTCTGTGCAGCGCTCGCAGCGGCGGCAGAGGGAATCCACGGCCGTGCACTTGAGAACTTCCGACATGATGACAAGCGGCTCGATCCCCGGCGCGCGGGATAACGCATTGCTCTGCCGATCTCACAGAGCATCGTTGAATCCGACGATCAACCGCCGAACCTGTCAACAGATTCCAGACGTTCGACGACAAGCGAACGACGATCAGAGATCGTCATCATCTTCGAAGTCTTCATCGTCTTCGAAGTCGTCATCCTCATCATCGTCGTACTCATCATCATCGAAGTCGAAGTCGTCATCGTCTTCATCTTCGAAATCATCTTCATCTTCAAGGTCATCATCCTCATCGTCAAAGTCGTCATCGTCTTCATCACCAAGGATGAACGAGGCGACCGCGGCGGAGGATGGACGATCGGCGCAGAGGTCGGTGAATGACGTCTCGACGATCAAGGCGGATTCATTCATGAGGGCTGAAACGTCTTCGGAGATGATCGGTTCGCAAAGTGCCGGCATCGTTGATGTCTCCACGGATCGGTTGACCGTGCGGGTGAATTGACAGGGTGCGGGGAGCGATCCCACTGGGGTGCATTTATATGAACGATTCGGGGCAGGAAATCAACCCGTCAGGGCGCGTGATTTTTCAGTTCTCTCCCTGGCGGTTTCCCGGCACGGAGACCGCCACGGTGGACTGATCGCCTGAGAGCAGGAGCCAACCATCCACAGCACCGGCCGCAATGAGGGGTGCCGACTCGCTCTCGACGTCGCGGCCGCCAATCACCATGCCGTTCTCGCTGAGGACGTAGACCCGATCAACAAAGAGACTCGGGCGGCGACCGGGCTCGGGAATCACGCTCCGGGGCCGGCGAATATGGCTGATGACGTAGACGCGGCCACGCGCAGGAATCACATGAGAGTAGTTGCGATCCTCAACGATTGCATCCCGCCCGCTCAAGCGGCCGAGATCATCGAAATAGAGCACCCGGTCGCGATACTGTGCAACCCACGCTTCCTCCGTCCGCGCCATCCCAACCAGTTCCGACGGGACCCAATCCCCTCCCGGCACCATGATCGACTCACCGATCGTTCCCAATTCATCCGTCACCGAACGAATTGCCGATGCGGAATCCTGCATCAGAAACCCCGTCGCGCTCGGCCAGCCATTGACCATGTCCGGCGCCAGATCAGACTGGTTCGCATACTGCCGTCGACCTGAAGCCAGCGAATAGACCTCCACGGCACTGTTCGTTCCGAACGCTAATCGTCCATCCTGCGCAATCGTCAGCCAACGCACGGACTGATCATCCTGCGGTCGAATCTCGTGCAGCAGATCGCCTGAACCCGGGTCAAAAAGTCGGACGGCCGCCTGACGTCTCGGACGCCCGTTGCGCCCTGGCACCTCCACCGAACCGGCGACCACGAGCGCGAGATCGTGAACCTTCGCCATATGCACCTGAGCGAATCCGTGATCGACCAGCCATGCCGGTTCAGGCCCCGCATCAGGATCAACACGCATCATGCCCGCAAGTCGTCCGATCAGGAACAACTCCTGCCAATGAACCAACGGAATGACTTCAGCCGGATCAAACACTTGCCCGTTCGGCATGACCTCCTCGCGGAGTGCGCCGATTCGGTCCGGCTCGCGCGTACCGAAGAGCTGCGTCAGCAGATCACTGCTGGTCCACGCGGCAACCCCGTTGGCTTTGTGCAGTGCCACCACCGACGGTTCCGTGAGACGTCGGGCATCACCATCAACCCGAACCAGGACGTACAATCCCACGTTTCCAATGAGAGAAACTCGTGAAGCGGGCATCTGGACCGACCACCGCGTTTCCAGTTCCGGCGCGCCGATCGCGAAGAGGTTTGAACCCTGCAGCAGGTATGCCTCATCGGCACCCTTCGCTTCTTCGTCGATGGGGATCAGCAATCGCCCCGGCAGCTGCTTCGTTTCGACCTCATCACGGAAGTCACCCAGCGCAGGAAGGACAGGGCTGGTGGCCGGTTGAAGTTCACGCAGCCAGGCGTCGACAGCACGTGAACCCGCCGCGGTGTGCACTTCCGCCAGGTCTGTATCGTGCTGCGCGCGTTCGAGCCATGAGGCCGCGAGCCGTTGCCACCCGTTCCTGACCGCAATCTCAACGATCGCGCCGTACACCTCAGCCGCAGACTCATCGTGTCGCGATGGCGCATATTCGAGCAACATCGCAATGGCTTCACGGACTCGCCCGCTTTCTTCAAGCAAGCGTGCGGCGGCCACCATTGCCCGGGGTGACTCAGGTAACTCCGGGTATCGGCTGACGACCGAAGCAAGCTGCACCGCATCACCTGCCTCCATTGCGACAGCGAGCTTCGTCCGCCCCTCCTCACGCACAGCGCCCAACGAATCATGGCCATATCGAGTTACTAACTGACTCAATCGGCGCGCCGCAGCCATTCGTGCGGGCCACACGACCGCATCATTCACAAACGGAGCCCGTGCGAGCGAGGAGTCGCTCAGAACAGTATCGAATGCTGCTGCCGCGTCCTGCTGCC
>CBFGRU010000039.1:0-16411 GCA_965651255.1 uncultured Phycisphaerales bacterium
GATAGTTCGGCGACCGATAGCCGAGCAGGCCATCCACCCCTTCGCAGAGACTGCCCTGGTAGTTGAACTCGTGCGCGAGGTGCTGTGCGAGCAGGTTCGAGTACGTCAATTCGGTATTGCGAAAGATGCGCGGCGACTGGCCGAAGAGCGACTCGATCTTCCGGTGCTGGTTGCGCACCTGTTCATCAAACTCCTCCCGCGAGAAGAGGAAGCTCAATGAGTGGTGTGTCGTCTCGCAGAGAAACTCGCACGCCCCGGTCTCGGCGAGTTGTTTGAAGAGGTCGATGATCTCCGGCGTCCACAGCTCGAATTGCTCGAGCGCCACGCCCGAAATCGAGTAGGAGACACGGAAGCGACCCTCGTGCCGACGAATCAGGTCCAGAATCTTCGTCGTGGCCGGCAGGTAACACTTCTCGGTCACCTTGCGGAGAATCCGCTCATTGGCCTCGTTGTCAAAGTAAAAGGGGTCCGTGTCGAACACCGAGTACCGGCGAAGCCGGAACGGCTGGTGAACCTGAAAATAGAAGCAGACGCTCGCCATAGGGCACGATGGTACGCGATGGGGGAGGGGGAGGCATTAGGCATTAGGCATGAGGCATGAGGGGAGAGGAACACGAATCAGCGAGCCGCCGCGTCGTGCCGGGGGCGACGGTCAGGCCTCACCCAGTTCACGCACCGGTCGAGCGAAGAGCAACGCCCTGGTTGACCGAGGCGGCCGCGGTCGATCGCGTTCAATCCTCGATTTTCACGCGGTAGATGGTGCCGAAGATGCGACCCTCGCCGTTGTCGTTGTTGCGGCTGGAGATGTAGAGGTGGTTGGTCTCATCATCAAAGTGAATGTTGTTGCTGCTGGACTTCCGGCCGACGAGTTCGGTCATGTCAACAAAAGGCGGGGTGGTCGTCGGACGATCGGACTGGTCGTTGCCGTAGAACGGGCGTTCGGGGTCGGGCGTGATGCGCCAGATGCGTCCTTCGGTCCCCATGGAGACGTAGAGATCGCCCGCCTTGCTGACGACGATGTCGTAGAGGTTACCGCTTCGCTTGCGCTCGGCGTTCCACGGCTCGAAGACGGCGATGAGGTCGGCCTTGACGGTGCCGTCGGCTTCGCGGCGGATATCGCCATCGGCATCGAGCTTGACGCGAATGACAATCGATGAGGTGCGGTAGGCGATATACAGGTCATCACCGTGAATGGCGACGCCGCTGGGACCGAGCGCTTCGATGAATTGCTCGCCGCCGGGGTAGCGAATCGTGATGCCGGCATCGAGGACGGGGCGACTGTTGGGGGCGGGGGCGTCCGGGTTGGTGCGGATTTCATCGAGGTCATACTGCACGATGAGGTGATTATCCTTCGCGGGAACGTAGAGGAACTTCCCGGCGGCGATGCAGCCATCGGCCCCGTTGGTCCAGCCGTGCGGCGGGGGGTTGGTGGCAGGATCGTGATGGGGGTAATAGTTGTTCGGAATGACAGCGCCGAGCGCATCGCGGGGAACGATGGTGTGGTCGTGCTGCTCGACGATGTGCCAGGACTGGTTGCGCAGGTCGTAGCGGTAGACCGCATCGGTGCCGTGCTTGCGGAAGCCCGATTCGAGTTCCGCGCCGGCATAGGCGCAGACGAACAGGTTGCGCGAGTCGGGGTCGAAGGCGAGGGCGCAGTACGGCCGGGCCATGAGAATGTCATCTTCCGGCGGCGTGGTGTAGTCGTACAGATGGAACGGCGGACTCGTCGGCGCCGCAAAGACGGTCGCGTTGTGGCGCACCGCTTCGCCCGCCCACTGACCGGGCACCACCGGCTCGCTGATCGACGTGTCGACGCGCCAGAGCGTGCCGGCGGAATCGTTGAGCGTCTGATCGGGGCCGCCCTCGCTCCGGTGACGACCGCGAGAGAGAATGATGAGCTGACCATCAACCGTGGCCATTCCGCGTCCCCAGGGAACGGCGGTGGTCACGCGCTCGAGGGAGACCTTCCACGGAGAGGTGGTGAGGACTTCGTGTTCGGGAATGAACTGGCCGAAGTCGGGGACGACTTCCTTCTTCGCCGGTTGATTGCCCGGCGGGTTCTCCACCTGGGCGGAGTGGGGAATGGTGATCATCGCCCCGATCAGGAGCGCAACGCTGAACGAGTGAATCGATGAGGCGATGGGCATGGAAAGACTCCCTGAGAATCGACGGTGCGGAACGGAGCGATGGGCGATGTGCAGGGCACCATTGCATCCGGAATGCTCGAAGGCGTGCAGGAAACATTGTACCGGATGGGCGGCGAGGTGGGCGCGACGCTGTGGGGTAGATCAGCCCCCGGAAACGGTTGTCAGCGCACGCACGCCGGGTGCGCGAACCGCGCAGGTATCAAGGGCGAGGGCAGGGGCAGGGACGGGATGTTCCGTGGCCACCGGCCCGTGTCAACACGCATCGTCAGGTCGATCCATGGACACACTCACAACGATCACATGTACTGTATTCAATTGATGCGCACCGCAAGTCAATCTGCGATTCCGGGCTGAAATCGCGGAATGACTCCCAATTCGAGAGGTCGAATGATCAGCCCGACCTCTCCGATGATCGGTTCGCCGCTCGCAGGGTCCTACGACTCTCCCGAGGATGCTGCGGCTCTGCGCAGGATAGGATGGAGTCTGACATATTCGAAGATAACGAACCCGTGGACTCTGCGACGGAACGCGATGACATGCTGGAATCGACGGCGGGCTTGCCAAATACCGACTGGTCGATGATTCACGCGCTGGGTGAAGCGGGTGGGGATGAGGATCGCCGCGCGCAGGTGATGGATCAGCTGGTGCGGCGGTATTGGCCGGCGGTGTACGCCTATGTTCGGCGCACGGGGCGGAACGCGGATGAGGCGGCGGACCTGACGCAGGGGTTCATGATGACGGTGCTGCTGGAGCGGCGCCTGGTAGATTCAGCCGACCGTGCGCGCGGCCGGTTCCGTAGTTTTCTGCTGGCGAGTCTGGAGAATTATCTGCGTGAGCGTCATCGGTACGACACGCGGCAGGTGCGTTCGCACGAGGGGCGGCCTCCATTGCCGCTCAGCCAGGTGGAAATGGATGCAGCAGAGGGGGCGCGGTATGCGACGCCCGAGGCGGCGTTTGTGTATCACTTCAGCGCGCAACTGGTGCGGGCCGCGCTGAAGCGCGTGCAGCACAGTTGCCTGCAGGATGGGCTGGAAGCGCACTGGACGGTGTTCGAGCGGCGGATTGTGCGGCCGGTGCTGACGGGGGAGGCGGTTCCGCCGTTGGCGACGCTGAGCGAGCAACTGGGGCTGAAGGATGAAGCGCAGGCCTCGAACCTGGTGATTACGGTCAAACGACGATTTGCGCACGCGCTGCGGGAAGAGATCGCGGGCGTGGTCAATGATGCGGACGATGTGGAAGCGGAGCTGCGCGACCTCTTCCGCGGACTGGAGCGGCCGACATGAATCACCTGCCCTCCGACTCATCGCGATCGAACGAAACGCGCCTGAGCGCGCTGTTCAACTGGGCGATCGAGTTCAATGAAGACCCGGCGATGGCGGTGGCCGACTGGCTGGCGCGCGATCTGAGACCGGGGTGTCAATCGGCGGTTTCGCTGCTGACCTCGCCGCTGACGGACCTGGCGACACTGGAACGGGCAAAGGCGGTGTACAAGACGCTGCGCATCGTCGGAGAGACCGCGGCCGATCGCCGGCTCGGCGGTCGCATGTATGCGGCGTCAATCGCAGCGGCGCTGGTGCTGCACGGGGCGAAGGTGTCGCGACAGTCGGATGCGGCCCTCCAGCGCAGTTTCGCGGAATTGGCGCAGGAACCGGCGGTGCCGGAAGCGATTCGCGATCTGGCCGCCCGTGCGGCGGGTCTCCTGAACTCGTCGGCCGCAACCACGCAGACGACGGGCGGGACCTCGGCCTTTCTCGATGATGATGATGATGAAAATGCGCCGTTGCCGATGTAAGTTCGGTACACTCTTGTTTGAGTTTTCTCGCATTTCACTGCATGGCACAGGAACGGGACCGGAGCACGGAATCACCGCGGATCAACGCTCGCCGCATTCACTCAATCCATGTGTCATCCTCTTGGATCCGGCCGGGGTTGCCTTGTGCTCCCCGGTCGGAGTTCTTTTGTGATTGCGGAATGTGATGAGTGGTTGCATCACTCGGTGCGCAGCATCGCCCACCACGCGAATCGTGCGCACGAGAGTTGGGGCAGAAGGTCGCCCGTCTCTGCATCGCGCGCCCAGCCGGTGAGCGGGTCATCCCGCACGTGAAACTCAACCGATCGGCCAGCCAACGATCGGCGCACACGGCCGTCGGCATCGGCTTCCGCCAGCAGGGTGGTGAGCGATTCGGCGAACGGCTCACCATTGACGAAAGCCACAATCATTCGACTCTTGAGCGCCTGCACATCGGATTCGGGCGGCAGGGGTTCAACGGGAAAGTGCAGCTTGTCGCTGTCGAAGTACTGGTTGTACGTGCGCTTGTAGCGCTTGAGCAGGTTGGGATCGCGCGCGAGGACGGAGGTGTCCGGGTGCAGGGTGCGCCATTCCGCCCAGCTCATGAGTTGGGCGGGAATGATGGTGAACCGTTCGCCGCGCGCTGCCGCCGGGCCGGCGATGGCGCGGGCCTGGACCTGGCTCCAGAGACTCTCGTTCATCGCGGATGTCGGCGGGCGTTCATCGTACAAAACGAGATTCGACTGGTACACCAGTCCGCTCACGCCGAAGGTGAGGGTTTCGCCATCGATGCGGCGATCGAACACCGCCGCGCTGTCGGCGAGCGGGTTGTAGGTGATGGCAATCGGGACGCCGCCGAGTTCATCGTTCACGATTTCGTGAACGAAGAGAATGTTCAGTGGGTACGCGCGGACTTCGCCGTTGAGTTCGACCCCGATGATGCGATCGCTGGAGACGAGGTACTTGCCGCGCTCTTCGGCGGTCTGTCGATCGACTTCCGCGAGGGAGTAGTGCGTTGCTTCGGCGATGGCGCGAATCTCACGGTTCTTCGAGATGCCTGCGGGAATCAGCGCTTCGCGCGGGACGAGCAGCGTGCTGAGGTCGTAGCCGTAGGAATCCAGCGTGACGCCATCGCCGATGCGCGTGCCGCTGGCGGTGCGCCAACTCAGAAACGCCCAGAAGATCATCGCCAGGCAGACGACCGCGGTCATCAGCAGCACCCAGCCGCCGGAACGGAATGTGAGCATGCGCTCGGTGCGAGGTGCTTCGGGGCTGATCGTACTGGAGCGGGAGTTCGCCATCGTTCCGTTGATGAGTCTCCGATGCGGCGCGTGGTGACCCCGCGTGACTGGCGCGCGTTCGGCCGAATCAGCCGATCGGCGTGGTGCTGGCGGTCACCGGCCCGAGGGTCGGAAGATTCATCTCCGCGCCGAGTCCGCGGTCGAGGACGAGCAGCATCATCAAGAGCGGCAGATAGACGATGCTCGCGATGAAGAGCCGGCGTGCGTTGAGGCGCGACCGATCGAGGTACAGCGCGATGCTGCGTGCGATCATGAGCGCGCCGAGGGCAACCGCCCCGATCGCGAACATGTAGCCGGCGATCTGCGACATCGTTGCAAACAGCGAGAGCGGAATCAGCAGCAGACTGGTAAGCAGCGCGATCTGCGCGGTGAGCTGGCCGGTCGGATCGACCGATGGCAGCATGCGGTATCCGCCGCGCGCGTAGTCATCTTTGTACATCCACGCGAGCGCGAGGAAGTGGGGGAGTTGCCAGATGAAAAGAATGCCGCCGAGAATCCACGCGCCAAGATCAAGCCGCGCCGTCACCGCGACCCAGCCGATCATCGGGGGAATCGCGCCGCACACAGCCCCGACGAGGGTGTTCAACGTGCTGCGCGTTTTCAGCGGGGTGTAGATGGCGATGTACAGCGCCGCGGTGAACAGCGTCAGCACCGATGCCATGCTGTTCACCCACAACTCCAGCATCGACACGCCGACGATGATCATGAACGTCGAAACGTTGAACGCTTCGTTGCGCGAGATCGCGCCCGTGGGCAGAGGGCGGTCCTTCGTGCGCGGCATGAGCGCATCGCGGTCGGCCTCCATCCACTGGTTGATGCCCGCCGTTCCGCACGCCGCCAGACCCGTGCCGATGATCGTGATCGCGAACGTCGGCCAATGGAAGTGGCTGCTGATCTGGATGATGAGATCGCCCGCGAGGTTCCATTCCCCGGCACCGGCCAGGCGAAGCGTCGTCCACACCAGTGATGGAAGACCCGCCGGCAGCGGCACCGCGAGCAGGTATCCCACGGCCGTGGTAATCACGACCAGCATGCTCAACCGAAACTTGGTCAGTTCCAGGTACTGCTGCAGGCGCCCACCGCGCCGCCCGGATGAAGCGGGAGGCATCGACTCGTGAGCGTGCGAGCGCGGGGTGGTGGCTGGTTCGGGCACGCGGACATGATCCTGCCGAAGGGGGTTGAATCACAAGGGAATTCGGCCCCGATCCGACGGTTTTCACCTGATTCACAGGGGAAACCGGCGCTGTTTGGCGGTCGAAATCCGGGCTTTGTGAAACTTCGCACATATAGTAGACCGCGCAGCCGGAGAGAGCGAGCCGCGACCGTCCGGCGAAGGAGATTCCCCGTGTCCATCGCTTCCAAGGCCCCTCATGCTCCGGCATCACCATCCTCGCCGACCCTGACGACCGTTCCGCCGCATCGACCCGTGCGCGGTGCGGTTCTGGCGTGCGGGTTCGGCGGGGTGCTTGCGATCTGGGCGCTGGGATACCTTTCCCTGCTTCAGCCGGGGCTCTTGCTGGGTGAAGTGATTGCCATCCTCATGGCGCTGGCCCTCGTGGCGTGTGGCTTCTTCTGCGCTCGCGCCACGGGGCAGGGGCTCTTCGCCGGAGCCGCGGCGGGGTTCGTGGCGGCCCTGTTCAACCTGCTCATTGTCGGCGCACTGCTGCGACAGGCGGAGGATGATTCGATCGCGATCTGGTGGGTGCCCGCGATCCTCTTCGGCTCTGTCGCGCTCGGCGCGATCGGCGGCCTCATCGCACGTCTGACCGGCGCGCAACCGCGCATCGCCGATGACCAGTCGCTCCCCCTCGGCCGCGACTATCACGCCGCCTTCGCGAAACTCGCCTGCGGCGCGGTCTTTCTGCTGCTCATCTCCGGCGGCATCGTCACCGGAACCGAAACGGGACTTGCCGTACCCGACTGGCCGAACTCGTTCGGTCACAACATGCTGCTCTATCCGCTGACGGAGATGGTCAGCGAAGAGGGCCGCGCGGTCGGCGTGCATTATGAACACGCGCACCGGTTGTACGGCATGCTGGTCGGGCTGACATCCATCGTGCTGATGGTTGATGTCTGGCTCACCGATCGACGCCGCTGGCTGCGGTGGATGAGTGTCGCGGTGTTTCTCATGGTCTGCGGCCAGGGGCTGCTCGGCGGACTGCGCGTGACGGAGACGAATCTGTTGCTCGCGCTCGTGCATGGCGTCTTCGCGCAGATCATCTTCGCGATGTTCATCATCATCGCCGCCGGACGCAGCATCACCTGGCGATTCGGCCCGAGTGCAGCCCCCGCGCCGGCCGCGAAGACCGAGCAGACGTTGTGCCTGCTGCTCATCGGCGCGCTCATCGTGCAACTCGCGCTCGGTGCGGCGTACCGCCACCTCTCCGCTGCGGAATCAACCGCCAGCGACGCCGCGGTGACCGGACTGCTGCACGCGCACCTGGCATTCGCCTTCCTCGGTGTCGTGCCGCTCGCGCTTCTGGCCGGCCTGCGCTGCTGGGGAAAGTATCGTGAGCTGCGCATGGTTCGCCGCACCGGGTTCGGCCTGACGCATCTGGTCGGCACGCAGCTTCTACTCGGCTTCATCGCGTTCTTCCTCGTCCTCTCCGCCGATCCCGATGCACCGATCCGCTGGTACGAGGTCGTGATCACCACCGCTCACCAGGCGATGGGTGCCCTCATTCTCGGCTGGGCGGCCCTTCTTGCCGCGTGGACCCGACGCCTGCTCGTCCCACCCGCGATTCCCGCCGGATAACAAGGTTCGGACGCGCGCATCAGTGTGTTTGGACGGTGCAAACACACAGTTGGAAGTTCCAACGGCGCAGCTCCAGCGTCCAACGGTGTATGCAGGTGCGGGAGTTGTGTGTGGGGAACATCCAACTGCCTGCGCAGGCGCCCGGCGCACACAGTTCCGCCATCCAACCGCGCAGTTCCCCGATCCAACGGCGCAGTTCCGCATTCCAACTCCCGAGTGGAACCGGGGAAACACGCCAATGAATCGGTCGCAAGGCGATCGCCCGCCCTTGCTGATTCGATCAACGATCGCGACGGGTCATCTGCGGATAGAGCAGAATGCGGTCGTGCACGAGCAGGATGAGATCGTTCGCACCATCGCCGGTGAGGTCGGCGACGGTTCCGAAGGATGGCTGAAACTCGCGCGGCTCGCCGCCGGAGAAAATCTTCGACTCGAACACCTGAAAGCCCGTGGCGTAGAGCATGCGTCCCGCTTCGGAGAAGGTGAAGATTTCGAGCATCTGTTCACCCGCATCGAGTGAGATCATGTCCTGAAAGCCGTCGTTGTTGACATCGCCGGTGAAGAGTTCGTGCTGGAAGCGCTGCTGCTTGTCGGTGCGCCAGGATGCGAACTCGGCGAGTGCGTAGCGATCGCCCGTGAGGCGAATGACGGCGAAGGCGTCATCACCGATCGCGAGAATCGAGTCGCTGCCATCGCCGGTAAAGGAACCGGCATAGATATCGTTGAAGGTGAATCCGCGCACGCTGAGCGATTCGCGTTCGCGCCACGCGACGCCGCCCGCATCGCTTTCGCTGAAGACGACGAGCCGGCCGTTCTCCCGGTCGGCGGCGACGATGCGACTGCCCATCACCGTCAGCGCGACGAGGCGCGACTGTGGATCGCTGGCGTTGAGTTGGGTGACGACCTGCCAGCCGGGGCTGACGCCCGCCGCGGGGTTCGGATCGTAATGCACCGCGCGCACGAAGTTTCGATCGGCGATGAGCAGTTCCTCGCGTCCATCGCCATCGACATCGTACACGCCGGTGTTCGCGCTGGTGGCGGCCTGGACGAGGCCGAACTGGCCCATGTCCTTGGATTCGCGCAATTTGAACCCTTCATCGGTGGCGTGCAGCATCATCATCGGGCGATCGCGCGTGAGCAGCAAGAGATCAGTGCGGCCATCGGCATCGGCATCAAGGGCGAGGATCGATTCGGGCGAACGGCTGGCCGCGCCGATCGGCACGGTTTCGTGGGTGCCATCCATCTTTGAAAGCTGCACAAAGTAATCGCGGCCGTCCTTGACGATGATCGCCGCCACCGGACCGGACTCCAGGCGCACGAGGTTCATCGCCACCGGCGTGCGACCGTCGGGCAGGGGCAGGGCGATCGGGTAGCCAAGCGCGCCATCGGCAAACTCGCTGCGACCGACAACGCCTTCGCGCTCGCTGAGGACGAAAACTTCACTGCCGGCATCGTCATCTACGTTGCCCGCGGCGATTGCGATGAGTTCCGCATACGTCGGCGCGGGTGTCTGCCGCTGAAGCCCGCGACCACGGACCTGGCGGTAGATGACGAGGGTGTTGGCCTGCGTGTCGGTCGCGATGAGATCCATCAATCCGTCGCCATCGACATCACTCACCGCGACATCGCGCTGGCGATTGCCGGGGTCGGTGAAGCTGAAGACGCTGATGGCCGCTTCGCGATCGCCGCGCTGTTCGACCTCGCGCTGATCGAGTTCATACAGGGCCACGCGCTTGCTCGCGCGTTCGATGACCGCCATCAGCGCGGCGTTGCGGCCGGGCAGGCGCACCGGCTCAAACTCGCGCAGGGGCGGCATCTCGAAGCGTAGTTGCGGTCCGAGGACGGGGTACTCACCCTCGGCCTGCGCCAGCCACAGCCGGACCGGCGCGCGATCTTCCGGCGAGACCGCCGCGATGTCGACCAGCCCGTCGCCGTCAAAATCCTCCACCCAGAATCCCACGAGCGGCTCGCCCGCGGCAAGATCCTGCTGCAATTCGAGCACATCGCCCGACATCGTCCACACGCGCACCTTGCCCTCGGCGAGCATGAGCAGTTCCGGCCTCTGGTCACCGATCACGTTTCTGATCGCAAAACCGTTCCGGTTCGCCTGCAACCCCCGCACGCGCTGCCGGCGACCGAGCTCGAACACGCCCGGCCGGGTCTGCATGAGAAAGACGATCTCATCCGGTCGCCCAGCGTAGACGAGGTCCGGCAGACCATCGCCGTTCACATCGTGCACCGCCAGCGCCAGCACCTGGTGACTGACGGAAACGGTCTCCGCGCGAAACCGCCTGGAGGGCGGAAGATCGTTCACCTGGGCCGGCACATCATCCTCGGCCAGCAGGCGCTCACGCTGATAATGCACCTCGATCCGGCTCTTGAAGTTGTTGACGGCGATCAGGTCGTTCCGCCCATCACCGTTCATGTCGGCGATGACGATGGGCCCGGCTCCGCGGTCGATCTTGAGCACTTCCAGCCCGGAAAAGCCGAAGTAGGAGGCCAGATCACCCGATTGGGCGCGGGCCGTCCCTGAAATCCACATCGCCGTTCCCAAAGTAGAGCACAGGATCATGCGTCGAACAAATTGCTGCATCGAATCGGCCCTTTTCCTGCGAATGCCAACCGGTGGATCGTGTGTCCGGTACGAGGTGCAGTCACCGGATCGAGAGACTGCCGAGTGTCACCTATACTAGCGGGACAGGCCGAAGTTCCCTGTGGATCGGGAGAAGACCCTTGCGGAAGACGATGATCATCCTCGCGGCGGCGACCCTTTGCGGGTTCATGCACGCTGCGCACGCCGACACGGTCGTCTTGAAGAACGGCACACGCCTCGATGGCCAGGTCGTCAAGCGCACCGACCAGCGCATCTGGATCGATATCGGGCCGGACATTATCGAGTTGAACCTCGATGCGGTGGACAGCGTCGAAATCACGCAGAGCGATGATGCGGTGGCGATCAAGGTGGAAACGCTTTTTCGCACCGCGATGAACCTGCCCGAACTCAGCCCGCGCGAACATGCCAAGCGCATCGGCCCGGCGGTGATCAAGGTCTCAACGCCGAGCGCGCTCGGTTCGGGGGTCATCATCAACCCCGAGGGATACGCGATTACCAACGCGCACGTCATTCAGGGTGAGGCGGCGTTGAAGGCCACCGTCTGGTTCCCCCAGCCGGATGGCACGCTGAAGCGGGAGATCATCGACAACATCGAGATCATCGCGGTCAACAGTCATCTCGACCTCGGCCTGATTCGCATTCCGCATCCGGAAGGCAAGCCGTTCACGTTTGCGCCGATCGAAATGGATGAATCCATTGAAGTGGGGCAGAGCGTCTTTGCGATCGGCAACCCGCTGGGACTCGAGCGCACGCTCAGCCAGGGGGTCGTCTCGACCACGCAGCGCAACTTCGACGGGCTGACGTACGTGCAGACGGATGCGGCGATCAATCCCGGGAACTCGGGTGGGCCGCTCTTCAATACGAAGGGTGAAGTGATCGGCATCACGAACATGGGCATTCTCGGCGGAGAAGCGCTCGGCTTTGCGATTCCCGCGCGGTACGTCAAGGACTTCATTCGGAACCGGGAAGCGTTCGCCTACGACAAGACGAATCCGAATTCCGGCCACAACTATCATCAACCCCCGCCGCGCCGACAGTTTGAGGTCGCGCCGGACCTGCGCGACGGTTCGTCGGGTTGATCGTGCCGAACGTATACAAGCGCGGCACGTGTATTGAGACACCCTTGCAGAACGTTGAACAACGATTGCAGATTGAGAAAGGACAGACGGTGAAGCAAATGCTCCTTCGAACGGGATTGGCGATGAGCGCCATGTCCATGATGCTCGCGCCACTGGCCGCGCAACAGCGGTTTGATGAGTTGGCGCCGGAGAAATCGTTCCTGGTGGTCGGTTCGCCGAACATGGGATCGATGATGGATCAGATTCAGAACGGCCCGATGGGCGACATCTGGAATCAGCCGGAAATCCAGGAACTGGTGCGGGGTTTCAAGGACCAGTTCGAGCAGATGATTCGCGAGGCCGCGGACAACATGCAGGTCGAAGAGGACTCATTCACCTTCCCCACGGGGTCGGTGGGCATGGCGATGTTCCTCGCGATGGATGAAGACCTCGGCATCGAGCTGCCCGCGATGTTCGCGTATGCGGACTTCGGTGAGAACATGGCCAAAGTGCAGCCGATCTTCGAGAAGGCGCTGGATGCCCTCCGCATGGAAGGCCGCATCGAAGAAGAGCGCGAAGTGCTCGGCCGCACCGTCTATACCTTCAAGGGCGCGGAAGAGCCCGAGGTTGACCCCGATGACCCGTGGGCGGATGAGATGGGCGGCATGGACAATCCCTTTGCCTCCAGCATGAAACATTTTCACCTGGCGCGAACGGAGAGTCAGTTCATCCTCTGCAGCGACCTGACCTCTCTGCGCGATGTATTCGGCAAGCTCGATGGCGATGACACCCCCTCGCTGCGGGACCGTGAGTCATACCGCAATGCGCTCGGCCAGATCGAGGGCAGCGAGATGTACGTCGTCATGCTCACGGAAAACATGGGCGATCTGCTCGCGAACGCCGGCCCGATGGCAATGATGCTGCCGATGGCGATGGGACCGGTCGAATCGCTCGGCTTCACCAACGTCAAGGCGATCAGCATGGGCATGGATTTCAGTCGCCAGGGAACGCTGATGGCGCAATCGCTCGGCGTGTACATGCCCGATGGCAAGACCGGGTTGATGAAGCTGCTCGATGTGAACAGCGCGAAGGGCGAGATGCCCGCGTTCGTCGGCCCCGATTCGGTCGGGTACAGCCGCTACAACTTCAACTTCAACGGCCTGATGGAAGTCATCCGCCAGGCGATCGCCGCATCGCCGGAGATGCTGCAGGCCGAAGCCGAGCCGATGCTCATGCAGATGGGCCCGATGCTCGAGCAACTCTTCTCGACGCTCGGCCCGGACATTCACATCGTCACGCCGATGGCCGAACCGCAGCCGGCGGGCGCGATGAACCCCGGCATGATGAATCCGATGGCGGGACTGGCCTCGGGTATGTACGCCATTCGCTGCTCGGATATGCAGGGACTGCAGAATCTCCTGGGCGGCTTTGCGCCGCAGTTGGGGTTGCAGCCGCGCGACTTCCTCGGACAGACCATCTTCGCGGAACCATCGGGCATGATGTCGATCGGTCTCGGCGGTGGATTTGTCTTCATCGGCAACGGCGCTTCGGTTGAGCAGGCGTTGCGCGCCACCGGCCAGGACAATCTGCCTTCGCTCAGGGGCGAGGCAACGTTCCGGCAGGCCATGGGCTTCCTGCCCGCCGGCAACGCGATTGCCTGGGGTTACACCGATACCGGCCGTCAGATGAAGAACATCTTCGAGCTGATTAATGCTGGAGGTCCGGGCGGCATGATGCCGATGGGTCCGGACATGGCGCTCCCGCCCGGGATGGATGAGATGCCCGACATGACGCCCCTGGCCAAGTACTTCGGCCCCGGCGTGTGGGAATTGATCTCGACCGATGACGGCTTCGTCATGCACAGCTACGCGCTTCCCGCGCCGGCCCAAAACTGATACGCTTGCAGACCGAACATCAATCCGTTGGGTGGATTGACTCGCTACGCCCGCCGCAAGGCGGGCTTTTTCGTGCGCGTTGAATCATGGATTGATCAATTCAACCATTCGTTCGGCGAGTCGCGCCAGGGTGTATTCACCGTCAAGAACCGTGAGGTGATCCGCATCATCGACAACGATGATCTCACCCTTCGGAGCGGCGGCGACGATCGCGCGGCCGTCATCCAGCGGCGCGATGGTGTCGGCCGAACCGTGGGCGATGACCATCGGCACCGGAACATCGCGCGCCGCCAGAGCCGTATCGCGCTGACGAACTCCCCGCAGGCGAAGCAGCAGCATCGTCAGGTCTGTCACGGGCCTTCCCGGCAGATGCAGTAAGTGCAGGCGACCGCGAATCGGCGTGTGCACCAGTCGATAGGGCGCCGTTGCAAGGACCGCGATGAGCCGCTCCGGTTGATTGACATCCAGTGCAAGCTTGGCGGCGGCGAAAATCGCGATCGTCGCGCCGAGCGAGTGACCGAACAGAATCACGCGGTGTGGGCCCAGCCGATCGATGAGCGCGAGAAGGTCATCTTCTTCCTGATCGCCGAGCCGACTGCGTGATCCTTCCGCCTCGCCGTGTCCGCGCAGGTCGTAGACGATGATGCGCGATGCGAAGGGGATGAACGGTGTGATGCGCGCGAGTGAATCGATCCTGGACTCTCCCCAGCCGTGCAGCAAGATGATGACCGGCGCATCGCGCCCGCCGCCCGCGGTGATTTCCCACACGGGCAGTTGCGCTCCATCGGGCCGATCAAGCACCCACGATTCAAAGGTCAGTTTCATCTCCGCGGGATCGGCGGCAAGTCCCCGCGCCATCGCGTACGCCATCGTGCGTCGGCGCGGATTCCGTACTTCGTAGGCATAGCTCGCCGCGATACCCATGAGAAGAATCGCCCCGGCGGTTAGAAAGAGCAGCACAAGCTCAGGCATGGTTCGTGTTCATCGGTTCGATTACGTCCAGCCGAACGCGAAGAACAGGCCGGTGAAGATGAGGTCGAAGAGAATAATCCACACCACCGACTGTACCACGGTATCGGTGGTGGCCTTGCCCACACCCGCCGCGCCGCCGGTGACTTTCAGCCCGTTGTAACAGGCGATCGAGCCGAGCAGCAGGCCGAACACCCCCGCCTTGAAAATGCCGGTGAGAAAGTCGGCGTAGACAACCTGGTTCAGTGTGTTGGCCTTGTACAGCTCGTACGGCACATCAAGAAAGAACACCGTCATCACCCCGCCGAAGAAGACCGCGACGAGATCGCCGATGACGGTCAGACCCATCAAGCCCAGCATCGACGCAATGACGCGCGGCAGGACGAGAAATCGAACGGGGTTCAAGGCGTGGGCTTCGAGCGCCTCGATCTCTTCACCGACGACCATCGTGCCCAGTTCCGCCGCGATGGAGGCGCCGGCAAACCCCGTCAGAACAACCGCAGCAATCAGCGGCCCCAACTCGCGAAACACCGCAACGCCGATGATGTTCGCGATCTTGTCCACCTGGCCGAAATCCTGCAGTGGGGGGGCCATCTGCAGCGCGAGAATGAAACCGATGCAGCCGGAAACGAGCGCCACGATTGTGACCGACCGGTAGCCGATGCGCACGAGCTGCGTGATGAGTGCGGTTCGTCCGAGTCGCACGCGACGTAGAACGGTCGCGCGAAGCAGCCACCTCGTCACATCGCTCAACAGGTACGACACCCCGCCGATGAAGCCGAAGATGTTCAGCCACAGCGCACCCCACCGCGCAAGCGCGCGAAGAATCAGAGACGGTCGATCAGCGGCAACGGGGTGGCTCATGGTCAGTCGAGCATCGTTTCCTGCACCCGTTTACATCGTGCGTGCAGAATTGACATCATCCACAATGGTGAACACGGTTTCCAGTCGCGCGATCTCGAAGATCGAGCGTACTTTCTCGCGCAGGCCGCACAGAACAAGCTGCGCATTGTGCTTGCGGGCGATGCCCAGCGCCTCGACCAGCGTAGCGACGCCCGATGAATCCATGTAGCCGACATCATCGAGGTCGATGATCAGTCGGCTCGGCTTCTTCCGCCAGACCGAGGCAATCTCCGTTCGCAGCACCGGCGAACGACTGAGATCGATATCGCCCCGCGGACGCAACACCACGCCTTCGCTGACCGACTCATGATCAATCTGAAAATCCGCATCGTGCATGGTCATCGCGTCCTCATTGGCTGCCTGTGCCATTCAACAACCTCACTCCGCATGCTTCAGCCCTCCGTGCCGTTTCGGCCACGTGGCGGCTGCAACAGCGTCTTTGCCATCGTCAATCGCATACCGCGCACTTCGCGATGGGCGTACTCCACTTCATCCATGATCTCACGAATAATGTGCACGCCCAGCCCGCCGGGTCGAATGTCATCCAGATCTCGCGAGCGAATCGTCTCCAGATCAACCTGCCGCGCTTCATCCTCCAGCACGATCTTCACCCCGCGCGGCTCCTGCAGCGGCCAGAGGTGAATCCAGATGCGACCATCCTCGCGACGCTGGTATCCATGATTGATGATGTTGCAGATCGCTTCATCAACCGCCAGCGCAATCTGGCCGCACTGATGCTCGTTGAAACCGCATCGCGCAGCAAACTGCCCAACCAGCGCCCGCACCGCGGAAAGATACCGCGGGTCGCTCGTCATCTCCGCCCGCACCGGCGGCCGCTGATCGCCTGTTGAATCACCGGGCATCCACCACGCCCTCCTCAACCGGCCGGTCCGCAATTCCTGCGCGATCGGTAAATGCCCCCGCTGCAACCGCTTGCGACCATCGATCAACCGCCGCCGACCGCGCTGCCACTGAATCAA
>CBFGRU010000040.1:0-16353 GCA_965651255.1 uncultured Phycisphaerales bacterium
ATTGGACGTGAAGACCCCCGACTCCAAGGCGGCGCAACGCACTCCCGGAAACTCTGCCGATGCGCACGAAACTCTCTCGGGTGCCGCGCAAACACCCCACCGCTCCCGCGGCCCACCGGTTAAGTCGATTACTCGGCTGTGGCAACCTGCGGCTCAAAGCGTGTGCCGCTTTCGACATAGAAATTCAGCATGGCCCCGGCGGGGAACCTTGCGGCTTTCTGGGCAGGATCAAGCGTAACCCATACGGGCACGGCAAGATCCATCAGCAGGCGATTGTTCTGGGCATCGGCCTCGATGACCGTCCCCTGAACGATGCGGGGTGAACCGTAAATCGGTTCGATAAAGCGTCCCCCCGTATCGGAGTGGTGCATCCTGAGCGCGCGGGTGTGAATCGTTCCGCGAACCCGGCGGCCCGGCGCGACGGTAATCGGATCGCGACAGACCAGGTGCAACTGGTAATCCGTTCCCGGGATGTTGAAGATAGCCAGATCGTTCTCCGCACGGACAAACCGGAGACTGGCAATCTCCGGGGCTGCGCGCGTGGCTTCGGCGGGTATGCTGGAACTGCTGCTCACGCTGAGAAATCTCCATGCGAATCGTCTTGGCGGCGGGAGAGAAAAATGGCCCGACTCGCCCCCACACCTCAGGTCGAGCCGGACCGGTCGGAAACGACCGTGTTGATGATACCCCATTCCGCGGCGACTTGAAGCGACTGCACGAAGGGGCCGAACGCATCAGCCCTTGTTGCTGCTTCCGCCACCCTCGCGTGTACCGGGGGTGCCGGGAGGTTGGGTTGCCTGGTCTGGGGACGATCTGAGGATGCGGAATCCTGTTCCTGCCGACGGATCCGCTCCCGAAGTTCGCGTTCGATGAATTCGCTGCCCCGGCCGCCGAGATGTTCATCAAAGAAACGGACCGCCCGCATCATGATGCGCTGATCGGTGATCGAATGCCCGGCCCCTTCGACTCGGATGAGTTCGTGCTTGACGCCGGCTTCAACCAGTTTGGCCGCGAAGGAATCAGACTGGGCAATCGGCACGAGGGGATCTTCCGTTCCGTGGATGATGAGCATCGGCGGGTCGCTGGCATCGATGAACGAGATTGGGCTGGCGTGCTTCATCTTCTGATCGTGCCCGCCTTCGCCGAAGAGGCGATTGCGCGCGAGGTTCGCGCGCTCCAGCGGCATGGTGGCGAAGTCCTTCGGGCCGAAGAAATCAATGACACAGCGCACGCTGCTTGATTGATCGTCGTGCTCACCGATTCGGCCGTGCGTTTCGGGCGCATTGCCCGTCACACCGAGGTACGCCGCGAGATGCCCGCCGGCGGAGTGTCCCCAGACGCCGATGCGATCGGGGTCGAGGCCGAGTTCTTCGGCATTGGCGCGCAGAAACCTCACTGCGGCCTTACAGTCTTCCATTGCTGCGGGCAATGGAGATTCATCAGCAAAGCGATAGGAAATCGTGACCGCAAAGTAGCCGCCCTGTGCCAGCGCAATGCAACCGGCCCGGCCGACGGCTCGGTCGCCGCCGATGAACCCGCCGCCGTGAATGTAGACCACTGCCGGCAGCGGTTCATCACCCGATTGCTTTGGAAAATACGCATCGAGCAGGAGGTCTTTCTCGCCGCCGTTCTTCACCGGTGCGGTTGCGTAGACGACATCACGCACTTCCTGAATCGTCGCGGGAACAGACACGTTCTGACCGCGCGCCTGGTTCTGGCGGCGCTGCTCCAGACGATCCCGCAACTGTTCACGAACTTCTTCACGCGAACCGGGGGATCCGGGGGATCCGGGGGATCCGGGATCCTGCGCCTGAAGTGCGCCAGAGAGCAGAACAAAGAGGACAGTGGAAACACTCACCAGACACTTCGTTTGATTCATGAGTCGCATCGTACACTCCACATTCAGAGCCCCGCCTATGACGGCTACTTTGTGACCGGTCGAACGCGGGATACCGCAGGGTATTGCGAGATTGCGGTCCGACGTTGAGGCCAAACTTGCCATGTTTCGCACCAAGGCCCGACCGGGCGGTAGGATGAATCAGCCGCTGGCGGTGGTGACTCTGGCCTAGACAGGAGAACGGGCATGAACCGCATAATGCGCTGGACACTTGCGATGATCTGTCTTGCGATGGTGAGTTGGTCATGGCCCATCAGCGCCGTGCAGTGGGCCGAGCCATTTGAGAGACCGGGGCGCTCAAGCATCACCAGAGCGCATATCGATCAGTTCATCCAACAGTTCGTGCTCGAACGCGAGCGCGTCGCCGTGGTGATGACGCTGTTCGATGAGTTCTCCGCAGCGATGAGTGCGTTCGGTCGCGACCGCATCACACCGACGGAAGCGCATTGGCAAACGCTGATCGAACCGCATGAACGGCACGCCGCGCGAATGCACGGGCGAAGTATTGAAGCGATCGAGCGCATCGCGGTCGGCGGTGATCCGGAGGACTACCGCATCCTTCGTCCGCAGATAGAGGCAGCACAGAATCGACTGGATCATCAGCGACGATTGCGCGAGATCGACCTTGCCCAACTCGCTGATCAACAGGCAGAGATGGAACGCGCGTTCCTGGAAGACCTGCGGGCCGTTCTCAATGATCATGAGCGCGCTTCGTGGTGGGACTACGTGGACTGGCTCGATCGAGCGCGATACAGCGCGTACCAGAGCGCGTATCCGGAAGTGAATCTCGACCTTGCGGCGCTGCTGGATGAGGCGGCCCCGACGGCGGCGGAGTTGACCGATCGTGAGGGGTTTGAATCAGCGCTGCGCGAGTACGAGCGGGCACGCGCCCTTGCGCTGCGAGAGGTGGCATCCCGGCACATTGATGCCGCAAGGCACGAGGTTCGTCGCCAACTGCAGCGTGCCGAGGCGCTGCGCCAGGTGGTGATGGAGGATGAAGAGGGCAACGTCATCGCCACCGAACCGGTTGACCTCGTGACCGCGATCGGGATTGAGTTTCGAGCGGTTGAGCCGCTGCAGGCCGAGCAGCGTCTACGGGATTTGAATCGGTCGTTTCGACCTCGGTTGGCAGCATATCTGACACCGGATGCGGCCGACCGATATCGCGCCCTGATCGCTCGCGCGCTGCATGCGCGATGGTGGGAGCCGTCGCAGAGCAAGGCCTTTCAGCTCGCGGCGGCGATCGACCGACAACTTTCGCTCAATGAGGACGAGCGAGAAGTCGTGCAACTCTGGCTGGATGAACTGGATCGAAACCGAATGCGACTGGCTGAACGATTGCATGAACTAACAAATGAAGCGATGGATATCGAATCCGATGTTGATCACGAACCGGAACGGATTGACCGCATCAACCGCCAACGGCTGCGGCTGCAATACGAAGGACTGGCCATGGACAATGCGTGCCTGGACGGGTTGTGGAACCAACTCACGAGCGCGCAGCAGGCACAACTCGCCAGACCGGCAGCGTGGGTGATCGCCGAAGTCGAGCCCGATGAGTGATGCGTCTCAGATTGAAGCCCATTCCGGCTGGGGCAGGCCAAGAAAGTTTGCGAGCAGCTTCGGCCCTTCAACGGTCAGGAAACTCTCCGGGTGAAACTGAACACCTTCCATCGGTGCAAGGCCCTGCTCTTCTCCGCGCCAACGAAGTCCCATGACTTCGCCCTCATTCGTCCACGCGGTGACAACGAAATCATTCGGCACGGTCTCGCGCTCGACGATGAGTGAGTGATATCGAGTTGCAAGGAACGGGTTGGAGAGCCCGCGGAAAACGCCGGAGTTGTCGTGATGAATTTCACTGGTCTTTCCGTGCATCAGCACGCGATGGCGATGCACACGCATGCCGTGCACCTGGCCGATGGTCTGATGCCCGAGACAGACACCCAGAATGGGGATCGCTCCCCGGAAGGCGGAGATCAGTTCGGGACAGATCCCGGATTCATCGGGCGTACACGGGCCGGGTGAAATCAGCAGGCGCGTTGGCTGAAGCGCGAGGGCCTCTTCAACGGTAATCTTGTCGTTCCGAACAATCGTCATCTGAATCGACGGGTCAAGCTCGCCGATCCGCTGGACCAGGTTGTACGTGAACGAATCGTAATTATCGATGAGCAGCAGCACGGCTGAATCACGGATCTCGTCGGGGGCGTTCATCAGAACCAGGCAAATCGCGCATCCCGGCCGCGATCCACATCACTTCGCCCGACCAATGAAGGGCGGTGCAGTCACGCGGCGATCGTACCCGCCACACCGTCCCGGGTCACGACGAACAACTCGCTCGTGATCGGATACGGCAGCCGGCGGTAATCGACACGAACGCGGTCCTTGATGCGGTCGATGAATGGTTCTGGCCCGAGACTGATCGCCAGGAACATGTCGCGTGCCGGGGCTGCGACATAGAAGTCGCCACCCAACTCCGGTGCCAGACGCACATGCAGACGGTCCAGAAGCAGGCGCGCCGCGTCGTACCCATCCTGGCGGCTGACAATGGCGGCCTTTCCGCCTTCGGCGCTCTCGACCAGTTGAATCTGAAGATCCGGCGCATACCGGGCCAGATTCTCGCGGGCGATCCGGTCCAGATCATCCGCATCGAGGCCCCACTTGATCATCTGCTCGGTCGTGATGCTCACCGTCAACTGCGGCATGTCGATGACGTACACGATCACCGTGCCGTTGACGTAACTGGAATGGGCCACGTTCTGCGGATCAAGATGCTGGAAGATCGAGACCGGCTGAATCCGCGGCATGATGCGCGGCTTGGCGACCGCCAGCGGGAGCGGCGCATTCGTGATCGCATCACCTTCCATCAGGTGATCGAGATAGTCTTCAACAATCTCCACCCCCCGCTCCGGATCGAACAATACCATGCGGTAAAGGTTCTCCAGCGCAAGCCGCTTGCCGTTGACGATCATCTCGAACGGGCCGACCAGTTCAGCGGTGCGCTCAGGATAATGCCGCTGGAACAACCGCGCGACCTGTTCGGCGAACGCCTCTGGTTCACGGGGCATGCGTGCCATCGGTCACCTCCTGTGCTACGGTGGACTTCCCATTGCATCCCGTAACTTCCGTAGCAGGCCGTAGTTACATTCGAGACACCTACCCTGGCGGATGCATTCCAGCGGCCTTTCATCGACCATGCCGGTGTTGATCTCAACAGTGAAACGTCACCTTGTGGTTATCGCTCGTGCAAGAGTTGCGCCTCGAATGGTGTGACCCGCAAAGTCGCGCAGAATCGCGCGTTGGCGATGATCGCGCTACCCTTTGCCCTTATGACGGACATGCTCACCTGCCAGGTCGGAACGATCACCATCGGCGCTCGACAACCGCTCACCGTCATCGCCGGGCCTTGCGTGCTTGAATCCCGCGAGATGAACCGGCGCATCGGCGAAACCGTGCGTGAGTGCTGTGCACGACTTGGATTGCCGTACATTTTCAAAGCCAGTTTCGACAAGGCGAATCGATCGAGCATTCATTCCGACCGTGGACCCGGGCTTGAAGAAGGTCTTCGCGAACTCAGTGATCTGCGTCGCGAGCTGGGGGTTCCTGTGACGACCGACCTGCACGAGCCGCATCAGGCAGCGCCGATCGCAGAAGTGGTTGATCTCTTACAGGTACCCGCATTTCTTTGCCGTCAGACCGATCTGCTGCTCGCGTGCGGTCGCACGGGAAAGCCCGTCAACGTGAAGAAAGGGCAATTCATGGCCCCGGTGGAAATGACCAACGTCATCGACAAACTGCGCGAAGCGGGTGCACCTGGCATCATGTTGACCGAGCGGGGAACATTCTTCGGCTATCACCGGCTCGTGAATGACTTCATTGGGCTGGGTGATCTGATGGAGTTGGGTCGGCCGGTCTGTTTCGATGTCACGCACTCAACGCAGTTGCCTGGTGGCGGCGGAACTCACACCGCAGGGCGACCGGATCGGGCCGCGCTCCTGGCGCGAGCGGCGGTGGCCGCCGGCGTGCAGGCGGTGTTCATCGAGTGTCACCCTGACCCCCGCCGCGCACGTTCCGATGGTGCCACCGTCCAGCCGCTGGAGGCGATGGCGCCTCTTCTGGAGTCGCTGGCGCGCGTTCGCGATGCCGTTTCCCGTTGACCGGGCAATCGCCGCCGCGCCTACGCTTCTGATGCTGATGAAATGCGACCACTGTGACAATGAGGCGGTCGTTCACGAAGTGCTGATCAAGCACGGAACGAAGCGGGAGGTCCATCTTTGCGCTGAGCACGCCGCCGCTCAGGGATATCTCATCCAGCCGCAGAAATCACCCATCGCGCAGGTGTTTACGCAACTGGTGGTGTCACAATCCCCGGCGTCAAAGAGCGGCGGAACCGCGCCTTCCAGTCGGTCGTGTCCGGGATGTGGACTGACGTTTACGCAGTTCCGTCGCTCGGGAGTCCTCGGCTGCCCGGACTGCTACGACGCTTTCACCAGTGAACTCGGGTCGCTCATTGAGCGTGCCCACGCCGGGGCGACGCATCACGCAGGAAAAACTCCTCGCCGCGCAGGTGGCTCGCTGGATCAACAGATGCAGATTCGCCGCCTCGTTCGCGAACTGGATCGCGCGGTTGCAGCCGAACAGTACGAACGAGCAGCCAGCATTCGTGATCAATTGCTCCATCTCGACCCGATGCGCGAACAGGATCCTCCCAGCAGTGAACGCTCCGGCGGTGCGACGGGTGAGAGTTCTGAAGGCGGTTGTTCATCATGAGCATGCTGGATAACCGCGCCGATGTCGGATGGCTGCAGGGTGATGGCCCCGATTCTGATGTCGTCCTGTCATGTCGCGCGCGATTGGCGCGAAACATCGCGGGCTTCCCGTTTGTCAATCGCACAAGCGAGAATCAGCGCAGCGAGCTGGTGATGCTGGCGAAGCGCGCCATCATGGGAGCACAGCTCGATGATCACATGCTGTGGATCGAGTTGAAGGATGCCAGCCCCGACGACCGACGACTCCTGTTCGAGCGGCATGTCATCAGCAACAACCTCGCGCAGGGGGAGAATCGGCGCGCCGTCGCGATTTCGGGCGATGAAAGTCTCAGCATCATGGTCAACGAGGAAGATCATCTGCGCATGCAGGTGCTGCGCCCTGGTTTTCAATTGCACACCGCGCTCGAACGCATCAACCAGGTTGATGATGCCATAGAAGGTTCCCTCGACTACGCCTTCAGCAGTCGATGGGGGTACCTGACCGCCTGCCCGACAAACGTGGGGACGGGTCTGCGCCTCGGCGTGATGGTGCACCTTCCCGCGTTGAAGCTGACGAACGAAATCGACCGCCTCCGACGGGCCGCCAAGGACCTTCACCTGGCAGTGCGCGGTTTCTACGGCGAAGGGTCCGATGCTGCGGGCGACTTCTATCAGGTCTCGAACCAGATTACGCTCGGGTGCAGCCAACAGGATTTGCTGGATGAGTTCACCACGCGCATCGTTCCGCGACTGGTGGATTACGAGCGTGTGGCGCGCGATCTGTTGCTCGACCAGAAGTTGCGCCAACTCGATGACCGGGTTCACCGCGCACTCGGGATTCTGCAGAGTGCGCGACTGCTGAACGAAGACGAAGCGATGAAGCTGCTCAGTCGCGTGCGGCTGGGTATCTGTACCCGCCGCCTTCAGTACCCGAATCGCCAGCAGATCGACCGCCTGTTTCTGCGGGTGCAGTCAGCTCACCTGCAATCGTTCGCGGGCGAGCCGCTCTCGATCGATGAACAGCGCGAAGTGCGCGCCACGATCGTTCGCCAGGTGCTTTCCAGCCCCCCACCGACCACGACCAACAATTGACTGGCGGCCTGATGATCGACTCACGCGCCCGCGCCGGACCCCGCCGAAACAAAGTCATCCGCCGTCGCCGCGAAGTCGAAATCTTTCTCAGTAATGCCGCCCGCATCGTGGGTCGAAAGCGTCAACGACACCTTGTTGTAGCGGATGAGGATGTCCGGATGGTGCTGCACGCGCTCCGCATGGCTGGCAGCCCGTTCGACAAATGTCATCGCTTCCACGAAATCGCGGAAGACGAACGTGCGCTGCAGCGCATCGCCCGACTGCGACCACTCGCTCAACGATTTCAGTCGTTCGTCGATCTGTTCCTGCGTGAGTTTTTCCATTCGGTCATCTCCCCTGCTCAGGGTCGTGCAGCGCCGCGCTGCCTGACACAATACCCCATATGACCCCTCGCGTCACACGTCTGGCCCCATCTCCGACCGGCGCGTTGCATCTGGGCAACGCACGCACGTTTCTCATCAACTGGGCCATTGCCCGAACAAACGGGTGGCGCGTGCTCATGCGTCTGGAAGACCTGGACGGCCCGCGCATCAAGCCCGGCGCTGCGGAGAGCGTCCTGCAGATCCTGCGGTGGCTGGGGATCGACTGGGATGGTGATTCGCTGACG
Source organism: uncultured Phycisphaerales bacterium (assembly GCA_965651255.1). Taxonomy (GTDB): domain Bacteria; phylum Planctomycetota; class Phycisphaerae; order Phycisphaerales; family SM1A02; genus CBFGRU01. The sequence goes on from CBFGRU010000040.1 coordinate 8,342, forward strand.
CAAAGCACCGACCTCGCCCCGTATCGCAGCGCGCTGGCTCGACTGGTCGCAGAACACAGGGCGTACCAGTGCGCACTCACCCGTGCGGAGATCGAGCAGGCATCGAGCGCACCCCACGCGGGCGAGCATGAACTGCGTTACCCGCCCGAGTTGCGACCGAACGGTGATGACCACCAACGCTACCGTGAAGATGAGTGCGATGTGAACTATCGCTTCGTCGTGCCGGACCGATCGATCGAGATTCACGATGAAGTCATGGGCCGATCGGTGCACCGACCCTTCGATGAAATCGGTGACTTCGTCATCTGGACGAAGCGCGGAACGCCGGCCTATCAGCTCGCGGTCGTCGTCGATGATCTGCGCCAGGGAGTGAGCGATGTCGTGCGCGGCAATGATCTGCTTCCGAGCGCTGCCCGGCAGACGTTGCTGTACGATGCACTTGGTGAGTCACCGCCGCGCTGGTGGCACCTGCCGCTGATCATCGGCGCTGACGGCCGACGACTCGCCAAGCGTCATGGTGATACACGGCTCGATGTGTATCATGCCGCGGGCGTCGCGCCAGAGAGAATCATCGGCCTTCTTGCGCGATGGTCCGGCATTCCGCTGGGGCGGAAGGAATCTCTCTCCGCCCGAGAGTTTTGCGCCGCATTCACTCTCGAACGGCTCCCGCGCACGCCGATGGTGTATCGCGAGGAAGATCACGCATGGCTGTTGTCCGAGTAATCGCCATCATACTTGTTGCCGTGGGGCTGATCGGCCTGGCGTTCTACGGCCTGCGCGACCGCCTGTCGCCGCCGACGCACGAGACCATCACCATCAAAGGTGAAACATTCACCCTCGAACTGGCCAATACACCGGCGCTCATCCAGCAGGGTCTGATGGGGCGAGATTCGATCCCTGACGATGGCGGCATGCTGTTCATCTTCCCCGGCGCAGATTATCGGGGCTTCTGGATGGGACATTGCCTCGTTGACATCGACATTATTTTTCTTTCGCCCACGGGTGTCGTGACGGCGGTTCACGAGATGAAAGCCCAGCCCCCGCAACGTCCTGATGAATCAGAAACCGCGTACCGCGAGCGAATGCCGCAGTATCAGAGCGTTCGCCCCGCGCAGTTCGCGATCGAATTGAAGGCAGGTTCTCTCAATCGTTTGGGCATCCGGCCGGGCGATCGCATCGCGCTTGACTATCTGCGCCTCAAGGAGCTGGCTCGGTGAGCCGATGCGTTCATCGTGAAGGCGGTCGCACCGGGTGATCGTCTGATAACGAAAGTCGTCCTGAGGGAACGAGCGGCCGATGCGTGCACCGAGGATCGTTGTCTTCGCACCCGCGTCGTGCGCCACCAGCGCCCAGGCGATGCTTGAACCAATCATCAGTCAATGGCCGGATCGACCCCTCCCGCGCGTCGAGGTGATCGATCCTGCGGCGTTTCACGAAGTGCCGAATCCGCCGTTTGACCTCGCGGTCTTTCCGACCGACACCCACGATCCCGACATCGCCACCATCGATCAGCTTCTCGAGACACTCGAAGAGCGACAGATTCCACTCGTCGTTCTGCATCGCGGACCGTTCGGCGAGCGCACTCTCCCCGGCGGTGAGCTGTATGACACGGATGTTGATCGCCCGATGGATCTCGTCGTCGAGCGGATCGCCACCCTCGTTCGCCGTCAGCAGTCCATCACCCAGCTGACGAGTGAGCTTTCGATCGCCCGACGTTTTCAGGGCGGCCTGCGCGGCGAAATGGTGCGAATGCACCAGGAAATGCAACTCGCGGCCATGGTTCAGAAGGAGTTTCTGCCGCAGTCGCTCCCTTCGGTGCACGGCGTGAACTTCGGCGCCATGTGGCGTCCTGCCCATTACGTCTCCGGCGACATTTACGATGTCTCGCGCCTGGATGAGAATCACATTGGGGTTTTCATCGCCGATGCCGTCGGGCACGGCGTCCCGGCGGCGCTGATGACGATGGTGATCGCTCGATCGCTGCCCACGAAGGAAGTCGATGGCAAGAACTATCGGCTCGTGCCACCGGCGGAGGCGCTCGCGCGATTGAACCAGGAAATGATCCGACGTCAGGGCGATACGACTCGCTTCGCGACCGCAATCTACGCGCTGGTGAACTGCCGTGATCGCACGGTACGAATCGCCGGAGCAGGTCACCCGACGCCGTTCATTCTCCGCGCCGGCTGCGAGATGGAACCCATCGAAACCGAGGGCGGCCTGCTGGGCGTCTTCCCGGATGAGTCATTCCCCGAGCGCGAAATCAACCTTCAGCAGGGCGACACGATGCTCTTCTACTCTGATGGGTTTGAAGTCGCGTTTCATGAGGATGCGACGGACGATGATCTGCGCAAGCCATCGAAGATCTATCTGGAGGAATTCGCCCGACTTCGCGAATGCACCAGCGCTGAGGGAATGATCGACGAGATCAGCCAGCGCGTGAATCTTCAGCCCGGCTCGCTCCATCAGCAGGACGATCTGACTCTGATCTGCATGCAGGCCGGTGAAGTCACCAATCCATCCCGGCCGCGCCACGAACCGCTTCTGAGCGAAGCGAACGCCCAGACCTGACTGAACGGGCGCTGCGCACGATTGATTCATGTCCCACGGAAGACGCTACAGCGTGCCCGCGCGACGAAGCAGGTGCTGCACGATGCGGACGAGATGATCAACCTCAAGATTCACGCGCGTCGGTTGATCTGACCCGATCCGCCGAAGATTCGTCTTGCCGAGTGTTGTGGGAACCAATGTGACATCGAATGAGTCACCATCGACCTGAGCAATGGTCAATGAGACACCGTCGATCGTGATCGACCCTTGCGGAATGATCAGATCCATCAGGTCGCTCGGCGGGGTAATGCGGAGGCGCCACTCCGTCGCCTCGGTCTCGACCCGTCGAGCCATGCCGACACCATCGACATGCCCTTGCACGAGGTGCCCGCCCAGGAGCGTTGCCGGCGTGACCGAATGTTCCAGATTGACGACATCGCCCGGCTGGAGGCCGCCCAGTGTGGTCAGTCGCAGCGTCTGGGGAATCACATCAAACCGCAACGTGCCGGCGACGGGCTGACCCGGAGGATTGGCAACGGTCAGGCAGCAGCCGTTGACGGCGATCGACTCACCATGTTCGGGGGTGTGGTTCCAGTCAGTCGGTCGGATGAGGAGCGAGGCACCATGGGATGCCGTTTCGATTCGCTCGACCTTGCCGGTGACCTCGATCAGACCCGTGAACATTCACCGAGCGTAGGCGGGTGATCGTGCCGAATCGCCCCCGACTGCCGTGCTCGATGCACTGATTGGGTGGAAGGAGCCCCCGAATACAGGCCGCACGAGGATTTCGGCTTGACGGATTCTCTCGATGCCTCGATACTGCGGCATTGCGCTCGAACGGGCCCGGTGGGCTCATCGCGCGCCAGACGGAGAGACTGCATCATGCCCACAATCGGCTCACTTGTGACGTTGCGCTGTCGTTCATTCCCCATCGCTCCGGCGGCAGCCCTGGTATTGGCAGCAGGCCTGTCGAGCGGGTGCGGCAGCGCAGCGAAGCCGGCATCGAGCGACTCCGGCTCCGGTTCAGCCGTGGCGTCGAACTCGGGCGGTGGTTCCGCCTCATCCTCCGCATCAAGTGATGCGGCGGCCGGACCTGCCACGCCGGGCGATGCACTCGTGCAGTCCATGGCAAGTGAACTGGCGCAGCGCTATGTCGTCGGTCCGCTCGAAGTCGACAAACTCGGCTACCGCGTTGACTGGAACGTGAACAACGGCCCCACCCCCAGCCGCATCAAGCTCGCGGTCGCTCAGGGGGATTCGTTCTTCACGATCGACCAGAGCAACATGCTCACCCGAATTCGCCGTGACACCGGCGACCGGCTCTGGCGAACCCCCGTCGCTGAACCCGTCGAAGCCGTTCACGGCATTACGCGCATCACCACCGGCTCCAGCGATCTCGTGCATGTCACCACGCACAGCGATGTGTGGGTCTTCGAAGCGCAGAATGGCGCGTTCGTCGCCAAGAACAACCTCTTCCGGGTCGGCAGCACCTCCGCCGCGCAGTACGGCCCGTACCTCATCTACGGCTCGGATTCAGGCCAGGTCGTCTGGTTCCAGCACGAAGTCGGCACGCAGTGGCGCGCCTACCAGTTGAGCGGGTCGATTCACCAGCCACCGGTTCGTCATCAGGACCTCATCGTCGTCGTCACCGAAGATGGCGAAACCAGCGCGCTCGATGCGGGCACCACCGCCCGCTATTGGAGCAAGCGCACCCGCGCGAACGTGGTTGCGCCGCCCGCCGTGGGCCCGCAGGCGGTATATGTCGTCAGTCTCGACCAGCACATCTACGCCTACGACCTGAATACCGGCCGCGTCCGCTGGTTCCGTCTCACCGATTCCGCCCTCCGCCACGCGCCGGTCTACCTGAACAACACGTTGTACGTCTATGTCCCGTCGGAAGGGCTGCAGGCGTTCGACCCCATGCCCGCCGATGTCTACTACGACGGCCGCGTCCTCTGGACCGCCGAAGGCGTCTCCGGCGAAGTCGTCGGCTCACACCGCGGCCGCCTCATCGTGTGGGATCGTGAAGCCAGGGTCATGTCGCTTCTCACCGCCGCCAACGGCGATGTCGTCGAACGCATCCCCATGCCCAAGGTCAACCACCTCGTTGTCGATGGCATGAACAGCGGAGAGATCTACGCCATCGGCGATGATGGCAAGGTCCTGCGCATGGTTCCCCGATCCTGATTTCCGGCGTACCCTCGTCGGTGACCGCTTCGCAGGGCAAGCGTTTCCCTCCCGAGCGCCGGTGTCACCGTCCCGAACCGTCGGAGCCAGAATCTCGCGATGTCCACCCTCGTCCCGATACGCCGGGCGCTGCTTTCCGTCAGCGATAAGACCGACCTCATCCCCTTCGCCCGCGCCCTCGCCGACTTTGGTGTCGAACTCGTTTCCACCGGCGGCACCGCGGCGAAACTCATCGAGGCGGGTCTCAACGTCATCACCATTGATCAGGTCACCGGCTTCCCCGAGATGATGGATGGCCGCGTCAAGACTCTGCACCCCGCCGTCCACGGCGCGCTCCTCGGCCGGCGCGATGAACCAACCCACCTCGACGCCATGAAGCAGCACGGCATCACGCCGATTGATCTCGTCTGCGTCAACCTCTACCCCTTTGAGCGCGTCCTGCGCGAAGACCTTTCCGAACGCGAAGCGATCGAACTCATCGATATCGGCGGCCCGGCCATGCTCCGATCCGCTGCGAAGAACCACGAGTTCATCACCGTCATCACCGCGCCCCGCCAGTACGACCGCGTCATCAACGACCTGCGCAACAACGACGGCGCAACCACCATGCAACTGCGCCGCGACCTCGCCGCCGCCGCCTTCAGTCGCACCGCAGAATACGATGCGGCCATCAGCGCCTGGATGGCCGGCCGCGTCAACAGCGGCGATCGCATGCCCGCCATCTTCCGCATCTCCCAGCCGTTGCAGGGTGATCTGCGCTACGGTGAAAATCCTCACCAGGCCGCCGCCGTCTACCACGACCCCGCAGCACGCGGGCCCGATGTCGTCAGCGCCAACCTTCTGCACGGCAAGGCGCTCAGTTACAACAATCTGCTTGACGCCAGCGCCGCGCTCGAACTCGTGTACGAACTCGCGCAACTCTTCCCCCGCGAAACCGCCGCCGCCATCATCAAGCACACCAATCCCTGCGGCGCCGCCATCGCACCCCAACCCGCCGAGGCGTTCAGCCGCGCCTACGAGGGCGACCCCCTCGCCGCGTTCGGCGGCATTCTTGCCATCTCATCCACCATCGACGATGCCCTCGCCGATTCCATCGCCGAAGGAAAGCGCTTCCTCGAAGTCATCATCGCCCCCGCCTTCACCGACACCGCTGCCCGTCGTCTTGGCGAACGCTGGAAAGATGTGCGCCTGCTCGCCGTCGGCGAGTTCACCAGCCGCGCGGGCGACGCCATGGAGTTCAAGTCCATCACCGGCGGCATGCTCTTGCAGCAGCGTGATCGCTCGCTCGCCGACCCCGCTCGCTGGACGCTCGCGGCCGGCCACCCGCTTGATGAACCCGCCCGCCGCACCGCCGCCCTCGCGTGGATGGTTGCCAAGCATCTCAAATCAAACGCCATCGCCATCGCCCGCGACGGCCAGCTTCTCGGAGCCGGTGCCGGCCAGATGGACCGCATCACCAGCGCCCGCCTCGCGATCGAAAAGGCCGGCGACCGCTTGAATCAATCATCAACTGAACAGCACCGCGTGATCGCCGCCAGCGACGGCTTCTTCCCCTTCGCCGATGGCCCGACCTTACTGCTCGATGCCGGCATCAACTGTCTCATTCAACCCGGCGGCTCCAAACGCGATCAGGACACCATCACCCTCTGCCAGGAACGCAACGCCACCCTCCTCCTCACCGGAATCCGGCACTTCCGCCACTGATCAGCATCCACCGCTTGCCTTCCTACCCGCGAACGCGGGTATCCACCGACTCCACCGCCGGCATCGACAGGCCGATGTAGTCATCTAAAGACCTAATCCGCAAAGGCACTGTTCTATTAATCTGATCGGCACACCGTCATCGCCACAAGTCGGCCACAGCTGCTCAATTCAAATTGCCATTCGCACGACGAGTTAGTATAATACAAAATTGTTTCATCAATATTCTCGTCTTGATAGGCGGGCTTGCCAAATGTATCCACAATCCCGGTTTGCGTACCGATAATATCACCGCGGACAGGATTATTTTCCAACAGCAATTCGCCGCTGAATGGGCGTACGTCTATATTGTCGAACTGTTCCGCAAAACACACTCCAAAACTATCCAACACGGCGCCTTCCAAATCGTACCAGACTCCTAGCTCACACAGCAAAGTTATGGTCAATCCGGGAACGCTTCTTCCACGGCCAAGGGATTGCAGGTTGTCGGCACGCTCTCCCAATCCGACACCTGCAAACGTGGCATGACCGATATCTACACTGATACTTTTTCCTATCCGCTCGTTATGCATTACCAGATGCCTTACCACGGAATCTCAAGACTAGCCACACTAGTCCAACAAACAGAATGCTTAACCTGATAGCGGCAACACGGAGCGCATGCAACAGTGCGGGGTCTCCGAAGACTGATGCCGGCAGTAATCCCGGATTATTCCCCAGCACAATCGTGTCGGCGGCGTTCGGCTTGTGCCATACATCCACCCGAGACCCTGCTGGATATTGTTCTTGAACCTTGTCCATATTTGCTTCGGATAGCAGTCGAACATCGACCAGATCTTCAAGCGAAAGTGTTATCACTTCATCGCTTCCATCAATAACTCCGGTTGCAACAAGATAAGAACCTCCCCGTCCGCCGCGAGATGCAGCTGTCTTTTTCGTAACAATTTCGTGCACAACAAACACCTTCGGACTATATTTGCCGCGATTGATTGCAAAGTTCCATCTATGATACATCTCTGCCATCCCGAAGAACGCGATTATTGCTCCGGCAATCGTCAGCAGTACTGGGTATGGCATTGACTTCTTGTGCACGAAACTCCTCAGTTCATCAACGGTCGAGGTCCAATCGGGAACGAAACCTAGAACGGGACCGGTAGGTACTTTCTCCGCTATTCCTCTCCGGCACCAGGGCGGGGGATCTGGACCGGGTGGCTGGCCGGACACTTTCACCAGACGATACCACGCTTTCGTTGTCGGCTTCCAGCATCTGCGGGACTTCGTGCGATGCGGTTCCGCCGCGGCGAGCAACGACTACGGGGTCGGGGGGCTGATCCACGTCCCACCACCATTATCCGCCAACAACCCCCGAATCTACGAACATCGACCGAGCGGCACGTCTCTTTCTCCTGCGTTGAGAAAGGGAAGAGCCGCGCCTCCGCCCCCGGACACCGCCCCCGGGACACTGCGGATTCAATCTGCCGGATCGCGCAACACTCGTTGTGCACGTGAGTGACGGGCCATCGTTTCTTGTCCTGTCCGCGAGGAATCCCGGGTTTTGTGCAAGGATTCCCGGGCCG